>CANQDL010000016.1 GCA_947591105.1 uncultured Oscillospiraceae bacterium
CGCCGGAACCGACGCCGGAACCGACCCCGGAACCGACTCCGGAACCGACTCCGGAACCGACTCCTGAACCGACACCGGAGCCCACGCCCGAGCCCACGCCCGAGCCCACGCCGGAGCCTACTCCTGAACCGACTCCGGAACCCACGCCCGAGCCTACTCCCGAGCCCACACCGGAACCGACACCCGAACCCACGCCGGAACCTACGCCGGAACCCACGCCCGAGCCTACTCCGGAACCGACACCTGAGCCGACTCCGGAACCGACACCTGAGCCGACTCCGGAACCGACGCCCGAGCCCACGCCCGAACCCACACCTGAGCCGACTCCGGAACCCACGCCTGAGCCCACGCCTGAACCGACTCCGGAACCGACTGCCACACCGGCGCCCACCCAGGCGCCCTCCGGTGACGGTGGAATGGACGACCCGGGCATTGTGGAGCCCTCCGCCGAACCCACAGCGGAGCCTACGGCTGAACCGACCGCCGAGCCCACGGCTGAACCCACTCCGGAGCCCACAGCCGAACCCACGGCCGAACCTACGGCGGAACCGACCACCGAGCCCACCGCAGAACCCACGGCCACTCCGGAGCCCACGCCCGAACCGACGCCGGTACCCACGCCGGAGCCCTCTCCCGAGCCCACACCGGTACCCACGCCGGAGGTGACGCTCTCCACCAACGACGCCAACCTGAACTCCACCCTGGACAGCATCAAAAACCAGATCGCCTCGGGCGGCCAGGTGACCGGCGTGTCCGAGGACGCGCGCCAGGCCATCGCGGCGGCTGGGAACAACGTGCAGCTGGAGGCCAGTCTGGAGATCAGCGACATCACCCCGCCGGAGGAATCCTCCCAGCTTCTGGGCGCGGGCAGGCAGGCCCTGCGCTGGCTGGACATCTCCATCCCCCTGAAGGTCAACGGCGCCGCCGCCGGCTGCATCGAGCAGACCGCCTCCGCCGTGGAGTTCTCCACCCTGCTGCCGGACGGCATGGCCGGCGGGCTGGTGAGCGTGATCCGGGTGCACAACGGCCAGGTGGAGACCATCCCCTCCCGGGTGGAGGGCAACAAGCTCACCTTCTCCTCCGATCTGTTCTCCCTGTTCGCCGTGGTCACGCCCAGCATGAGCGTGAGCGCCATCGCCGACCAGGCCTGCACCGGCCAGCCGGTCACCCCGGCTGTCACCGTGACCGTGGACGGCAAGACCCTGACGGCGGGGACGGACTACACCGTTTCCTATCGCAACAACACCCTGCCCGGCACCGCCACCGCGGTGATCACCGGCATCAACAGCTACTCCGGCCTCACCGCCGAGATGAACTTCATCATCCTGGCCCCCTCCCCCAGTCCGGCTCCCACAGCCACGCCGGAGCCCACGGCCAGCCCGGCCCCCACAGCGGCGGCCGGCGCTCCTCCCACGGCGGACGAGACGCCTCTGGCGCTGTACGCCATTCTGCTGGCGCTGTGCGCAGGCGCGCTGCTGCTGACGGCGGCGGGAAGGAAAAAGACGAACCGCTGACATAAGATCCCATGACCCCGGCGCCCAGCGCCGGGGTCATTTTCTTTCTCTCCGCGGAAAAACCTTGCAGAGTGCTGTAAAATAAGATATATTGTATGGTGAGAGGTTATGACCGCCGGACGTTCTCCGGCCCTCTCCCGGGCACGGCCGAGGCCGCGCCCAGAAGCACCGAAAGGAACCTGATCCCATGAAAAAACGCGCGCTGTGTCTGCTGCTGGCCGTTCTGACGGTCTTTTCCTGCTGCGTTCCGGCCCTGGCGGAGGGCACGGAGCCCGACATTCAGGAAACACCGGTACCCGAGGCTACCGAAGCACCCGAAGCCACCGACGCGCCCGAGGCCACTGACGTGCCCGAAGCCACCGACGTGCCCGAAGTCACCGACGTGCCCGAAGTCACCGACGTGCCCGAAGCCACCGACGTGCCCGAAGTCACCGACCTGCCCGTGGCCACCGACGTGCCCGCGACCCCCGACGCGCCCGAAGTCACCGACCTGCCCGAAGTCACCGACGTGCCCGTGGCCTCCGACGTGCCCGTGGCCACGGAGGAACCTGTTCTCACCCCCGAACCCGCACTGACGGCGGTTCCCGAGGCCACCGAGGAGCCCGAGACCGTCGATCTGACCGCCGAGGACGAGGCGCCCGCATATTACTCCGTCAGCACGGCGGGGAAGAATTTTGCCAATCTGGTGCTCTTTGCCTACTTCCAGGATCAGGAGGACAACTATTTTACCAACGCCGGCAAAGTGTCCCAGCTCATGAGGATCTATGACGGCTCCCAGGGCCGTTCCTTCACCAACTATATGCGCACCATCTCCGGCGGCAAGCTCCAGGTGCTGAATCTCTTCCCCCAGTACGACGCCTCCAGCGGCACCATCAGGGCCACCTGCATCCCCTGCAGCTCCGCCGCCGCCAACGGCAATATCGACTCCACCATCATCGAGGCCATCATCAAAGACATCAAAGACATCAACGTGGACGCCTCCTGCCTGGATCTGGATCACAACGGCTATGTGGACAATGTGACCGTCATCCTCCAGGGCGGCGGCACAGACACCGAATCCGGCAGCGCGTCCTATCACGCCCATAAGAGCAACTACCCCGGCCTGGAGAAGATCTCCGGGCTGCCCATCAGCCCCTACAACATGCTCAACACGTACCGCATCCTGGATCAGGGCATCCCCGGCCTGAATCAGGGCATCCCCGGCAAGTCGGGGGTGATCGCCCACGAGTTTTTGCACACCCTGGGCTTCCCGGATCTCTACGAGAGCGGCGGCACCGGCCACCCTGTATTCACCTGGGACATCATGGCCTCCTCCTCCCTGTATCCCTCCTGGCCCCTGGCCTATCTGCGGATGTACTGCCAGAACTGGGTGCATCTGGACACCGTCACCGACAGCATGACGCTGACCCTCAACGCCCCCGGCGACGGCGGCAGTCAGGCCTATATCCTCAAGTCCCCCCTGAACGAAAAGGAGTTTTTCGTGGTGGAGATGCGCCGGAAAAACGCGGCCGACATCACCGGGGAGAACACCCTGGACGCCAAGATCAGCTCCTATCTCGGCGAGGGCCAGTCCGGGCTCATCGTCTACCGGGTGAACACCACCGTTGACGCGCTCAGCAATTACCACGGCCGTACCGGGATATACGTGTTCCGCCCCGACCCGCTCTCCTCCGACCAAATGGCCGCCGTTCAGAACGCCTTCCTCTCCCCCGCCGCGGGCCGCACCTCCATCGGTTCCGCCGATCCCAACGCCTCCCTGGCCGATGGCGCGCTCACCTTTGACGACGGCAGCAACTCCTGCATCGTCATCCAGAACGTGCGCACTTCGGGCAGCCAGATGACCTGCGACGTGATCATCCCGGCCAAAGAGAACTACGACACCTGGGACGACACCGGCTTTGCCGGCACGTCCGGCCAGGGCGACACCCAGCGCTCCCTCGCCACCGCCAGCGCCGGAGGCGTCCAGTACATGGCCGCCTGCCAGAACGGCGCCGTGGCCATGTACCGCTACACCGGCTCCGCCTGGAGCCAGACAGGCGGCTCCTGGAACATCGAGACGATCATGGCCGGCGCGGAATTCACCCTGACACCCCATGAGGGGAAGCTGTACCTGGCCTATTGCAGCTACGGCGGCCATCTGCGGCTGCGCAGCTTTGATCCGGCCAGCAGTGTCTGGGCCGACGTGGCCACCTACGACTGGGAAGTCAGCTCCTTCTCCGTCCAGAGCCAAGACGGGCAGCTCTACATCGTCTGCGTCGGGAACAGCAGCAGCGTCTGCCGGCTCCTGCGGCTCAACGGCGGCACGCTGGAGTCCATGGGCGACTACTTTACCGGCCTCGGCGGCAATCCCCAGATAGCCAGCGTTGATGGGGTGACCTATCTCGCCGCCCGCAGCGCCAGCAACAACAACGCGATCATGGTATACCGGCGCAACGCCGACGGCAGCTTTACCCCGATCTCTCAGAATGACATGGCGGGCAGCAGCTACAGCATCGTCGATCTGAACGGGCAGCTGGCCGTGGTGACCGCCGACGGCAGCAGCGCCGTGGTGCACACGTACGACGGCGCCGGCTGGACGGCCCACAGATCCAACGCCCTGGTGTGCTTTGATCCAAAGCTGGCCGTCGTGCAGGGCAATCTCTATATGCTGGGCTCTCCCCCCCGGGAAGGCGGCTATGTCTACGTCTATCAGTACGAGCCGGCCCAGGACGTCTGGCGCCAGGAGGGCACCCGGGTGGACAGCCAGGCCCAAAACATCACCCTGTCCTCCGACGGGAATTACCTGTATATAAGCTATATCCGCACCCAGGACAGCGCCCTGATCGTGCGGCGCAAGGCCCTGGCCAACCCGCTGCGCTCCCTGACCGTCACGCCCCCGTCCCGGACGGTCTACGCCTACGGCGAGAGCGTGAGCACCGACGGCATGACCGTCACCGCCAACTACCAGCGGGACAGCCGGATTCTCTCCCCGGGGGAGTATACGCTCTCCGGCTTTGACGCCTGGACTGTGGGCAGCCGCACCGCCACCGTCAGCTTCGGCGGCATGAGCGCCGTCTTCGCCTATCAGGTGCAGCCCTCCTCCGCCACAGCCACGCCGGCGCCCACCCAGGCCCCGGCAGTGCCCACCGCCGCTCCGGCGGCGCAGCCCACCCCGGCGGTCACCCCCGCCCCGAGCCAGCCCGCGGGAAATCTGTCCACCCCCAAGATCAGCAAGGTGCAGAACACCGCCTCCGGCGTGAAGATCGCCTGGGGCAAGGTCTCCGGCGCGGCCAAGTACGCGGTCTACTATAAAAACAAGGGCAAGTGGATCCGCATCGCCACCACCGCCTCCACCAGCTATACCTGGACGAAGGCAAAGAGCGGCACAAAGTACACCTTCACCGTCCGGTGCGTGTCCAAGGACGGCAACAGCTTTACCAGCGCCTACGACAAGACCGGCAAGAGCCTGACCTATATCGCCGCGCCCAAGCTGGGCAAGGTTTCCAACACCGCCTCCGGGGTGAAGATCACCTGGAGCAAGGTGAAGGGGGCGGCCAAGTACCGGGTGTTCTATAAGACCGGCAAGGGCAAGTGGACGAAGATCGGCGACACCACCGGCGCCAGCTATACCTGGACGAAGGCAAAGAGCGGCACAAAGTACAGCTTTACCGTGCGGTGTGTGACGAAAAACGGCAAGAGCTACACCAGCGCCTATGACAGCAAGGGCAAGAGTCTGACCTACGTCGCCGCGCCCAAGATCTCCAAGGCGGTCAAGACAACCGGAGGGATCAAGATCACCTGGGGGAAGGTGACGGGAGCGGCCAAGTACCGGGTGTTCTATAAGATCGGAAACGGCAAGTGGACGAAGATCGCCGACACCACGTCCACCAGCTACACCTGGAAAAGCCCCAAGAGCGGCACGACCTACCGCTTCACGGTGCGGTGCGTGACGAAAAACGGAAAGACCTACACCAGCGCCTACGACAGCAAGGGCGTGAGCGTCACATATAAGCGATGATCGTCTTTCTCTCCGCAAATTTGCCATAATTCGATTTATCCCTTGACAACAGCCCCCACTCTTGTTAGAATGATAGCCGTCTCAATTGGAGGATCAAAAAAGTCTTTCCAAAGCAAGATACGACCGCCGTTATCCCCATAACGGCCAAGGCCACACGGACAGCCGGGTCGAATGCCGAGCGCCGCGTCAGCGGCTGGCAGCTGCAAGCTGCCTTATTGATTGAGTTGGGCCTGCGGGCCCAGGGCTCAAGTTTTATAAGTTGGTTACTTTATAACCGGTGCCGGGGCGGCACACAAACTTGTAAAATGGTCAGTAAGAGTAGGGCAAGGCGTCTTTGCTTTCGAAAAACTCTAAAATCCATTGGGGCGGTCACCGTCGGACGGCGGCGGAAAACCGTACATGACGCAAGTGGAATGTGCCCAAGCACGTTCCACTTGTTTTTTATCTTGGAGGTCGCCATGGACAAGATCATCGAGCTGCGGAACATCACAAAGAGCTTTGACGGCGAGGTGGTGCTGGACAACATCAGTCTGGACATCTACGACAACGAGTTCATCACCCTTCTGGGCCCCTCCGGCTGCGGCAAGACCACCACCCTGCGGCTGATCGGCGGGTTCGAGACGCCGGACAGCGGGGACGTACTGTTCATGGGTCAGCGCATCAACGACGTGCCGCCCCACAAGCGCAACGTGAACACGGTATTCCAGCGCTACGCTCTGTTCCCCCACCTGAACGTATTTGAGAACGTGGCCTTCCCCCTGCGGGAGCGCAAAGTCCCCCGGGAGGAGATCGAGACCCGGGTGGAGGAGATGCTCGCCATGGTGGCGCTCAAGGGCTTTGAGCACCGCTCCGTCACCAGCCTGTCCGGCGGCCAGCAGCAGCGGGTGGCCATCGCCCGGGCCCTGGTGGGAAAGCCCCGGGTACTGCTCTTAGACGAGCCGCTGGCGGCCCTGGATCTGAAACTGCGCAAGGACATGCAGCAGGAGCTGAAGAACATCCAGAAGGCCACGGGCATCACCTTCATCTTCGTCACCCACGACCAGGAGGAGGCCCTGTCCATGTCCGACACCATCGTGGTCATGTCGGAGGGCCGCATCCAGCAGATCGGCTCCAGCCAGGACGTGTACAACGAGCCGAAAAACGCCTTCGTGGCGGACTTCATCGGCGAGAGCAACATCGTGGACGGGATCATGCTCCGTGATAAGTCCGTCTCCTTCTCCGGCCACACCTTCGCCTGCGTGGACGGGGGCTTCGCCCCCAGCGAGCCGGTGGACGTGGTGGTGCGGCCCGAGGACGTGGACATCGTCCCGGCCGGCAAGGGTATGCTCCAGGGCACCGTCACCTCCGTCACCTTCATGGGGGTGCACTACGAGGTGATCGTGGACATCGGCGGCTTCAAGTGGATGATCCAGACCACCGACTTCGTGGCCGAGGGGGAACACATCGGCCTGTACATCGAGCCCGACGCCATCCACATCATGAAAAAGAGCGAGTACTCCGGCCTGTACGGGGACTACGCCAGCTTCTCCAACGAGTTCGACGAGCTGTCCGACGCGGAAAGCGAGGGGTCGGAATGACAAAAAAGACCACCCGCCGCAATCTGGTGACCGGGATCGCCGCCTCCCCCTATGAACTGTGGGCGGTGGTATTCATCCTGGTGCCCCTGGCCTTCGTGGCCTACTACGCCTTCACCGACAACAGCTTCCGCTTCACCACGGCCAACATCACCCGGTTCTTCACCGCCACCTCCTCTGTGGCGGGGGAGGACGGCGCCGGCCGTGAAGTGCGCACATACCTGCTCATCTCCTGGCGCTCCCTGAAGCTGGCGGCCATCTCCACGGTGGTGTGCCTACTGCTGGGCTATCCCCTGGCCTACATCATCTCCCGGGCCTCCCCCAAGGCACAAAAGACCATGATGACCCTCATCATGATCCCCATGTGGATGAACTTCCTCATCCGCACCTACGCCTGGATGACCATTTTGCAGGACACCGGCATCCTCAACAACTTCCTGGCCGGCCTGCATCTGGGCCGGGTGCACATCATCGGCACGGAGACCGCCGTGGTCATCGGCATGGTCTACGACTACCTGCCCTATATGATCCTGCCCCTGTACTCCATCATGGCCAAGATGGATCACCGTCTGATCGAGGCGGCCCGGGATCTGGGCTGCGCCCCGGTGGGCGTGCTCCGGCGGGTGATCCTGCCCCTGAGTATGCCCGGGGTGGTCAACGGGGTGACCATGGTGCTCATCCCCTCCATCAGCACGTTCTATATCTCCCAAAAGCTGGGCGACGGGATGTTCTTCCTCTTGGGCGACGCCATCGAGGGCCAGTATACCGCCAACAACCTGCACTTTGCCGCAGCCATCGCCTTCATCCTCATGGTGGCGCTGCTGGCGGCCATGGCGGTGATGCGCCATCTCACCAGCAAATACACTTACGGAGGTGCGGCGGCATGAAAAGAGCTTCCAAGATCTTCACCGCGCTGATGTTCGTGTTTCTGTTCGCCCCCATCGCCATCCTGCTGCTGTTCTCCTTCAACGAGGCCCGGAGCCTCTCGGTGTTCTCCGGCTTCTCCCTGAAGTGGTACAGGGAGCTTTTCCGGGACACGGAGACCCTCAAGACCGTGCGCAACACCCTGGTGCTGGCGGTGTGCGCCGCGGGGGTGTCCACCGTCATGGGCACCGCCGCCGCCGTGGGCATCCACCGGATGCGCTCAAAATACCTGCGCTCAGCCCTGGACATGGTCACCAACATCCCCATGATCAACCCGGACATCATCACCGGCATCTCCATGATGCTCATGTTCGTGTTCGCCAGCCGCCTTTTCGGCTTTGCCGCCAGCCTGAGCTTCATCACCCTGCTCATCGCCCACATCACCTTCTGCCTGCCCTATGTGATATTGCAGGTGCTGCCCCGTCTGCGGCAGATGGATAAGTCCCTGCCGGAGGCCGCCATGGATCTGGGCTGCACCCCCTGGAAGGCCTTTTGGAAGGTGGAGCTGCCGGAGATCATGCCCGCCATCGTCACCGGCATGATTATGGCCTTCACCCTGTCCCTGGACGACTTCGTCATCAGCTACTTCACCACCGGCACCGGCTTTCAGACCCTGCCCATCCGCATCTACAACATGACGAAAAAGACGGTCACCCCGGACATGTACGCCCTGGCGACGCTCATCTTCTTCGTCATACTGGCGCTGCTGCTGCTGTCCAATCTCACCGACAGCGAGGACAGCCAGAAGCTCCGGGCCGCCCGGCGGGCCAAGCGGGCCGCCGCTGGCAAGCCCCCCGCAGATCCTCGGAAGCAGCGCATCCTCTACGCCTGCGGCGGCTCTCTGGCCCTGGTGGCGGTGGCGGCGGCCATCGTCTTTGCCGTCACCGAGACGGACAACAAGCCCCAGGTGCTCAACGTCTACAACTGGGGCGAGTACATCTCCGACGGCTCCGAGGGCTCCATGGACGTGGTCAAGGAATTTGAGCGCTGGTATCAGGAGGAATACGGCCGGCCGGTGCAGGTGAACTACACCACCTTCGCCTCCAACGAGGACATGTACGCAAAGCTCAGTTCCGGCGCGGTGCGCTACGACGTGGTCATCCCCTCCGACTACATGATCGCCCGGATGATCGAGGAGGATATGCTCCTGCCCCTGGACTTTGACAACATCCCCAATTACCAGTATATCTCCGACGACTTCCACGGGCTCTACTACGACCCGGACGACGCCTATTCCGTGCCCTACGCCTACGGCATCGTGGGGGTGATCTACAACGCCAACGCGGTGGACGAGGCGGACGCGTCCGGCTGGGATCTGATGTGGAACGAAAAGTACGCCGGCCAGATCCTCCAGTTCAACAACTCCCGGGACGCCTTCGGCACGGCCATGTACCGGGCCGGCATGGACGTGAACACCACAGACCGGAGCCTTTGGCAGAGCGCCCTGGACGATCTGCTGGCCCAGCGGCCCCTGGTGAAGAGCTATGTGATGGACGAGGTCTATAACATGATGGAATCCGGCGAGGGCGCCGTGGCGGCCTACTACGCGGGGGACTACTTCACCATGCTGGACGCCCAGGCGGACACGGTGGATCTGCGGTTCTATTACCCCGATCCCACCAACTTCTATATCGACGCCATGTGCGTGCCCTCCTGCTGCCAGAACAAGCAGCTTGCGGAGATCTTCATCAACTACATGCTCTCCCAGGAGCCCGCCATCGCCAACGCCGAGTATACCTGGTACGCCTCCCCCAACACCCTGGTGTATGAAAACCAGGACTACATCGACGAGATGGGCGAGGACGCCATGGCCATCCTCTACCCGGGCTGGGACGACTTCGCGGCCCAGTACAACACCTACGCCTACCGGAATCTGGACGGGGAGCTGCTGGATTACATCAACTCCCTCTGGGAAACACTGAAGATAAACTGACCTGCTATCCCGCCCCGGCATGGGGGATCGGAAAGGAGCGGCGCGTCCCATGCGGATCATCAAAAAATCACCCACGCCCGTCACAGCCTTCCCCCTGGGGGAGGATCATCCGCTGGAAGCGCAGCTGCTGGAGCGGGGCCTTCTCCGCCGCCGGCCGGACGGGACATACGAGGTGTTCTCCCGAGAGGCCACCGGCGGCATGGGCCAGCTCGCCCAGCCCGGGGACTTTGTGAAGCTGGACAGCGGCGGTATGCCCTATCCCAACACACGGGACTATTTCCTCCAGCACCATGACCGGCTGCCGGACGGCGCCTATGTCCAGCGGCCTGTGCCCCTGACCGCCTGGCAGGTGGGAGAGCCCGTCACCGACGGGATGGCCTTTCTCCTGGAGCGGGGCCTTTTGCGCATCCACAAGGACGACCCCCACCGCTATTTCTCCGCCACCCTGTGGGGCGCGCCCTTGACCGCCCCGTCGGACGCGGTGGTGGTGTTTTACGACCTGACCCGGGACAGGGACGGGCGCGTCACGGACGCCACGTTCAATTTCGTGGCCAGAGAGCAGTTCACCCAGACCTACGATGTCCTGGAATAACAAAAACCAGAGCGCGCCGCGAAATGCGGCGCGCTCTGACCATATAACCCCCTCACAGGTTCGTATATCCCTCCAAATAGGCGTCCACCGCCTTGGCGCAGGCCCGGCCCTCGGCGATGGCCGTGGCCACCAGGCTGGCGCCCCGGTGCATATCCCCGGCGGTGAATACGCCCTCCGCCGCCGTGGAGAAGCCGTCCGTCCCCGTGGGGACGCGGCCCTTTCCGTCCAGGGTCAAGCCGAAGGCCTCCGCCACCGGCGCCTCCGCCCCGGAAAAGCCCGCCGCCACCAGCAGAAGCTGGGCCGGTATGGCGCCGCTCTGGCCGGCCGTCTCGATCTGAAGGCCGGAGAGCGCCCCCTTCTCGTCCGTCAGCAGCTTTTTTGCCACCGTCTCATAGAGCCGGGGATCGGCGCCGAATTTGGCGATGGCCTCCTCCTGGCCGTAGTCCGGCGCGCCCGACCGGGCGTGGTAGGGCCACACCCGCGCCCCGCCTGCCGGGGCGGGCTTTCGCACAAGCTGCTTGACGCTCACCGCCCCCTGGCGGATGGCGGTGGCCACGCAGTCGGTGGCGGTGTCGCCGTTTCCAATGACCACCACGTCCTTACCCTTGGCGGAAAAGGCGCTCTCCCGGTTGTCCAGCAGGGCCTTGGTGCTCTCGGTCAGGTAGTCCAGCGCCTGTACCACGCCGCCGCTCTCCCCCTCCAGTGGCACCGTTCGGGCAGCCCGGGCGCCGCAGCAGAGCACCACCGCGTCATACTCCTGGCGCAGCCGCTCGGCCGTACCGCCGGCGCCCGCCTCGAAGCCGGTGACAAAGGTGACGCCCTCCGCCTCCATCCGGGCCAGACGCCGCTCCACCACGGACTTGTTCAGCTTCATATTGGGGATGCCGTACATCAAAAGGCCGCCGGGCCGGTCGTCCCGCTCAAAGACCACCACCGTGTGGCCCCGGTGGTTGAGCTGATCCGCCACGGCCAGGCCCGCCGGGCCGGAGCCCACCACCGCCACCTGCTTGCCGGTGTGTACCTCCGGCACCCTGGGGGCGATCAGACCGTGGTCATAGGCGTACTCAATGACGGCCAGCTCGTTGTCCCGCACGGTGACGGGCGCGTCCCCGTAAAGGCCGCACACGCACGCCGACTCGCACAGCGCCGGGCACACCCGGCCGGTGAACTCGGGAAAGTTGTTTGTCTTCAAAAGCCGATCCAGGGCGTGCTCCCAGTTGCCGTGGAACACCTCGTCGTTCCACTCCGGAACCAGGTTGTGCAGCGGGCAGCCGAAGTCCGACTGGCAGAAGGGCACGCCGCAGTTCATGCACCGGGCGCCCTGGATCTGGCGCTCCTGGAGGGGGAGCTTTCCGTGGAACTCGTCAAAGCTCGTTCCCCGCTGCTCCGGGGCGGCCACAGGCCGCTCTGCCCGATTGTATTCCATAAATCCCGTGGGCTTTCCCATGTCACATCCCGCCTTTCTGCACGTTATAGAACGCCTCCAGCTCCGCCTGCTGCCGGGGCATGCCCTTCTCCTCCAGCTGGGCGATGGCGGCGAGCATCTTGCTGTAGTCGTTGGGGGTGATCTTCTTGAACAGAGGCAGCATCTCCTCCCAATTCTCCAGCACCGTCCGGCCCCGGGCGGAGCCGGTGGCCTCCACGTGGGCCTGGATCATGGCCTTGAGCTGGGCCACGTCGTGCTTGGCGGTGACGCCGCTCATGGTCACCATGTCCTTATTGAGCCGCAGGTACAGCTCGTGGCGCTCGTCCATCACGTAGGCGATGCCCCCCGACATGCCCGCGGCAAAGTTCTTGCCGGTGGAGCCCAGGATCACCACGCACCCGCCGGTCATGTACTCGCAGCCGTGGTCGCCCACGCCCTCCACCACCGCCTTCGCGCCGGAGTTGCGCACGCAGAAGCGCTCGCCCGCCATGCCGTTGATGTAGGCCTCGCCGGAGGTGGCGCCGTACAGGGCCACGTTGCCGATGATGATGTTCTCCCCGGGGTTGATGGGACTGTTCTCCGGCGTTTTGACGATCAGCTTGCCGCCGGACAGACCCTTGCCGAAATAGTCGTTGCTGTCCCCGGTCAGGCGCACGGTCATGCCGTGGGGCAGGAAGGAGCCGAAGGACTGGCCGCCGCCGCCCCGGGCGTCGATGAGCACCGTGTCGTCGGGAAGGGAGCTGCCGAATTTTTTCGTGATCTCCGAGCCCAGGATGGTGCCGAAGGTTCGGTTGGTGCTGGACACCTCCACGCTCACATGCTTGGGCGAGCCGTCCTTCAGGGTCTTTTTGAAGGCCGGCAGCAGCGTGCCCAGGTCGATGGTCTTTTCCAGATGGAAGTCGTAATCCGCCGCCGTCTCATGGTGGACGGCGTTGCTCTCCCGCTGGCACCGGGCCAGGATGCCGGACAGGTCGATGGACATGGCCCGGGGGTCGGCCAGGTCGGTGCGCTGGCGCAGCAGCTCCGTGCGCCCCACCAGCTCATCCACCGTGGCCACGCCCAGCTTGGCCATGATCTCTCTGAGCTGCTGGGCCACGAAGCGCATGAAGTTCATCACGTACTCGGGCTTGCCCGCGAACCGGCAGCGCAGATCCGGGTTCTGGGTGGCGATGCCCGCCGGGCAGGTGTCCAGATTGCACACCCGCATCATCACGCAGCCCATGGCCACCAGCGGCGCGGTGGCAAAGCCAAATTCCTCCGCCCCCAGGATGGCCGCGATGGCCACGTCCCGGCCAGTCATCATCTTGCCGTCCGTCTCCAGGATCACCCGCTGGCGCAAGCCGTTGGCGATCAGGTTCTGGTGGGTCTCCGCCAGTCCCAGCTCCCAGGGCAGGCCGGCGTTCTGGATGGAGTTTCTGGGGGAGGCGCCGGTGCCGCCGTCGTAGCCGGAGATGAGCACCACCTGTGCGCCGGCCTTGGCCACGCCGCAGGCGATGGTGCCCACCCCCGCCTCGCTGACCAGCTTTACGCTGATGCGTGCGTCCCGGTTGGCGTTTTTCAGATCGTAGATCAGCTGCGCCAGATCCTCGATGGAGTAGATATCGTGGTGAGGCGGGGGCGATATAAGGCTCACGCCGGGGGTGGAGTACCGGGTGCGGGCGATCCAGGGATATACCTTCTTTCCGGGCAGATGCCCGCCCTCGCCGGGCTTGGCGCCCTGGGCCATTTTGATCTGGATCTCCTGGGCGGAGCACAGATACTCGCTGGTGACGCCGAACCGGCCGGAGGCCACCTGCTTGATGGCGCTGCTCTTTTCCGTGCCGTGGCGCTCGGGTTCCTCGCCGCCCTCGCCGGAGTTGGACTTGCCCCCCAGCCGGTTCATGGCGATGGCCAGACACTCATGGGCCTCCTTGGAGATGGAGCCGTAGCTCATGGCCCCGGTCTTGAAGCGCTTGACGATGCTGTCCACGCTCTCCACCTGGTTGATGGGGATGCCCCCGTCCGGGGCCCAGTTGAAGTCCATCAGCCCCCGCAGATTATGGGGCCGGTCGGCCCGGTCGGCCAGGGCGGCGTACTGCAAAAACCGCTCATAGTCGCCCTTCTGCACCGCCTCCCGCAGGGCCACGATGGTGGCCGGGTCGAACAGGTGGCTCTCCCCCGTCTCCCCGGTGCGCAGCTTGTGGAAACCCACGCTGTTGAGGGTGGTGTCCACCCCCAGACCAAGGGGATCGAAGGCGTGGCTGTGGTGGTATTCCACCGCCTGGCCCATCTCCTTGATGCCGATGCCGCCCACCCGGCTGACCGTGTTGGTGAAGTACTTGTCGATCACGTCCTGGCGGATGCCCACCGCCTCGAAGATCTGGGAAGACTGGTAGGACTGGATGGTGGACACGCCCATCTTGGAGGCGATCTTCACGATGCCCCCCAGTACGGCCTTGTTGTAATCGTTGATGGCGGTGTGCTCGTCCTTGTCCAGCAGTCCCCGCTGGATGCACTCGGCGATGCACTCGTGCACCAGATACGGCTGGATGGCCCGGGCGCCGTAGCCCAGCAGAAGGGCGAAGTGGTGCACGTCCCGGGGCTCCGCGCTCTCCAGGATGATGGACACGCTGGTGCGCTTTTTCGTGCGGATCAGGTGCTGCTCCATGGCGGACACCGCCAGCAGGGACGGGATGGCCACGTGGTTTTCATCCACGCCCCGATCCGAGAGCACCAGCACGTTGGCCCCGTGGCGGTATGCCTTGTCGCAGGCGATGAACAGCCGATCCACGGCCCGCTCCAGGGGGGTGTTTTTGTAGTAGAGCAGACTCACCGTCTCCACATGGAAGCCGTCCCGGTGCATGGCCTTGATCTTCAAAAGCTCCACCCCGGTGAGAATGGGGTTGGAGATCTGCAACACGTTGCAGTTTTCCGCGCTCTCCTCCAGAAGGTTTCCGTCGGAGCCCACGTACACGGTGGTGTCCGTGACGCACTCCTCCCGGATGGCGTCGATGGGCGGGTTGGTCACCTGGGCGAACTGCTGTTTGAAGTAGTGGAAAAGGGGCGGGTAGTTGCCCGACAGCACCGCCAGGGGGATATCGCTGCCCATGGCCGCGGTGGGCTCGGCCGCCGTGCGGGCCATGGGGAGGATCACGTCCTTGACCTCCTCATATGTGTAGTCGAAGGCCTTATAGAGCCGATCCCGCATCACCTGGCTGTGGGTGGGCACCTGCATGTTGGGGATGGGCAGATCCTGCAGCCGCACCAGGTGCTGATCCAGCCACTCGCCGTAGGGCTGCCGGGAGGCGTAGTAGTCCTTCACGTCCTCGTCCAGCATCACCCGGCCCCGGCGGGTGTCGATGAGCAGCATCTTTCCCGGCTGCAGGCGGCTCTTGGCGGTGATGTGCTCCTCCGGGATGTTCAGCACGCCCACCTCCGAGGCCAGGATCAGCCGGCCGTCGTCGGTCAGGTAGTACCGGCTGGGGCGCAGGCCGTTCCGATCCAGGATGGCCCCCACCAGCTCCCCGTCGGAGAACAGGATGGACGCCGGCCCGTCCCAGGGTTCCATCATGGTGGCGTAGTAGCGGTACAGATCCCGCTTCTTCCGGCTGATCATCTTGTCGTTTTTCCAGGGCTCGGGGATGGTGATCATCATGGCCAGGGGCAGTTCCATGCCGTTCATGACCAGAAATTCCAGGGTGTTGTCCAGCATGGCTGAGTCGGAGCCCTCGCCGTTGATGACCGGGAAGATCTTGTCCATATTCTCCCGCATGACGGCGGAGCTCATGGTCTCCTCCCGGGCCAGCATACGGTCCACGTTGCCCCGGATGGTGTTGATCTCCCCGTTGTGGAGGATGAACCGGTTGGGATGGGCCCGCTCCCAGCTGGGGGTGGTGTTGGTGGAGAACCGGGAGTGCACCATGGCAATGGCGGACTGGTAGTCCTCGCTTTGCAGGTCGGGGTAAAACCGGCGCAGCTGATGCACCAGAAACATCCCCTTGTAGACGATGGTTCGGCAGGAGAGACTGGCCACATAGGTGTTGTCGTTGCTCTGCTCAAAGACGCGGCGGGCCACATAGAGCCGCCTGTCGAAGGCCAGGCCCGCGGGCACGTCCGCCGGGCGCTGGACAAAGCACTGCAGGATGTGGGGCATACAGGAGCGGGCCTTCTGGCCCAGGATCTCCGGACACACCGGCACCTCCCGCCATCCCAGCAGGCGCATCCCCTCCTTCTGGAGGATGACCTCGAACATCTTTTTGGCCTGGCTGCGCTGCACCACGTTCTGGGGGAAGAAGAACATCCCCACACCGTAGTCCCCGGCGCCGCCCAGCTCTATGCCGCAGGCCGGCCCGGCCTTTGCGAAGAACCGGTGGGGCACCTGGGTCAGTATCCCCACGCCGTCGCCGGTCTCGCCGGACGCGTCCTGGCCCGCCCGGTGCTCCAGCTTCTCCACGATCTTCAGCGCGTCGTCCACCACCGCCCGGCTGGGCCGGCCCTTGATATCCACCACCGCGCCGATGCCGCAGCTGTCATGCTCAAAGCTCGGCCGGTAAAGCTGCTGTGTCTTTTCCATACATGACCCCCTCCCGCCGCAGGGCGGCGTAGGTATAAGAAGAATTAATCTAATATCAATTATGATATTTTCTAATGATTATACCGCTGTTTTTTTCCGATTGCAACGGCTTTTTCCACTTTGGTATAAAATGCCCATACCGGGCCGGATATGCCGGAAAAATCCCGGCAAAATCCACCATATCCCGTCTTTGGCGGCCTGCCGGGCCCGCCGGGGATTGACTTTTCCGCCGTGGACGGGGTATGATATTGATTGTATGGCAAAGCGGCGCGGCCCAGCGCCTTGCGGCGTTTCGCCATCGGATGATTGTTATCAAGAAAACGTCTGGAAAGAGGTGGCGCCTGTGGTGATGTTTCTGGTGGTCAGTCTGCTGGCCAGCGTGGTGGGCGCCATCTGCGGCATCGGCGGGGGCGTGATCATCAAGCCCGTGCTGGATCTGCTGCACATGGAGAGCGTGGCGGCCATCCAGTTTCTGTCCGGGTGCACGGTGCTGGCCATGAGCGCCTACTCGGTGGGCCGCTCGGCGCTGTCCGGCGAGCGGCAGGTACAGGCAGGCACAGGCGTGCCCCTCATCCTGGGGGCGGTAGCGGGGGGCCTTGCGGGCAACCGGCTCTTCTCCGCGGTGAAGGCCGCAGCCGCCCGGCCGGAGACGGTCAGCGCGGTGCAGGCGGCGTGCCTGGCCCTGGTCACCCTGGGCACTTTGCTCTACACGGTCAGGAAGGACAAGATCCGGGGCCGGCAGGTGCAGAGCGGGTATCTGTGCGCGGTGATCGGCCTGGGACTGGGCCTGATGAGCAGCTTTCTCGGCATCGGCGGCGGGCCCATCAACCTGGTGGTGCTGTTCTACTTTTTCAGCATGGACACCAAGCGGGCCGCGGCCAACAGCCTTTACATCATTCTGTTCAGCCAGCTGTCCAGTCTGCTGGTGACGCTGCTCACCGGGGCAGTCCCGCCCTTCCAGTGGCAGGCCCTGATCCTGATGGTGGCCGGGGGCGTGGGCGGCGGCGTGCTGGGCCGGGCCCTCAACAGGCGCATGGACAGCCGGGCGGTGGATAAGCTCTTCATCGGCCTGATGAGCGTCATCATCTGCATCAGTCTGTACAATCTCTGGCAGTATACGGCATAAGGAGGACATACATATGAATTTCGTTTTCATCTCTCCCAACTTCCCGGAGGCATACTGGCACTTCTGCGCGTGCCTGGCCGGCAACGGGGTCACGGTGCTGGGCGTGGGCGACGCGCCCTACGACGAGCTGCGGCCGGAGCTGCGGGCCGCCCTGACCGAGTACTACCGGGTGGACAGTCTGGAAAACTACGACCAGGTGTTCCGGGCCGTGGCTTTTTTCGCCTTCCGCTACGGGCGGATCGACTGGATCGAGTCCAACAACGAGTATTGGCTGGAGCAGGACGCCCGGCTGCGCACGGATTTCAACGTGACCACCGGCCTGAAGGCCCATGAGATCGAAAAATACAAGAGCAAGACCCTGATGAAGCAGTTTTACAAAGAGGCCGGCATCCCCGCGGCCCGGTTTGCCCCGGTGACCACCCCCGAGGCCGCCCGGCAGTTCATCGCCCAGGTGGGCTGGCCGGTGGTGGTCAAGCCCGACAGCGGTGTGGGCGCCGCCGCCACCTACAAGCTCAAGTGCGACGGGGACGTGGACAGCTTCTTCGCCCAAAAGCCCCCTGTGCCCTACCTGATGGAGGAATTTGTGCCCGGCGTGGTCACCACCTACGACGGTATATGCGACAGCCACGGCCAGGTGCTCTTCGCCGCCAGCCACATCTCCCCCACCTCCATCATGGACATGGTGAACGAGCACCAGCCTTGTTCGTATTATGTAAACCGCGATGTGCCCCCGGAGGTGGAGGCCGCCGGCAGGGCCACCCTGCGGGCCTTCGGCGCGGCAAGGCGGTTTTTCCATCTGGAATTTTTCCGCCTGACCGCCGACAAGGAGGGTCTGGGCAAGACCGGGGACATTGTGGCGCTGGAGGTGAATATGCGTCCGGCGGGGGGCTACACCCCGGATATGCTCAACTTCAGCCAGAGCGCGGACGTATACCAGCTCTGGGCGGATATGGTGGCCTTTGACCAGGCCCGCCACAGCTATCCGGGCCGACACAGCTACTGCGTGTACGCGGGCCGGCGGGACGAGTGCGACTACGCGCTCACCCTGTCCCAGCTGCAGGAGCAGTATCTGCCCAACGCCCGGCTGTTCACCCGGATGCCCGACGCCCTGTCCGGGGCCATGGGCAACCAGGTGGCCATCTGCTGCTTTGACACGCAGCAGCAGGTAGACGATTTTCTCCGGGATGCCTTCGCGGAAAAATGACCATATATATAAAAAGCGCGTCCCCTTCCGCTTTTGGAAGGGGACGCGCTTTTTCTCTTGTCAGGGCCTCATTTTTCTTCCGGCGGCTCCAGGGCGGCAGTCACCTCCTGCCCCCGGTAGCACAGCAGCAGCAGTCCGTAAAAGGGCAGCGGATAGATCGGCGACTCCACCACCAGATCCAGCAGCAGACAAAACAGCGTCGCCGCCAGCATATAGCCCCCCAGCCGGTTCCGGACGCCCATCAGGGGCTTTATCAGCAGCGCCAGTATGGCCAGATACACCGCCAGTCCGCCCACGCCGGTCTCAAACAGGGCCTGCAAAAACAGGTCGTGGCAGTGGTACACGGACAGCATCTTCATCGCCGCCCCGCTGGTCATCTGGCCGTAGCCGATAAACGGCCTGCGGGCGATATAGCCCCACGCCGTGTCCCACACCGCCAGCCGGCCGGTGAGGGTCACGTCCTTGTGGAGCAGCCGCTCCAGCACGAAGGCGAACCGATCCGTCACCCGGAAAACCACCACCAGCAGAAAGACCGCCCCGATCACCCCGAAAAACACGCCCACATGGAGAAACCGGCGGCACTTTTTTGCCCGGCCCAGCAGAAACAGCACGATAAAGCAGCTGACGGCCACCACCGCCGTGGCGGACCAGGTGATATACACCGACGCGGAAAAAAACGCCAGCAGACACAGCTGCACCGGCCACGGCCAGCGGGCGCTGCCGCCGTAAAGGGCGGTCAGGCCCAGCAGGGGGATGATGAACAGGGCGTTTGCGTTGTCCGTGCCCAGAAAATAGACGTTGTATATCTCGATGCCGCTGGAAAACGCCAGCACCGTCACCAGATTGACGGCCACCAGCACCCCCAGCAGATAGAACATCCCGCCGGTCAGCGCCCGTGGGCTGGTACCCAGGCCCAGCTCCATCAGCAGGCAGAACAGGCCCACGCTCACCGCCCCGTACAGCCACCCGGCAAAGTCGCCGTTGTTGACCGCCGTGCTCACCAGCAGCAGCCACTGATATATCCCCAGCAGCACCGTGACCGCCGACACCTTGGGCCGGGACAGGAACATCCCCGCGATGAGCAGGCCGGCCAGGCCCTTCCAGATCACATAGAGCCAGTCCACCGCCCCGGACGCCCATACGACGCCGATGGGCTTGAAGAAGGGCGCCATCAGCAGCGCGACAGTCAGCGGATTGCCCAGGGCCTTCACCCGCAGGGCGTCCAACTTTTTCAGCATAGCATATCCTCCCTACAGGCCGGCTCTTCCGGTCTGGGCCCTCCGATGGTCAACCCGCTCAGCGGCCGTACGCATAGCGGGCGATGGCCGCCTTGATAGCCTGGGACAGCACCGGCTGCACGGCGGCATAGCCGGCGTCGTTGGGGTGCAGTCCGTCGTCGGCATAGCCGGCGGTCAGCCGCCCGTCCTCTGCCGCCAGGGCGCTGAAGACGTCCACATAGGCGTAGTCCTTTTCCTCCGCCAGCGCCTGCAGCCGCTGGTTGACCGCCCGGATGTGGCCTGTCAGGGCCAGATCCGCCCCGTCCGCCACCGGATAGACCGACTGGACGAGCACCTGGGTCTGGGGCAGGGCCTGGCGTATGGCGGCGACGATGTCCATCAGATTTCCCACCACCGTGCCGTCGTCCACACCCAGGAAGATATCGTTGATCCCCCCGTGCACCACCGCGATCTGGGGCGCCAGCGCACACACATCCTGCTGCACCCGCTCCAGCATCCCGGCGGTGATGTCCCCGGAGATGCCCCGGTTGACGGTGTGCAGGCCGGGGTAGAACCGCTCCAGGTCGCAGAACTCCGTGATGCTGTCACCAAGAAAGACCGCCGTGCCGTCCCAGTCCGTCCAGTCGGACACGGGCGGCGGCTCTCTCCTGCCCGGCAGAAGGCTGCCCCCATAGAGCATTCCCGCCGCCGCCAGCGCCACGCCCAGCACGGCCGCGGCCATCCGGCCCAGGCCCCTGCGCCCCATGTCAGATCCGGGCCACCCCGGAGTCCCGGGCGGCCTGCTCCACCGCCGCGGCCACCGCCGGGCACACCCTAGGATCGAAGGCCGCGGGGATGATGTTCTCCGCCGACAGCTCCCCAGGGGCGATCAGTCCCGCCAGGGCGCGGGCAGCGGCCAGCTTCATCTCGTCGTTGATATCGCTGGCCCGGGCGTCCAGGGCCCCCCGGAAGATGCCGGGGAAGGCCAGCACGTTGTTGATCTGGTTGGGATAGTCGCTCCGGCCCGTGGCCACCACCGCCGCGCCGGCGGCCCTGGCCTGGTCGGGGAAGATCTCCGGGGTGGGGTTGGCGCAGGCGAATACCACCGCGTCCCGGTTCATGCGCTCCACCATCTGGCCGGTCAGCACGCCCGGCGCGGACACGCCGATGAACACGTCCGCCCCGGCCACCGTCTCCGCCAGAGAGCCCTGCCGACCCTCCCGGTTGGTGACGGCCGCCATCTCCTGCTTGACCCAGTTCAGGCCCTCCCGCCCGGCGTATATGGCGCCCTTCCGGTCGCAGAGGGTCACGTCCCCCGCCCCGGCACGCAGCAGCAGCCGGGCGATGGATATGGCCGCCGCGCCGGCGCCGTTGATGACGATGCGCACGGAGGAAAGCGCCTTGCCCACCACGGCCAGGGCGTTGGTGAGCCCCGCCAGAGTGATGACGGCGGTGCCGTGCTGGTCGTCGTGGAAGATGGGGATGTCGCAGCGCTGCTTGAGCCGGCGCTCGATCTCAAAGCACCGGGGCGCGGCGATGTCCTCCAGATTCACGCCCCCGAAGGAGCCCGCCAGCAGCGCCACGGTGTTGACGATCTCGTCCACGTCCTGGCTGCGGATACACAGGGGGATGGCGTCCACCCCGCCGAAGGCCTTGAAGAGCACGCACTTGCCCTCCATCACCGGCATGCCCGCCTCCGGGCCGATGTCCCCCAGGCCCAGCACGGCGGAGCCGTCGGTGACCACCGCCACCGTGTTCCACCGGCGGGTCAGCTCATAGCTCTTGGCGGGATCTCTCTGTATCTCCAGACAGGGCTGTGCCACCCCGGGGGTGTATGCCAGACTCAGGGCCTGGCGGCTGTCCACCGCCGCCCGGGGGGTCACCTCCAGCTTGCCCCGCCACTGGTAGTGCAATTTCAGTGATTCTTTCGCGTAATCCATATCTGCCCTCTCCTTCCATGACCGGTCAATCCACGACCATATAGTTCTTCACACTGTCCACGATGGGCCCCTGGCACGCCTCCCGGCGCCCGGCGATATCCGCCCGCGTGGCGGCGAACAGGTCGCCCCCGTGGGCGTCGATGGACACCACCAGCGGGCCAAACTCCCGCACCCGCAGCACCCACATGCACTCCGGCATGCCCAGCTCCGGCCAGAAGCAGTCCTGGATGGCCTCCACCTGGCTGGCGGCGCTGACGGCGCACCCGCCCATGGCCACGCAGTGCACGGCCTTGAACTGCCGGCAGGCCTGGGCCGTGGCCGGGCCCATGCCCCCCTTGCCGATGATGACGCGCACGCCGGTTTTTTCGATAAATCCGGCCTGGAAGGCCTCCATGCGCACGGAGGAGGTGGGCCCCACAGCCACAAGCTCGTT
This sequence comes from uncultured Oscillospiraceae bacterium, assembly GCA_947591105.1. Lineage (GTDB taxonomy): Bacteria > Bacillota > Clostridia > Oscillospirales > Oscillospiraceae > CAJOIG01. Next base: position 22,433 of record CANQDL010000016.1, read on the forward strand.
TCCCGCGGGCGTCCGGCGCACGATGGGCCCGGCGTGGAAGATGACCCCGCCCCGCAGATCAAAGGGGCTCTGCATCCCCTCGGCCACCACCCGCCGGTGCACGTCGTCCCGGCCGGTGGCGATGGTGCCAGTGAGGTATATCACGTCCCCGGCCCGCAGCCCGTCGATATCCTCATCCCGGATAGGCACAGTCAGGATCTTCTTCACAGTTCCACCCCCTTGTAGGAGCTCTGGGAATATGTCATATCCTCCCGGAAGGTGATGAATCCCCGCCGGTGGGTATAGCAGGACACGTTCACCGCCGCGGCAATGGTGGCGGTGTGCCGGGCGGAGGACTCCACGTGCACCTCCATGGCGATCCGGTTTCCGGGCAGGCCCTGGGCTCCCACGCCCAGGCTGTTGAGCCCGGCCAGCAGATCCCGCTCCAGCTTTGCCCCCCTGGGGTGGGGATTGGCGGAGCCCAGAGGCCGCAGACACGCCATTTTGGACAGCACCCCGGCATTCTCGATGTTGTGGCCCAGGCCCACCCCCACGATCAGCGGCGGGCAGGCGTTCAGCGCCAGGCCTGACACCGCGTCGAACACGTATCTCACAACGGCCCCGTAGCCGTCCGAGGGCTTGAACACCTGGGCCCGGCCGGGCAGGGAGCAGCCTGCTCCGGCGAAATAGACGCATATCTCCAGCTGGTTTCCCTCGGGCAGGATGTCCCAGTGGAGCCAGGGCATCCGCTCGCCGGTGTTGTCGCCGGTGTTGCGCTCGGTGAAGAAATCCACCGCGTTGGGCCGCAGGGGGGCGCTGGCCGTGGCCCGGGCCACCGCCTGCCCCAGGGCTGACTCCACCACGCCTATGTAGGGAAAGTCCGCCCCGCAGCGGATGTAAAAGTGCAGCAGGCCCGTGTCCTGGCAACAGGGCCGGTCAAGCTGCTGCGCCAGGCGCAGGTTCTCAAAGTAGCTCTCGTACACCGCCCGCTGGAGGGGGCTCGTCTCCCCCTGGGCGCATTCCCGCAGCTTTGCGTATACGTCGTCCGGCAGCCGTTTGCACGCCACGCCCAGAAACCGCTCCATCACGTCCGCCAGGATCGTCCGGGCCCCGTCTTTTGTCATGATCTCACTCCTCCAGCAAAGGCGTTACCAGCGATTCCAGCACCTCATAGGTGACGGAACCCACCTTGTTATATGTGACGATCCCATTTCTGTCCAGGACGATGGTCTGGGGCAGCATGGTCGATCCGCCGTAGGCGGCCACCACGCCCTCCTCGTCCAGGGCGAAGGGGATGGTGTAGTCGAAATTGGCAAGATAGGCGTCCACGTCGTCCGTCACCAGGTCGGAGTGGACGGCGATCACCGCCACGTCCTCCGGATAGGTCTGGTAGAGCTTCTCAAAATGGGGCAGCTCGTTGACGCAGGGGGTGCACCAGGTGGCCCAGAAGTTGATCACCGTCACCTTGCCCCGGGTGTCCGCCAGGGAGAACCGGCCCCCGCCGTACAGGGGCGCGGTGAAGTCCGGCCCCCGCTGGCCCACCTCGGGCCCCACGGGGGTGTCGTCCTCCGGTACGGTCTGGGAAGCGGCCGGGGCCGCGCCGCCGGGGCTGTCCGGGCCGTTGAAGTATACCAGCGCCCCCAGCAGCACCGCCAGCGCCAGCGCCCAGGCCACATACCGGCCCGCGCCGGGCGCCTTGTCCTTTTTCTTCTCCCGCAGGGGCCGTTTTCCCGCCCGCAGGGCGATGGCCCCGGTGGGACACACGTCCACGCACTCGGCGCAGTGGATGCACTCGTGATCCCCCACCCGGCGCACGTCCATTTTGCAGCTGCCCACACACAGGCCGCAGCCGGTGCACTTGGACTGCTCCACCTTCACTCCCACCACATTCACCCGGGCAAACATCCCGTAGATGGCTCCCAGCGGGCACAGGAACCGGCAGAAGGGCCGGTACAGGAACACGCACAGGGCAAACACCGCCGCCATGATGACGAACTTTCTGGTAAAGAGGATGTTCAGCATGGAAAGGCTCTGCTCGTTGGCCGGGTTGGCCAGCAGGCCGATGGCCCCGCCAAAGGTGCCCGCCGGGCATATGTACTTGCAGAAGCCGGGCATGGGGATGTGCTGGCGGACATACCACAGGGGGATGGCCACGGCAAACACCGCCAGGATCACATATTTCACCCAGGTGAGGGCCCTTGTGAGGCCGCTCTTTTTGATCTTGGGACTGGGGATCTTGTGAAGCAGCTCCTGGACAAGGCCGAAGGGGCACAGATACCCGCAGATGGTTCGGCCCAAAATGAGCCCCCACAGCATCAAAATGCCCAGCACGTACGCGGGCGCCCGGTTTCCGGAGGAGGCCAGGGCGTTTTGCAGCGCCCCCAGGGGGCAGGCCCCCACCGCCCCCGGGCAGGAATAGCAGTTCAGCCCCGGCGCGCACAGGTATTTCGTGTTTCCCGTGAAGATCTGCCCGCTCAGATACCCCTTCAGGTTGGCGTTGTGCAGCAGCGCCGCGTACAGCTGGATCAGCCGGCGGCGGGTGGGCAGATAGTCCTTTATTGTCTTTTTCGTTTTGACGTTATCCAAGGCCGATACACTCCGTACAGATATTGACGGCCTTCACCAGCACATCCCGGGCCCCGCCGTTCATGATCCCCAAAACCACCAGCGCCACAGCCGCGCCCGCCAAGATCAGCCGCGCCTGGGTGCGATACTTCGCCGGCCTCTCCGCCGCCGGGGGGATGACCGCCGGCCGGGGCTTTTTCTCCCGCCCCTTCGCGGCCGCCTGCCACACCAGGCCCGCCGCCACCGCCGCCAGATAGGCGTACACCGCCGGGGCGATGCGTCCGAACCGCTCCGCCACGATCTGGCGGGAATACACCTGCTCGATGCGCACGCCGGGCGCGCTGAAGTTCTCCGGCCGGTTGCCGGTGCGGTAGATATCCACCGCCTGCCACACCAGCAGCAGGCACACCGCCACGGTCATCACGCCGATCAAAACGCGCATGACGCGCAGTCCTTTTATCATAAGGCCGTCCCTCCTTAGGTCGATCGCTTTTTGCCAGTATAGCGCAAAACCCGCCGGATTGCAACGCGCAAACAGTTTCCGGGGCGCGGGACGGGGCTTTTTCCGGCACTTTGACTCTTGACATCGCTAAAGATATAAATTATAGTTACGGATAGGATTTCCCGGCCCCGGGCAGACCGCCCCGGCCAAAGCAAATCATACTAGGAGGAAATAAGCGTATGAAATCAAGATCCCTGTTGGCTCTGCTGCTGGCCCTCTGCCTGTGTCTGGCGCCGGTGAGCGCCTACGCCGCCGAGGACGGGCAGGCCGCCAACCCCCCCAAGCTGGGCGACGAAATGCCCGACTTCTCCTTCACCACCTTTGATGGGAACGAGTACACCCTGTCCGAGGTGCTCAAGGACAAGCAGATGGTGCTTCTCAACCTGTGGGCCACCTGGTGCGGCCCCTGCGAGGCCGAGTTCCCCTACATGGAGCAGGCCTATGAGCAGTACAAGGACAGCGTGGAGATCTTCGCCCTGTCCGTAGAGCCCGAAGATACCGACGAGGTGCTGGCCGAGTACGTGGACGGCCACGGCATGACCTTCCCCGTGGGCCGTGACGAGAACGGCCTGGGCGACATCTTTGTGGGCGAGGGCATCCCCACCTCCGTGGTCATCGACCGGTTCGGCGTCATCTGCGCCATAGAGGTAGGATCCCAGACCGCTCTGGAGAACTTCACCCTGCTGTTTGACACCTTCACCGGCGAGGAATACACCGCCTCCACCGTGCTGGACGACGGCTTCCCCAAGCCCCCTCCCGCCACGCCCACCGTGGAGCCCACCGACGAGGCGGAGCTGACCGAGGTCCTGCTGGCGGAGGGCGTCAGTGAGATCACCGTCACCAACCCGGACGACGAGTACAACTGGCCCATGACCGTGGCCGAGGACGGGGATCGCTCCTGCCTTGCCAGCTCCAACGCGGGCACCAACAACTCCAACTCCGCCGTCGCCCTGCAGTTCTCCGCCAAGGCGGGCGACGCTCTGGCCTTCGACTACAAGGTATCCACCGAGTCCGGCTATGACCTTCTGTCTCTGGTCGTGGGCGAGGATTCCGTCAAGACCTTCTCCGGCGAGAAGGACTGGAGCACCTATGCCTACGTGTTCGAGCAGGACGGCGACTACACCGCCAAGCTGAACTTCAACAAGGACGAGATGGAGGCCGGCGGCAGCGACACCGTGTGGCTGGACAACGTCCGCATCGCCACCGGCGACGAGGTGGACGAGATCCTCGCCTCCCTGCCCACATATCCCCACAGTGAGGCCACTACCGTCACCGTGGCCAACGAGGACGCGAAGCAGGTCGTCTTTGACGATCCGGACAACCTGCTGTCCCAAGAGTTCGGCAGCGCCGATTTCTTCATCGTCCCCGGCGACACGGCCATCATCCGGGCCACCCTGGGCCCCGACTCCGACCCGGAGACCACCAACTTCTACAACATCTATGACAACAGCAGCGTGCTGATGTCCGAGTGCGTGGACGGGGACGGCTACACCTTCAACGCCGTCGGCATCGACTCCATGGAGACCACCGGTTACTCCTACGGCTACGCGGGCGTGGACGGCGACAACGACTACATGCTGGTGGTCTACTTCGCCGACGAGCCCAACGTGAACGCCTTTGCCAAGGAATACGCCGAGTACCTGGAGCTGGATGAGCCCTTCGCATGGACGTACGCCGACGGCACGGAGCCGAGCACCGACGAGGTGGCCGTCGCTCCCGAGGACGCCGAGACGGAAGTTCCCGAGGGCTGTTCCTACTATCAGCTGGTCTTTAAGGATGAAAACGGCGAGCCGGTGGAGGGCGTCATCGCCAACGTGTGCGACGACGAGGCCTGCACCCCCATGACCAGCGGCGAGGACGGCGTGATCGATTTCATTTACCCCAGCTTTGCCTATCACATCCAGGTCATCAAAGTCCCCGACGGGTATGAGTACGACACCTCCGAGGAGTCCTATCTGGAGGAGGCGGGCGGCGTGACCGAGTTCACGGTGCCCCACGCCCAGTAAATCAAAAGCGCAAAAAAATCCTCCGGCACTGGGCCGGAGGATTTTTTTGCTTATTGGCAGCTCAGCCGATCATCTTGGCCACTTCGGCGGCCAGATCGTCCTGACGCTTCTCGATGCCCTCGCCCTTCTCAAAGCGCAGATAGCTCTTCACGGCGATGGGGGCGCCCACTTCCTTGGCGACGGCGGCCACATGGGCGGCCACGTCCTCGCCCTCGCCCTTGACGTAGGCCTGCTGGAGCAGGCAGATCTCTTTGTAGTACTTCTCGATGCCGCCCATGACGATCTTCTCAATGATCTGCTCGGGCTTCTTGGCGTTCTTGGGATCCTGCTTGGCCTGGGCCAGGCGGACTTCCTTCTCGTGGGCGACGAAGGCGTCGTCCACCACGGACTTGTCCAGATACTGGGGACGCATGGCGCAGATCTGCATGGCCACGTCCTTGCCCAGCTCATTGACGGCCTCGGGGGCCGCAGTGGTGTCCAGGGTCACCAGCACGCCCACCTTGCCGTTCATGTGCACATAGGGCACGTTCACGCCCTCAGCCACGCGGGCGAACCGGCGGATCTGCATGTTCTCGCGCAGGGACAGGAACACCTCGTTCTTGGCGTCGGCCACGGTGGTCTTGCCGTCCACCCACTTGCA
>CANQDL010000017.1 GCA_947591105.1 uncultured Oscillospiraceae bacterium
CTGGTGGAGAAGAGCATCAAGGGCTACCGGGAGATCGAGTACGAGGTGATGCGGGACGCCAACGACACGGCGCTCACCGTGTGCAATATGGAGAACATCGACCCGGTGGGGGTGCATACCGGCGACAGCGTGGTGGTGTGCCCGTCCCAGACCCTGACCAACAAGGAGTACCATATGCTCCGGGACAGCGCCCTGCGGATCATCCGGGCTCTGGAGATACAGGGCGGGTGCAACGTGCAGTTCGCCCTTGACCCCAAGAGCTTTCAGTACTACGTCATCGAGGTCAATCCCCGGGTGTCCCGTTCCTCGGCCCTGGCCAGCAAGGCCAGCGGCTATCCCATCGCCCAGGTGTCCGCCAAGATCGCCGTGGGCATGACCCTGGACGAGATACGCCTTGCCAACACGCCGGCCTGCTTTGAGCCCTCTCTGGACTATGTGGTCACCAAAATGCCCCGGTTCCCCTTCGACAAATTCACCGACGCGTCCAACACCCTGTCCACCCAGATGAAGGCCACCGGCGAGGTGATGAGCGTGGGCCGCACCATGGAGGAGAGCCTGCTCAAGGCGGTTCGCTCCCTGGAGATCGGGGCGGATCATCTGTGGATGAAGAAGTTCGACGGGGCGGACACGGACGGGCTGATGGACTACATCGTCCAGGGCCGGGACGACCGGCTCTTCGCCATAGCGGAGCTTCTGCGCCGGGACGTGGAGAGGCGGCGGATATGCGCCGCGAGCGGGATCGACCGGCTCTTTGTGGACGTGATCGGCAACATCGTGGACATGGAGCGGCGCCTGGCGGCGGCCCCCGGCGATCCGGACGCGCTCTATGCGGCCAAGCGCATGGGCTTCTGCGACGCGGCGGCGGCCCGGCTCTGGGGCGTGAGCGAGCTGGACGTCTATCGGATGCGCCTGGAGCGGGATATGCTGCCGGTGTACAAGATGATCGACACCTGCGCCAGCGAGTTTGAGAGCTATATCCCCTATTTCTACTCCACCTACGAGACGGAAAACGAATCGGTCATCTCGGACAGAAAAAAGATCGTGGTGCTGGGAGCCGGGCCCATCCGCATCGGACAAGGGGTGGAGTTTGACTACTCCACCGTCCACGCGGTGCAGACCATCAAAAAGGCCGGCTACGAGGCCATCATCATCAACAACAACCCGGAGACAGTCTCCACCGACTACACCTGCTCCGACAAGCTCTACTTCGAGCCGCTGTATGTGGAGGACGTGATGAACATCCTTCTGCGGGAGAAGCCGGTGGGCGTGGTGGCCTCCCTGGGGGGCCAGACGGCCGTCAACCTGGCCCAGCCGCTGATGGAGCGGGGGGTGAAGATCATCGGCACCGACTGCGCTGCCATCGAGCGGGCGGAGAATCGGGACAGCTTTGAGAAGATCCTCCAGCAGCTGGACATCCCCCAGCCCGCCGGCCAGGCGGTGACCAACATCGAAGAGGGGGTAAAGGCTGCGGCCAAGATCGGCTATCCGGTGCTGGTGCGTCCCTCCTTCGTGCTGGGCGGCCGGGCCATGCAGATTGTCACGGACGAGCAGCAGCTGCGCCATTACCTCAAGACCGCCGTGGAGATCGACAAGGACAAACCGGTTCTGGTGGACAAATACATCCAGGGCAAGGAGCTGGAGGTGGACGCCATCTGCGACGGCCGGGACGTGTTCGTGCCGGGGATCATGGAGCTGGTGGAGCGCACGGGCATCCATTCCGGAGACTCCATCAGCGTCTATCCCACCTTCAGCGTGTCCGACAAGGTGAAGGGGATCATCCTCCAGTACGCCAAAAAGCTGGGTCTGGGCATTGGCATCGTGGGGCTTTACAACATCCAGTTCATCGTGGACAGGGATGAAAAGGTTTACATCATCGAGGTGAATCCCCGATCCTCCCGGACGGTGCCGTTTCTCAGCAAGGCCACGGGGTATTCTCTGGCGGACATCGCCACCAACGTGATATTGGGTCTGTCGCTGAAGGAGCAGGGATTTTTCAAGCTCTATCCGCCGGAGAAAAAGCGCTGGTATGTGAAGGCGCCGGCCTTCTCCTTTTCCAAGCTGCGGGGCCTGGACGCCTATCTTTCCCCGGAGATGAAGTCCACCGGCGAGGCCATCGGCTACGACAACACCCTGACCCGCGCCCTCTACAAGGCCCTGCAGGCCGCCGGCATGGGTATGCAGAACTACGGCGCGGTGCTGGCCACCATCGCCGACGGGGACAAGGCCGAGGCCATCCCCCTGATCCGCCGGTTCTATAATCTTGGGTTCAATATCCTGGCCACCGCTGGCACGGCCAGGGCCCTGAAGGAGCAGGGCATCCGCACCCACACGGTGGAAAAGCTCCGCCAGGGCAGCGAGGAGATATTGCAGGCGCTCCAGAGCGGGTATGTGTCCTATGTGATCAACACCCGGGACGTGCGCAGCACCGGGGCCCTGTCCGACGGCCACGAGATCCGCCAGTGCGCGGTGGAAAACGGCGTGACCGTGTTCACCTCTCTGGACACGGTGCGGGTGCTGCTGGACGTGCTGGAGGAGACCACCCTGGGCATCTCCACCATCGACGCGGGGGGAAGACCGTGACGGGCCCGGAAAACGGCCGGCTCTTCGCCGCGGCGGATATCGCCGGCCTGCTGGGGCCCCTGGCGGCGCGCATCCCGCTGGAGGTGACGCCGGTGTGCGCCAGCACCAATCTGCTTGTCCGGCAGCGGGCGGCGGAGCTTCCGGACTGGTACACCCTTGTGGCCTGCCGGCAGACGGAGGGCCGGGGCCAGCAGGGGCGCAGTTTTTACTCGCCCCCGGACACGGGTCTTTATATGAGCGTGCTGCTGCGGCCAAAGCTCCCGGCGGAGCAGGCCGTATACATCACCACCGCCGCCGCCGTGGCGGTGTGCCGGGCGGCGGAGGAGCTGGGCGCGGAGCGGGCGCAGATCAAATGGGTCAACGACGTGCTCATCCGGGAGCGGAAGGTGTGCGGCATCCTGACCCAGGGGGGCGCCGGCCCCGCCGGGATGGATCACGTGGTGCTGGGGATAGGGATCAACGTGACGGAGCCGGCAGGGGGATTTCCGCCCCCGCTCTCGGACATCGCCGGGGCGGTATTTCCCGCCGGCGGGCCGGACAGACGGCCGGCGATGGCGGCGGCGGTGCTGCGCCAGCTCTGGCAGGTCTGTGAGGGCCTTGCTCAGGGCCTGTTCATCCCGGAGTACCGGCGCAGAAGCTGCCTTGCGGGCCGGCAGGTGCAGGTGGAGCAAAACGGCCGGAGTCGTCCGGCCCTGGCGTTGGGGGTGGACGAGCGGTGCCGGCTGGTGGTGCGCTGGCCCGACGGGCAGACCCAGGCGCTGCTCTCCGGCCGGGTGCAGGTGTGCCCGCAGGACGCGCCCGGGGCGTGAACGGGCGATCCGGCGCTTGACTATTGGGGAAAAAGCATCCATAATGGAGATGTCCCGCCCCGGCCGGGGCGCGGGGCATATCAGAGGAGGTAGATATCTATGCAGCAAGTACAGTTTGTGGAGACCGTCCTCCGGGACGCCAACCAGTCGCTGATCGCGACCCGGATGCCCTATGAGAAGTTCGAGCCCATTCTGGAGACCATGGACAGGGCGGGATATTACGCCGTGGAGTGCTGGGGCGGGGCCACCTTTGACGTCTGCCTGCGGTATCTGAACGAAGATCCCTGGGAGCGGCTCCGGAAGATCCGGGCCAAAATGCCCAACACCAAACTGCAAATGCTCCTCCGGGGCCAGAATATCCTGGGCTACAAGCACTACCCCGACGACGTGGTGCGCAGATTCGTGCAGCACTCGGTGAAAAACGGCATCGACATCATCCGCATCTTCGACGCGCTCAACGACACCGACAACCTGAAGGTGGCCGTGGAGGAGACGGTCAAGTGCGGGGCCGTGGCCTCCGGCGCCATCAGCTACACCACCTCCCCGGTGCACACGCTGGAGAACTACGTCAAGCTGGTCAAGGAGCTCGCCGCCATGGGCGTGAGCACCATCTGCATCAAGGATATGGCGGGCATCATGGGGCCAAAGGAGGCGTACGATCTGGTCAGCGCCATCAAGGATGCGGTGGATCTGCCGGTGGACGTGCACACCCACTGCACCACGGGCCTGGCGTTTATGACCTATCTCAAGGCCGTGGAGGCCGGGGCGGATATCATCGACACCGCCACGCCCCCCTTCTCCGGCGGCACCAGCCAGCCCTCCACCGACACACTGGCCTACGCCCTGCGGCAGCTGGGCTATGAGGTGAACCTGGACGACGCCGTTCTCAAGCAGGTGGCGGATTACTTCAAGCCCGTCCGGGACGGATTCGTGGCGGACGGAACCCTCATGGCAAAGAGCCTGGCCACGGACGCCCAGTGCCTGACCTACCAGGTGCCCGGGGGGATGCTGTCCAACCTCTTGAGCCAGCTGAAGAGCATGAACGCCCTCGACCGGCTGGACGAGGCCCTGGCGGAGACGCCCCGGGTGCGCAAGGATCTGGGCTATCCGCCCCTGGTGACCCCCACCTCCCAGATGGTGGGCGTGCAGGCGGTGACCAACGTGCTCCAGGGGGAGCGCTACAAGAAGGTGTCCAGCGAGGTGCGGGCCTACTGCCGTGGCGAGTACGGCAGGACTCCCGCCCCCATCGACCCGGCGGTGCGCAGGCAGATCCTGGGGGATGAAAAGCCCCTGGAGGGCCGGTACGCGGACACCCTGGAGCCCCTGTTTGAAAAGACCAAGGCCCAGCTGGGAGACACGGCCCGCAGCGATGAGGACGTTTTGAGCTACATCGCCTTCCCCCAGCTGGCGGAGAAGTTTTTCGCCGACCGGCAGGCCCGGGAGGAGAACATGGTTCGCTACACCATTGAGCCGATGTAAGGAGGCGCGTAGGATGAAGGGTATATCGGAGAGCCTGCTGCATCCCACCCTGGGCACGGCGGGCGCGGTGGCCGTCATGGGCTACCTGGTGGTCTTTTTCGGCCTTGTGCTGCTGCTGGCGGTGGTGACCGTCATGGGCCGGGCCATGGAGCCGTCCCGGCGGAAGAACGCCCGGCCGGCGCCGGGATCCCCCGTGCCGGAGACGGCGCCGCCGGCGGAGCGGCCCGCCGCCAAGGGCACGGCGGGACAGCTGAAGCTCTATAACGTGTCCCAGCGGGACGCGGCGCTCATCATGGCCATCGTGGCCAATCAACTGCAAAAGCCCATCAACGAACTGCGGTTCCGTTCGATCAAGGAGGTCAGGGACGATGAAGTATAAGGTGACCCTCAACGGCAGGACATACGAGGTGGAGGTGGACGTGGACACCGCCATGCTGGTGGACGAGTACGAGGCGTACGCCCCGGCACCCGCCGCTGCCCCCGCTCCCGCTCAGGCTCCCGCTCCGACCCCTGCGGCGGCCCCCGCTCCCGCGGCTGCGGCCGTGGCCCAGGGAGAGCCCGTCACGGCCCCCATGCCCGGCACCATCCTGCGGGTGCTGGTCTCCCCCGGCCAGCAGGTGAAGGAGGGGGAGGTGCTCATGGTGCTGGAGGCCATGAAGATGGAAAACGAGATCGTCGCCCCCAAGACCGGCGCCGTGGCCCAGATCCTGGCGGCCAAGGGCGCCTCCGTGGAGACCGGCGCCGTGCTGGCCGTGATCGGATAAGGAGGGCCGTCTATGAACATTCTGGATACCCTTGGCAAGCTGGCCTCCGAGTCGGGCTTTGCCGGGTTCCTGGCGGCAGGCGGATGGAAAAACCTGGTGATGATCGCCCTGGCATGCGTGCTGCTGTACCTGGGCATCGTGAAGAAGTTCGAGCCGCTGCTGCTGGTGGGCATCGCCTTCGGGTGCCTGCTGACCAACCTGCCCGGGGCGGGGATGTACCACCTGGACATGTGGGACGCCTACGTGGCCGGAACGCCCTATACCACCGCCGCAGGGGAGGTCATCGAGCACATCACCTTCACCACCATCCTCCATGAGGGCGGGCTGCTGGACGTGTTTTACATCGGCGTGAAGGCCGGCATATATCCCTCCCTCATCTTCCTGGGGGTGGGGGCCATGACGGACTTCGGCCCGCTGCTGGCCTATCCCAAGAGCCTGCTGCTGGGCGCGTCGGCCCAGCTGGGGGTGTTTGTGGCCTTCTTCGGGGCTGTGCTGCTGGGCTTCACCGGCCCGGAGGCGGCCAGCATCGGCATCGTGGGCGGCGCGGACGGCCCCACCGCCATCTTCCTGACCACCATGCTGGCGCCCCAGCTGCTGGGGCCCATCGCCATCGCCGCCTATTCCTATATGGCGCTGATCCCCATGATCCAGCCGCCCATCATGAAGCTGATGACCACCCCCGCCATGCGCCAGGTGAAGATGGAGCAGCGCCGGGAGGTCTCCAAGACCGAGAAGATCATCTTCCCCATCGCCGTGAGCGCCTTCGTGATCCTGCTGCTGCCCTCCACCGCGCCCCTGATCGGGTGCCTGATGCTGGGCAATCTGCTGCGGGAGTGCGGCGTCACCGACCGGCTCTCCGACACCGCCCAGAACGCCCTGATGAACATCGTGACCATCTTCCTGGCCACCAGCGTGGGCGCCACCATGGTGGCGGAGCGGTTTTTGAGCCTCAATACCATCAAGATCGTACTGCTGGGTCTGGTGGCCTTTGCCATCTCCACGGTGGGCGGCCTGCTGGGCGGCCGGATCATGTACCGGCTCTCCGGCGGGAAGATCAACCCGCTGATCGGCTCCGCCGGCGTGTCCGCGGTGCCCATGGCGGCCCGGGTGAGCCAGGATGTGGGCCGCCGGTACAACAAGACCAACTATCTGCTCATGCACGCCATGGGCCCCAATGTGGCCGGGGTCATCGGCTCCGCCATCGCGGCGGGCTTCCTGCTCTCCGTGTTCGGCGGCTGAGCGGCAGGTCGTTGACGGCTTCGGGCGCTTCTGCTATACTGTGAGCGGACACCGATCATTGCGAATGGGCAGCAGCAAGGAGAGACGGACGCTTGAAAAAGGCAATGACAATTTACGAGATCGCCAAAGAGGCCGGCGTCTCCGCTTCCACTGTTTCCCGGGTGCTCAACAAGAGACCGGACGTGATGCCCGAGACCCGGGAGCGGGTGCTGCGGATCATCGACGAGCATCATTTCAAGGCGAACGCGTACGCCCGGGGGATCGTCCGCAAGAGCACCCACACCATCGGCGTGGCCATCTCCTACGACGTGGAATATATCTTCACCAACCAGTACTTCATGGAGGTGCTGGAGGGGGTCGTGGAGCAGGCGCGCAAGAATGATTACCACATTCTGCTCATCTACTGCCGCGACCTGATGGAGGCGCTGGACGCCTTCCAGGAGCAGCGGATCGACGGCATCCTTCTGCTGGGCCCCACCACCAACCACACCGCCTCCGGCAAGAAGCTGACGGAGAGCGGCGCGCCGGTGGTGATCGTGGGCTCCATCCCCGACTGCGAGCAGGGGGTGTTCGTGGAGACGGGCGACTACGAGGGCACCTGCGCCGCCATAGACTACCTGTTTTCCTGCGGCCACCGGCAGATCGCCTACATATCCACGCCGGACACGTTCGTGTCCACCTTCAAGAGGGTTCGCGCCTACAGGGACAAGATGGCGGAGCGGGGGATCGCCGTGCTGCCGGCCATGCTCCGGCAGAGCGAGAGCATCCTGGACGCGGCCATCGTGACCGACATCCTGCGGGATGTGCCGGGCGTGACCGCCATCATGGTGGGCTCGGACTATCTGGGGGTCAGCGTGCTGACCGTGCTCCAGAGCCACGGGGTACGGGTGCCGGAGGACATCTCCGTGGTGGGCTTCGACGGCGTGCCCATGAGCGGACGGGTCACCCCGCCCCTGACCACCGTGTGCCAGCACGCCAGCCGAAAGGGGCGCATCGCGGTGGATCTGCTCATCGACTGGATGGAAAACGGCAACCGCCCCCAGCAGAGCGTGGTGGTGGAGCCGGAGCTGCTCATCCGCAGCAGCGTGAGAGACCTGCGGGAAAAACCGGGGACGGATATACCGCAGACAGGCGAATAAGGTTTTTCGAGCCAAAAGGCTCCGGCGTAGTCCGGAGCCTTTTTTGCGTCTGTCCAAATATACCCGAAGAGAGTCTCTTGCCGGCCGGCCGGGCCGATAGTATAATCAGGGCAAAATGAGGAAAGGCGGCGCAAGTACGATGGAAATGACGATGCGGTGGTTTGGCACGGGCTTCGACACCGTCACCCTCCGGCAGATACGCCAGGTGCCCGGCGTCACGGGGGTCATCACCACGCTGTACGACACCCAGCCCGGCCAGCTCTGGGAACAGGCGCGCATCCGCGCCCTGAAGGAAGAGGTGGAGGCCTCGGGCCTGCACATCGCCGGCATCGAGAGCGTGAACATCCACGACGACATCAAGACCGGCGGCGGCCGCCGGGACGAGTACATCGAAAACTACATCCAGACCCTGGCCAACCTGGGCAAAGAGGACATCCACATGGTGTGCTATAACTTCATGCCCGTGTTTGACTGGACGCGCACGGAGCTTGCCCGGGTGCTGCCGGACGGCTCCACGGCCCTGGCCTACACCCAGGAGGCGGTGGACGCCCTGGTGCCCGAGGATATGTTCAACTCCATCGCCGGGGACATGAACGGTACGGTGCTGCCCGGCTGGGAGCCGGAGCGCATGGCCAAGGTGAAGGAGCTGTTCGCCATGTACAGGGACGTGGACGACGAGAAGCTGTTCGCCAATCTGAAATACTTCCTGGAAGCCATCATGCCTGTGTGCAGCAAGTACGACATCAACATGGCCATCCACCCGGACGACCCGGCCTGGAGCGTGTTCGGCCTGCCCCGGATCATCACGAGCGAGGAGAACATCCTGCGGATGATGAGGATGGTAGACGATCCCCACAACGGCGTCACCTTCTGCTCCGGCAGCTACGGCACCAATCTCAAGAACGACCTGCCCCACATGATCCGGTCTCTCAAGGGCCGCATCCACTTCGCCCACGTGCGGAATCTGAAGTTCCACAGCCCCACCAACTTCGAGGAAGCGCCCCACCCCTCCGCCTGCGGCACCTTCGACATGTACGAGATCGTGAAGGCCCTGTATGAGATCGGCTTCACGGGCCCCATCCGTCCCGACCACGGCCGGAGCATATGGGGAGAGGTGGCCATGCCGGGCTATGGCCTTTATGACCGGGCCCTGGGGGCTACGTACATCGAGGGCCTGTGGGAGGCCATCGAGAAGGGAGCGAGGCGGGGATGAAGCTGAACGAGCAGGGCCTGCGGAACCGTGCGGCCTGGGAGGCCAGGGGCTACCGTCTGCCGGCCTTTGACCGGCGAGACGTAGCCGCCGCCACGGCCAAGGCGCCGGTGTGGGTTCACTTCGGCAACGGCAACCTCTTTAAGGCCTTCCAGGCCCGGGCAGTCCAGCGGCTGCTGGACGAGGGGGCCATGGACAGGGGCGTCATCACAGCCGATCGCAGGCCCCACGGAGACGACCCCAACGACGGCTACACCCTGGCGGTTACTCTGAAGGCCGACGGCACCGTGGAAAAGACCGTCGTCGGCTCCGTCACCGAGCGGGTGTATCTTGCCGGCGGCATGGCCCGGCTGGGGGAGATCTTCCGTTGCCCGTCTCTGCAAATGTGCTCCTTCACCATCACGGAGAAGGGCTACAGTCTCACGGACGGCCGGGGACAGCTGCCGCCCGACGCGGCGGCGGACATGGAGAGAGGCCCGGCAGAGGCACAGAGCTACTTCGGCAAGGTCACGGCGCTGCTCTATAAGCGGTATCTGGCCGGGGGCGTGCCTCTGGCTATGGTGAGCATGGACAACTGCTCCCACAACGGGGATAAGCTGCGCTCCGTGCTGGACGCTTTCGCGGCGCGCTGGACGGCGAACGGCAGCGTTGAGCCGGGGTTTGCCCAATGGCTGGCGGAAAAGGTGTCCTGCCCCTGGAGCATGATCGACAAGATCACCCCCGCGCCGGACGCCGCCGTGGGCGCCATGCTGGCGGCGGATGGGGTGGAGGAGCCGTTCTCCTTCGTCAACGCGGAGGAGACGGAGTATCTGGTGATCGAGGACAGCTTTCCCAACGGCCGCCCGCCCCTGGAGAGGGCCGGCGTCATCTTCACCGACCGCCAGACGGTGGACAAGGCGGAGAAGATGAAGGTCTGCACCTGCCTCAACCCCCTACACACCTGCCTGGCCGTATACGGGTGCCTGCTGGGCTATACCAAGATCAGCGACGAGATGGCCGACCCCGACCTGACCGCGTTCATCCGCAATATGGGCTACGGGGAGGGCCTGCCGGTGGCGGCCGACCCGGGTATCCTTGACCCCGGGCAGTTCATCGACACGGTCATCAACGTGCGCTTTCCCAACCCCTTCATGCCGGATACCCCCCAGCGCATCGCCACGGACACCTCCCAGAAGCTGCCCGTTCGCTTTGGCGAGACGGTGAAGGCGTATATCGCCGACCCGGCCCGGGACGTAAAGTCCCTGCGGCTGATCCCCCTGGTGTTCGCCGGGTGGCTCCGATACCTGATGGGCGTGGATGACAGCGGCAAGGCCTTTGAGCCCAGCCCCGACCCGCTGCTGGACACGCTGCGGCCCCATGTGGCGGGCCTGAAGCTGACCCCGGGGCAGGATGTGGAGAGCGCGGTGGAGCCCATTCTCCACCGGGCGGACATTTTCGGCGCGGATCTCTATGAGGCGGGCCTGGCGGAGCGGGTGTGCGGGTATCTGGCGGCGCTGACCGCCGGGCCCGGCGCGGTGCGGGCCACGCTGCAAAAAACCGTACACAGCCGAGAGGCGGACACAGAATAAGCAAAGACATTGAAGGGAGCAAGCAAAAATGGATGTTCTCAAGAGACTGGAAGCGTCGGGCATCGTTCCCGTCGTCGTGCTGGAAAACGCAGAGGACGCCGTCCCCACTGCCAAAGCTATGGCTGCCGGCGGTGTCGATGTGATGGAGATCACCTTTCGCACCGCCGCGGCGCCTGACTCTATCCGCGCCGTGTCCGAGCAGTGCCCGGACGTGCTGGTGGGCGCCGGTACGGTGGTCAACATGGAGCAGTGCAAGCTGGCCGTGGAGTGCGGCGCCAAGTTCATCGTCTCCCCCGGCTATGACGATGAGATCGTGTCCTGGTGCGTGGATCACGGCGTGGCCGTCACCCCCGGCTGCGTGACCCCCACCGACATCATGGCCGCGCTCAAGCACGGGCTGAAGGTGCTGAAGTTCTTCCCGGCCAACGTCTACGGCGGCCTGACGGCCATCAAGTCCCTGGCCGGCCCCTTCGTGGGGCTGAAGTTCATCCCCACCGGCGGCGTCAACCAGCAGAATATCGGTGCGTTTGCCGCCAGCCCCTATGTGCATGCGGTGGGCGGCAGCTGGATCTGCCCCAAGGAGGACATCGCGGCCCACAACTTCGAGAAGATAACCCAGCTGTGCATCGACGCCCGCAAGGCCGCCGGGCTTTGATGGAAAACGAAGGGAGACGTGACTATGAGATTCCTTACCTTTGGCGAGATCATGCTGCGGCTCAAGGCCCCCGGCCAGGAGCGCTTTTTCCAGAGCCCCATGCTGGAGGCCACCTTCGGCGGCGGGGAGGCCAACGTGGCGGTGAGTCTGGCCAACTACGGCCAGGACGTGGGCTTTCTGACCGTGCTGCCCGACAACCCCATCGGGGACGAGTGCGTCAAGGAGCTGCGCAAGTTCGGGGTGGACGTGTCCCGCATCCTGCGGGGTCCCGGCCGCATGGGCATCTACTACCTGGAGGGCGGCGCCAACCAGCTGCCCAGCAAGGTGGTCTATGACCGGGCCTGGTCCGCCATGGCCCTGGCCAAGCCCGGGGACATTCCCTGGGACGAGGTACTGGAGGGGGTGGAGTGGTTCCACATCACCGGCATCACCCCGGCCATCAGCGAGACGGCCATGGAGCTGAGTCTGGAGGGCGTGAAGGCGGCCAAGGAGCGGGGCGTCACCGTCTCCTGCGACCTCAATTACCGGAAGAATCTTTGGAAGTACGGCAGGAAGGCCTCCCAGGTCATGGGTGAACTGGCCAATTACGTGGACGTGGCCATCGCCAACGAGGAGGACGTGCAGAAGTCCCTGGGGATCACTGCGGACGTGGTGGTGGAGTCCGGCCGGCTGGATCGGAGCAAGTATAAGGCCCTGGGCGACAAGGTGCTGGCGGCTTATCCCAATATGAAGATGATCGCCATCACCCTGCGGGAGAGCCAGAGCGCCGACGCCAACGGCTGGGCGGCCTGTCTGAACGACCGGGAGCGGTTTTACGAGTCCAAACGGTACATGATCAGCGACATCGTGGATCGGGTGGGCGGCGGCGACAGCTTTGCCGGCGGGCTCATCTACGGCCTGAACGCCTATGAGGACAGGCAGAAGGCCCTGGAGTTCGCCGTGGCGGCGTCCTGCCTCAAGCACAGCATCCCGGGGGACTTCAACCGGGTGGGCGTGGCCGACGTGGAAAAGCTCATGGGCGGCGACGGCACCGGCCGGGTGCAGCGCTGACCCCGGGCGGGGACAAGATGGACGCGCGCGGGGCACGAATGGTAAGGCAGTATGCCCCCGAAGGATGAAACTGCCTTACCATCCGGATAATCACGCTATCTGCCGATGGGCCGTGGCCGGCTCCAGGCTGTACACGCTGGTAAACTGGGCTTTCCGCTCCGGGGCCAGATGGTGGCTGACCAAAATCAGCGTAAGAGCCGGGTTTGCCAGAAGACTGTCCTCCACGATGCCCGCGTTCTTCTGATCCAACGCACTGGTGCCCTCGTCCACCAGGAGGATGGAGCGGTGGTGGATCAGCGCCCGGGCGATGGCCACACGCTGCTTCTGCCCGCCGGAGAGAGCGCTGCCGTTTTCGCCCACCGGGGTGTCCAGACCCCCTGGCATGGCGGCCAGATCGTCCATGAGGGCGCTGTCCCGCAGGGCCTTTTCCATCTGCTCGTCGGTGAAATCCTCCCCCAGGGTGATGTTGTCCCGGATGGTGGAGTTGAAAAGAAACACGTTCTGCTCGATGTAGCTCATCTGCTGCTGGAGCTGCTCCGGCGTGAAGTCATGGGCGTTTGCGCCGTCAAAGCGGATCGTCCCGCTGTAGTCCGGCAGCCAGCCTAAAAGCAGCTTCAAAAGGGTGGACTTTCCGCACCCGGAGGGGCCGGTGAGGGCGTACTTGCCGCCCTTTCGGAAGGTGAGGGACAGATCCCGCAGGACGGGCTTTTCGTCGTATTGGAAGGTCAGGTCGTTCACGGTGATGGCGCTGTTGAGCGGCCTGATCTTCTCGTTGGTTTTGTCCTGTATGCCGTCGGCGTGGACGGTGATCTTTTCAAAATAGGGCTTGGTGGAGGAGAAGGACAGCAGCAGCTGGGCCATAGTCCCGATCCCGTTGGACAGGCTCCCGCACAGATTGCCGCCGCCCATGAGCGCGCTCTGCAGGATGACGCCCCGGATGGACAGCACGCCGATCAAAACGTCGATCAGCATCTGCACCGCGATGTTGACGCACCCGAATCCCGCGCCGACAAAGCCCTTCACATAGGTAAGCCTGAATTTGGGCTTTTCGATCTGCTCGCTGGCCTCCTCCGCCCCCTGGCGGAAACGCTGCTCCCGGCCAAAGGAGCGCAAAACGTCATAGCCTGCCAGGATATCCTTGAGCTTTCCCGTGGCCTTTGCCTGCCCCGCCTCGCAATCTTTGCCCAGTTTTTCCATGCGCTTGTTGAACAGCTGGGGGACGAACAGCATGACGACCACGTTGACCAGCGCCGCCGCCAGCAGCGACCAGTGGAGCGTCAGCAGGGCGATGGCGCTGAATAGGGCGCTGGCCCCGCAGGCGACGCACTGATAAAAGGGCTGCCAGGCAAGGTTCTCGATCTGGTTCACGTCATTGGTGAACCAGGACAGGTATTCCCCGTGTCCTTCCCGTGAAATTCCACATGGGACTTGGCCAGCAGCGTGGCCGTCATGTCCCGCCGGAGGCTGTTGTTCATCAGCCGGATGGCCCGGCCCTGGCAAAACTCCTGCAGGCCGTTGATCCACATGAGAACGAACCAGGAGCCCGTCAGCATCAGCGACCAGAAGCAAAATCCCCGCAGGTCAAGCTCAATGATGCTCTGAAAGGTCTGCATCATCAGAAGGTTGTTCCCAGTCTGCAGGGCGCACACGATGAGCGCCAGCACCACCGCCGCCAGATTGGGCGCCCAATATTTTTTCAGATAATATTTCATTTTTATGCCTCCTTTTCTGTCTCCGCCCAGACCTCGTCCGGGCCCAGGATCGGCGAAGCGTCGCCGAACCGCATGAGGTTGGAATCGAACTGCATGAGCACCCGCCCCAGCAGGAGGAAGGGGATCAGCTTTATGGGCTCCGTCACCCGGTAGACCCTCGCCTGGCCGTCCTCCAGTTCAAGTTCCATAGATGTCAGGATCTCCCGCTCCGTCAAGGCCTCCAGCAGTTCCACCACCGCGTCTTTCGGCATTTTCAGTTCCTTCACCATAACGCCCGGAGAAAACCAATTGGCGTTGCGCCTGTAAAGACAGCCCAGCAGTTCCATACACCCCGGCTTTGCCAGAACCGCGAACAGCTTTTGGTATTCCTCCATGGGGGCCAGCCATTGCGCCCAGCCGCCCTTGGGCTTCGGCCAGAGCGTCACGAAGGAAAAATCGTCCGCGTGCACGTCCAGCAGTATACCGCTCTCCCCCAGGAACTGGGACAGAAACAGCTGGCAGCTGCCGTCGCCGTCGTCGATCTTGCAGGACGCGGGATAGCTCATGTCCGGCAGAATGAGATCCCCCGGCACGAAGTGTTCTATGCAGTCCCAGACCAGATGGCAGAACTGATCTATCCGCTCCTTTGAAGGAAATCCCCGGAGCCACCGGCCCACTGCGTCCGCCACATTCTCCTGCTCCCCGGCCTCCATGCCAAAGAGGGCGTCGATGGTCACGCCCAGCTGCCGGGACAGCACCGGCAGCAGCTCCACGTCCGGCGTGCCCCCTTTTTCCCATTTGCTCACCGCCTGGGAGGATACGCCCACCATGTTTCCCAATTGTTCCTGTGTGAGGCCCCGCTCTTTTCGCAGCGCGGCGATCTGTTCGCTCAGTTTGCCTGCCATGCAAAGCACCGTCCTTTCCCTTTCTGGTTGAATTTTATCACAAGTAATGGTTGGAAACAATGGAGGCGATTTTTCATAAAAACAACTGTTGGTTTCAAAGAAAACCGCCGGGATCTGCCTGTGCCCAAAACGGAAAGGGAACAGGCGTTGTAACGGCGGGCGGAATGTGGTAAGATAAGATCACATTCATTTGCAAAGGAGAATGGTTCTGCCATGCATAAACGAAAGATCCGTCTGCCCAAGGGACGGTTGGGACAGACTGTGTTCAGCCTGGTGGTGACGGCCCTGGTGGGTTTCGTCTACTTCTATGTGGCGCTGCCGGCCATCAACCTGCAGGACGGGGATTTTTACGTCTTTCTGGTCTTCCTGTGCGTGGTGTATATCCTGTGCGTGCTGCTCACTACGGCCGGCGCCCACGCCAAGCAGGAGCGCACGCCCCAGCAAAAGGTGCGGGACGGCATCTCCTTCGTGCGGAAAAACTGCCTGCCGGTGGGGGTGCTGCTGCTGATCGTACTGGCCGCCGCCCTGGTGGGAAAGCTCATCTCCCTGCCCGTGTTCCGTGCCTCGGCCTACAGACAGCTGCTGGACGTGCAGACCGGGGACTTTGCCCAGGACGTGGCCCAGATCTCCTTCAACGAGATCCCCACCCTGGATCGCACCTCCGCCAACTATCTGGGCGACCGGCAGATGGGCACCTTGAGCGATATGGTCAGCCAGTTTGAGTATTCCAACGACTCCACCCAGATCAACTACCAGGGCCGGCCCGTGCGTGTGGCGCCCATCGGGTACGCGGATCTTTTCAAGTGGTTCACCAACCGCTCCAGCGGCCTGCCCGCCTATGTGGTGGTGGATATGGTCACCCAGGAGGCCAGCGTGGTGCGGCTGCCGGAGGGGGAGGGGATGAAGTATTCCTTCTCCGAGCCGCTCAACCGCAACGTGCAGCGGCAGCTCCGGTTCCAGTACCCCACCATGATGTTCTCCACCCCGGAATTTGAGATCGACGAGGACGGCCACCCCTGGTGGATCGCCCCGCGGCTTGTGAAGACCATCGGCCTGTTCGGCGGCCGGGATATCCAGGGGGCGGTGCTGATGGACGCGGTCACCGGCGAGAGCCAGTACTATGAGACCGTCCCCACCTGGGTGGATACCCTGTACACGCCCGCCCTTATCATGGAGCAGTACGATTACCACGGCACCCTGGTGCACGGCTTTATCAACTCCATCCTGGGCCAGCGGGACGTGACCATGACCACGGACGGATATAACTATATCGCCATGAACGACGATGTGTATGTGTACACCGGCGTGACCAGCGCCAACGCGGATCAGTCCAACCTGGGCTTTCTGCTGTGCAACATGCGCACCAAGCAGACCACCTATTACGTGGCCCCCGGCGCCACCGAGGCCGCGGCCCGGCTGTCGGCCGAGGGCGTGGTGCAGGATCTGGGCTACCGCTCCACCTTCCCGCTGCTGCTGAATATCTCCGGCGAGCCCAGCTACTTCATCCCGCTGATGGATGCCACCAACCTGGTCAAGAGCTACGCCATGGTGAACGTGGCCCAGTACCAGATCGTGGCCACCGGCGCGACGGTGTCGGCCTGTGAGCGGACGTATGTGGGCATGCTGTCCGAGCGGGGGGTCATCCACGGCGCGGGCCTGCCCGACGTGCAGGACGAGAGTCAGGGCGTGGTGGAGGAGATCCGCACGGCCGTGCTGTCGGGCACCAGCTGGTACTATATCCGCCTGGAGGGGGAGCAGGTCTTTTACGCCCTCTCCGCCGCCGAGGAGCCAAACGTGATCGTGCTCAACGTGGGCGACCGGGTGACGGTGCGGCACGCCGTGCCCGACGAGGGGCAGACGCCTCCCATCCTGGAGGCATACGCGCTGACGGTGGAGTGAGCGCGGGATAAAGAATAGAAAACCGCCGGGACGCGTCTGCACGCGCCCCGGCGGTTTGGGTTTTTCTCACTTTTTGATGGGCTGCTGCTTTTCCCGCACGGCGTTGAACCAGGCGCCCAGAAACAGCAGAAACAGGGAACAGTACATCCAGAACAGGGAGATGATGACGATGGCCAGGCCGCCGTAGATGCTGTAAAAGCCGAACCGATCCACCGCCCAGGAGTAAATGCGGGAGAAGGCCAGCCACGCGGCGGCGGAAAAGGCCGCGCCGGGCAGCTGCCGGACAAAGCGGAGCTTTTTGTGGGGGACGGTGCTGAAAAGAAGGGCGTTGATGATGGTCACCATCACGAAAAACAGCAGGCCCCGCAGCCGCAGCACCACGCTCCACAGCTGGGCGATGGGGATGAGCTTTTCCCCGATAAACAGCAGGGCCACGTTTCCCAGGATCAGCGCCAGCAGCGCCGCCGTGAACAGGGCACCCAGCAGCCGCCGGAGCAGAAAATTGCCGTAGACCTTGCCGTCGTAGATCTGGCCCACGCCCCGCATGACCTGGCTCAGGAACTTGCTGGCCGACCACAGCTCCGTCACAAGGCCGATGCCCAGGGCGGCGGCAGAGCCGGCGTAGACGCCGTCCACCAGATCCTTTATCAGCCGCTGCACCGACGTGGGCGCGTAGCCCAAAAGCCCCAGCAGCGCGTCCTGCAGCTGCTGTTGGGAGAAGGGCAGATAGGGGAAAAGCCCCAGCACCAGCACCACCAGCGGGCCCAGAGAGAAGAACAGATAATACGCCCCGCTCGTGGCGTACAGTCCCAGGTTGGCCTGGGCGTACTCCTCCGCATACCAGGGCAGCCGCAGAAACATGAGCCGCAGCTTTGCGCGCATCGCTGTTCATCTCCTTTCCAGGCGCCCCGGCCAGGCGGTTTTTTCACGGAGGGATCACACCGTGAGCAGATATCGATAGAGGGGCATCAGGGCGCTGTAGACGTCCAGCACCTGCTCCAGCAGCTCCCTGCCCGGCGGGGCGGGGTCGAACCAGACGGTCTTGCCCAGCTCCAGGGTGCGGGCGTTGTACCAGTCGTACAGCAGCGGGCCCGGGTCGCCCTTGGGCTTTTTGTATGTCTGCCAGTAGTGGGCCAGATCCTCCCGCTTATTCAGCGCCCGGACGATCTTGCCCAGCCGCGCCGGCCGGGCGTCGATGCTCCGGCGCCAGTTCTCCAGATGCTCGCCGGAGATGTTCCACATGCCCATGCCCACCTCCCAGCTCTTGGCGTCGATGCCAAACCAGAACTGGGGGGTGGGGGTGTATATCTCGCCGGACACTCCCAGGGAGAACCACATGTGCTCCTTGAAGGGGCCGCGGCCAAAGAGCCGCCGGGCGTCCCGCCAGATGCGGGATACGTGCAGCGCCGGGGCCTGGCCGGGGAAGCGCTCCTCCATGGCGGCGCGCACGTCCTCCGCCAGGGCGTGGATGGGTATGTTCAGACAGCGCTCAAAATCGGCCCGGTGGTCGTTGAACCAGGGCCGCTCGTTGTTGAAGGAAAGACCCCACAGAAAGTCCGGCAGGTCGGGGGGAAAGCCCTCAAAGGGCGGGATGTTTTTCGGCAAGGTCACTCGTCTCCTTTTGGCTGGCCGTAGGCGCCGAAACGTTCCCGGGCCCGGGCCATCTCTTCTTTCGTGAGCAGAACGGGCTCCGCCCCGGCGGCCAGACAGCGCAGATACACGCCGGCGCAGAACTCCAGTTCCTCCGCCAGCTGAAAGGCCGCGTCCAGATCCTTCCCCAGACAGACCAGTCCGTGGTTGGCCAGCAGTACCGCGTCGCACCCGCCGGCGGTCTCCACCGCTGCCTGGGCGAGGGCCGGACTGCCGAAATCCCGGTAGGGGGCGCAGGGCACCTCGTCCCGCCCGGACAGGGCCACCAGATAGCTCATGGGGGGCAGGCTCCGGCGCAGACAGGCCAGAGCCGTGGCTGCGGGGGAGTGGGTGTGCACTACCGCGTGCCGGTTGGGCCGGGCGGCGTAAAAGCCCAGATGCATGGCCAGCTCCGAGGTGGGCCGCCGGGCGCCGTCCGCCACCGTCCCGTCCGGGGACACCACGGTCACGTCGGCGGGGGATATGGCGTCATATTCCATTCCGCTGGGGCTTACGGCGATATACCCCGTCCGGCTGTCCCGGACGCTCAGGTTCCCTCCCGTACCGGCAGTGAGGCCGGCCGGGATGAGCTTTCGGCCGTATTGCGCCACGAGAAGCCTTTCGGTCTGTAAAAGCATGGGGGCGCCTCCTTCCCATCTTATGTATCATACCACATCCTGCCGGGAAAACACAAGGAACAATCCCGCGGCGCCCAAAAACGTACAAAGCCGGCCACCCGAAGGTGACCGGCTCTGCAACAAAGAAGAGAGGAGTGAAAAATGAAAAGCGTCAAACGTTCATGAATGCTCGCTGCTTCGGGAGCCTCGGCTTGACTCCCTTTGTCCCTGTGAGCATATAATACCCTATCCCGGGCCGGCAATGGTGAATAAACATGTAACTATTTGTTAACAAATAATGAATGCACCATTAACATGGGGCGTCCGGGCGCTGCCAGAGATTGACAGCCGGGCGGGTTTTTATTATAATGTTCCTGCGCTGTGCGCAAATATACGTAGGAGGAAAGGCAAATGCTGCTGCACGCAAAGTCGAAGATGCTGTCCATCCACAAGAAAATGGAGATCATGGACGAGGCCGACCAGGTCGTCTACACCGTGGAGAGCAAGGCCATCTCCATCCATGACACCACCTACGTCCGCAACGCCGCGGGCGACACCATTGCCACCATCAGCCACAAGCCCATCTCCCTGCACGAGACACACATCATCGAATTCGCCGACGGCGAGCAGGTGGAGGTGCGCACGGAGT
This sequence comes from uncultured Oscillospiraceae bacterium, assembly GCA_947591105.1. Lineage (GTDB taxonomy): Bacteria > Bacillota > Clostridia > Oscillospirales > Oscillospiraceae > CAJOIG01. The sequence goes on from CANQDL010000017.1 coordinate 19,884, forward strand.
GGTTCCACGTGATGAACGACGTGATCGACCTGGAGGGCCTGGGCTGGCAGCTTAGGGGCGACGTTTTGCAGCACAACTACGAGTTTGTCAACAGTCTGGGCGGCGTGCTGGCCCGCACCCACCAGAAGTGGGTGTCCCTGCACGATGTGTACTACATCGACGTGCTGGACGAGGCACAGCTGGACAAGATCGTGTGCGTCTACGTGGCGCTGGAGCGGATCATCCGGGAGCGGGAGATCCGCCGGGAGAACGAGTCGGGCGTCATCGGCGCCGGCGCCGCCATCCACCACAACAGTCAGGACGGTCAGAACTGAACCGATACCGTCTTATCCTGGCCCCCGCGCAGGCGGGGGCTTTTTTGTGACCCGGGAGGGAGAGTATGAACATCCTTTATGACAGCCGGCTGACGGCGGATAAGCGCCCCTTCGGCGCCGTGTGGGCCGGACAGCCGTGCCGTATCCGCATCCGCATCCCCGCGGACTGCCAGGCCCGGCAGGTGATCCTGACGGCGGAGGGCCTGACCGTGACGCTGGAGCGGCAGGGCCGGGAGGGGGACTACGACGTGTTTCGGGGGACGTTTTCGCCGGACACGCCGGGGCTCTATTTCTATAAGTTCCACATCTGGGACAAAAACGGGGACTATGATCTGTTCCAGGCCGGCCGGGGCACCAACATAGGCGAGGGCGCGCTCTGGCAGCTGTCCGTGCTGCCGGAGGACTACGCCCCGCCGGAGACGTACCGGGGGGCGGTGTACTACCAGATCTTCCCCGACCGGTTTGCCAAAAGCGGCCAGTGCGACCTGACGGAGAAGCTGGGGCCCTATACGCTCCGGGACTTCGACACCTTTACCCCCGCCGCCCGGGACGCCACCGATTTTGCCGGGGGCAACCTGCGGGGGATCACGGAGAAGCTGGACTACATAGCGAACCTGGGGACGAGGGTGATCTATCTCAATCCCATCGTCATGGCCTGGTCGAACCACCGCTACGACGCGGCGGACTATATGCGGGTAGACCCCATGCTGGGCACCGAGGCGGACTTTGCCGCCCTGTGCCAGGCCGCGCACGCCCGGAATATGCGGGTGATACTGGACGGGGTGTTCTCCCACACCGGGAGCCACAGCGTGTATTTTGACAAGTTTGGCGTATTCGGTGGGGGCGCTGTGTCGGCCGGGCCCGAATCCAGGTACTATAAGTGGTACGACTTTCAGCATTTTCCCGACAAATACACGTCCTGGTGGGGCGTGGACGCTCTGCCATGCGTCCATGAGCTCGACCCGGACTATATGGAATACATCCTGGGAGAGCAGGGCGTGGTGGCCACATGGCTGCGCCGGGGGGCGGACGGATTTCGCCTGGACGTGGCCGATGAGCTGCCGGACGAGTTTCTTGCGGCCCTGTACCGGCGGGTGAAGGCCACGAACCCCCAGGCGGTGGTCATCGGCGAGGTATGGGAGGACGCCTCCAACAAGGTCAGCTACGGGGTGCGCCGGCGGTACTTCACCGGCGGGGAGCTGGACGGGGTCATCAACTACCCCTTCCGCACGGCCATTCTGGACTTCGCCTCCGGCAAGGACGACGGCCGCGCCCTGGCGGAGACGGTGATGTCCATTGCGGAGAACTACCCGCCCCAGGCGCTGGACTGCACCATGGCGGTGCTGGGCACCCACGACACCGAGCGGGTGGGAAGCCTTCTGCCGGACATGAACGCCCGGCGGGCGGCGGCGTTTTTGCAGTTTGCCCTGCCCGGGTCGCCGGTGATCTACTACGGGGACGAGGCCGGACTCACCGGCGGCCGCGATCCCTGGAACCGGCTGCCCTTCCCCTGGGGGAGGGAGGACGGCCAGCTGCAGCAGCTGTACCGCCAGCTGGCGGAGATGAAAAACGCCAACCCCGCCCTGCGCACCGGGAGCGTCCGGTTTGAGTGGGCGGAGGGCGGCATCGTGCGGTTTATACGCAGCTGCCCGGAGCAGACGCTGTTCTGCGAGCTTGTGCGCCAGACCGGCGATTTCTCCGTGGAGTGAGGATGAAATAAAAAATAATGGGCCTGCTGCAAACGCAGCAGGCCCGCATTTTATGGAGTTGTCGGGGCTGTCACATAGCCCAATTTGCCCTGGTAATCGGCGGGAATGCCGGCGGCAAAATCAGCGGAGCTGACGGTGATCAACTTCCAGGAGCCGTCCTCCTGCCTGGCCAGCAGGGCCCAGTCGCCGGTCTTCTGCTCGCCGGCGGCCCAGTATTCCGCCGTGTCGGTGATATCCACGCCGGCGGACATCCACCTGCCGGAGGCGTCCTTCTCCACCCCGATCCAGGCGTACGCAAGCTGGGCGTTCTCCTGCACCTTGGCGTTCAGCGCCGCCGCTGCGGCGTCCAGCGCTTGCAGGGAATCGAGGGGTGCCAGGGTCTTGGCGCTCGCCCCGGTGTAATCCAGATCCTCCACCGTGACGGAGGGCGTGGGGGCGGCCGTGGGCTCGGGGGTAGCCGTGGGAGCAGGGGTGGCCGTAGGCGCGGGCGTGGCCGTAGGCGCCGGAGTGGCCGTGGCCGAGGGCGCGGGGGTAGCTGTAGGCGCGGGGGTAGCTGTGGGCGCCGGTGTGGCCGTGGGGGCCGGAGTGGGCTGCACGTCGGCCAGGTACTGGCTGTAGACGTAGCCGGTGACCCCCTTATAGAGCACCTGCGTCCAGCCGCTGGCCACGGTGCCGGTGCGGGTGAGCTGGTCGCCCTTGTTCACCACGCCGATGATGCCGTAGCCGGTGCCGGGGCCGGTGCGGACGCGCACCTGATTGCCGGTCAGACTGACCGTTCCGCTGGCGGGCTCCACGGTAAAGCTGGGGGTGCTCCCGCCGCCACCGCCGCCGCCGGAGGAACCGCCCCCGGGGGTGCCGCCGCTGGGGGTGCTCCCGCCGCCGGGAGTGCTTCCACCGCCAGGGGTGCTTCCGCCGCCGGGATAACCGCCGGGGGTACTGCCGCCGCCGGAGGAACCGCCCCCGGGCGTGCTCCCGCCGTCGGGCTGATCGCCGCCGCCGGCCTGTCCGGCGATGGGCGTCATGCCCGGGACAGTGTTGTTAAAGGGACTGTCGGAGGGCGTGGGGGTGGCCGCCGGATCGGGAGAGGGCGAGGGGGCCGGCGAGGGCCTGGGCGTGGCCGTGGGCTCCGCCGTGGGTGTGGGGGTGGAGGTGCTCTCCGCCGGGGAGGGCTCTGCGTCCGCGCTGGGAGTGTTTGTGGCAAAGGGGGAGGACAAGTCCGGGGAGCCTCCCAGGTTGGAGAAATAGAGATAACCTGCCCCGCCCAGTATGGCCAGGGCCGCCGCGGCGCACAGCACAGGCACCGCCGCAGAACGGCGTTTTCTGCGCTGGGCTGCAGGCACGGCCGCCGTCCGCTGGGCCCGGGGCGTCTTTTCAAAATCCTTCTGCACCTTGTACTGGCGCATGCCGGTGATGTTGCCGGCCTTGACAGAGGCCTCCCCGGAGGCCGGCTGTCCGGCGCTCGCATCGGGCTTCTTCCCGGACATACCGGCGGCGCCGGTCAGCACCGCCGCCGCAGCCGCCTTCGTCTCCGGGGCGGTATCCTGAGGGGCTGCCGCCTCCGGCTCCGAGGTAGTATCTTTGGGAGCGCTTGCCTCCGGTTCCGGGGTGGTATCTTTGGGAGCGCTTGCCTCCGGCTCCGGGGCGGTGTCCTGGGGAGCGGCTGCCTCCGGCTCCGGCGTGGGGGCGGACTGCTCCGCCGGCGCGGATTCCGGGGCCCTGGGGGTGGGAAGCTCCGCTTCCCAGTCGGGGATATCCACCTCCGGGACGGGAACGGCGATGACAGGGGAAGCATCCGGGGTGGGGGAAGATTCGATTATATCGACAGTTTTTTCGCCTTCAGTGGGAGCGGAGGTGTCGTCAGAGTGGATTTCCGGTTCCTCTGTGGGAGCGGAGGGTTCCTCGACGGGTTCGGCCGGTTCCTCGGCGGCCTTTTCGGCGGCAGGGCCGCCGCTGCGCTTGTTCTTGGCAAGCATGACGGCCACAGCGGCCGCGGCCGCGTCCGTCTCGGCCTCCGGGGAGGGCAGGGCCTCGTCCGTGTGGCCCAGGGCGGTGAGAAGCTCGCTCGCGGTGATGTACCGCTGCTCCGGGTCATAGGCCAGGGCCTTTTCTATCACCTTTTTCAGCTCGGCGCTGACCCCCGCCGGGGCGGCGACGGCCTCGCCCTTCATCCGGCGGCGGAGGGCGTCCGCCCGATCCTTGGGGGTCAGCTCCTCCTTCTTCGGCTGGAAGGGGAGGTATCCGCCGTTACAGCCGGCGTAGAGCAGCAGACCGATGGAATATACGTCCGCGGCGGCGGAGCCGGCGCCGTCCCAGAAAAACTCCGGGGACGTATACTCCACCTGATCCGCGGGCCGCTGGGCCGCGGGGGTGCGGATGGGCTTGCCCAGCACGGCTGTGCCGTCCAGGTTCAGATCCACGTTCCCGGGCCATATCCCCCCGTGAAAGCTGTCCGGATCGATCTCCAGCTGACCGCACAGCTCCCGGGCCAGCTTTACCGCCTGATCCGGGCTGATCTGGCGCAAATAGCCCCCCAGCAGCGCTGTGAGGCTGAAGCTCTCGTCCTTCATACCGTCCACCCAGTTCCTCTCTTAAAAAAGTTACAATTTGGTTACGATATGGAACAAACTTATCACAATTATTACGATATGTCAATACTTTCTTTGCAATCCAGGCAAAAAAATCCCCCTGCCGGGGCGCGGCAGGGGGGTCGCGGTCGGATGAAAGGCACTCAGCCGGCGGACAGTTTTCGCTCCATATCCCGCAGGGCCTTGCGCAGGAAGAAGGTGCTGGCTAGCAGACTCATCAGCTCGGCGATGGGGAAGCACCACCAGACGTTGTCCACGTTTCCGGTCAGGGACAGAAGCCAGGCCGCCGGGATCAGGGCCACCACCTGGCGCAGGACGGACACGAAGAAGGAGAACATGCTCTTGTCCAGAGCCTGGCAGGCGGAGCCTGCCACGATGCAGAAGCCCGCCAGCAGGAAGCTGAGACTGATGCGCCGCAGGGCGGGCACGCCGATGGCCAGCATGGCTTGGGAGGGGGAGAAGATGCCCAGAAGCACCTGGGGGAACACCTGGAAGCAGAACACCCCCAGCAGCATGGCGCAGGTGGCGAAGATGACGCCGTAGCGGATGGTGAGGTAGATGCGCTCCTTCTTCCGGGCGCCGTAGTTGTAGCCGATGACGGGGATGATGCCGTTGTTCAGGCCAAACACCGGCATGAAGAAGAAGCTCTGGATCTTGAAGTAGGCCCCGTATACCGCCACGGCGGTGGAGGTGAACGCCCCCAGAATGATGTTCATCAGGTAGTTGGTGATCGAGCCGATGGCCACCATCAGGATGGAGGGGAAGCCGATCTTGTAGATGTCCCGGACGATGGGCCAGGGCAGGCGCACGTCGGACAGGCGGATGGGCAGCTCCCGGTTCTTCCGGAAGTGGAACCAGTAGCCCATGGCCGTGCCCGCCGCCTGGCCGATGACCGTGGCGATGGCCGCGCCGGCGGTGCCCATGGCGGGCAGACCGCACCAGCCGTAGATGAAAAACGGGTCGAGGATGATGTTGGTCACCGCGCCCACCATCTGGGTCCACATGGAGAGCTTGGTCTGGCCGGTGGACTGCAAAAGCCGCTCCACGCATATCTCCTGATACACGAACAGGGAGCCGATGGTGACGATGCGCAGATAGGAGTCGGTGTAGGCCCGGATGCTCTCCACCTGGGTCTGGGAGCGGATGAACCAGTCCGCGGCGAAGATGCCGAACAGGGCCATCAACACCCAGCAGCAAAGGCCCAGGGCCACGGCCGCGCCGGCCACCCGGCTGGCCTGCCGCTCGTCCCGGCTGCCCAGCGCCCGGGACACCAGGGTACTCACGCCCACTCCGGTGCCGGTGCCAAGGCCGATCATGATGTTCTGGGCCGGGAAGGCCAGGCTCAGGGCGGACAGGCAGTCCTCCGAGACCCGGGAGACGTATACGCTGTCCACGATGTTGTACAGGGCCTGTACCAGCATGGACAGCATCATGGGCACGGAGATGGACAGCAGCAGCTTGCCTACGGGCATGTTCCCCATGCGGCTGGAATCAAGTGTTTTTTCTGTCTGGGCCATGGTATCGCTCCTTGCATTTGCATCAAATCATACTTTACCTATTATTATGAAGGATTATTATTTTTCACACAAGGGACAAAATAGCCAAACCGCGCCCCGGGAAGGGGGCGCGGTTTGGCAGACTGTCAAGAAATGGATGAAAGGGGGCGAAACCGGTCAGGCCCGGTGCCACTTGACGCCCTGGGGGGTGTCCTCCAGGATGATCCCGGCGGCCTTCAGCTCGTCCCTGATCCGGTCGGCCTCCGCCCAGTTCTTGGCTTTGCGGGCGGCCTGGCGGGCGGCGATCTTTTCCTCGATCCCGCTGTCCAGATCCTCGGCCTGGCCGAAGGGGATGCCCAGCACCCCGCACAGCTCCATAAAGATGTCCCGGCAGGCGGACGCCAGGGCCTTGGAGGGGTCGGCGGCAGGGGATACGGCGGCGTTTACATCCCGCACCAGCTCAAAGATCACGCTCACCGCGTCGGCGGTGTTGAAGTCGTCGTCCATGACCTCGGTGAACCGGGCGCGGTACTTGTCGAGGCTCGCCACGAAGTCGGCGTCGGCCTGGGTCATATCCCCGTCCCGGCCGTTTTGGACGAAGAAGTCCAGGTTTTCCTTGGCGGTCTTGAGCCGATCCAGGGCGGCCTGGGCCTGCTCCAGCACGTCGGTGGAGTAGTTCAGCGGGGAGCGGTAGTGGCTCATGAGCATGAACATGCGGATGCAGTCGTAGCCGTAGGTGTCGGCCACGTCCCGGACGTGGAAGAAATTGCCCAGGGATTTGGACATCTTCTGATTGTCGATATTGATAAAGCCGTTGTGGAGCCAATAGTGGACGAAGGGCACGCCGTTGGCCGCCTCGGACTGGGCGATCTCGTTCTCGTGGTGGGGGAAGATCAGATCCTTTCCGCCGGTATGGATGTCGATGGTCTTGCCCAGATAGCGGTTGGACATGGCGGAGCACTCGATGTGCCAGCCGGGCCGGCCCATGCCCCAGGGGGACTGCCAGGCGGGCTCGCCGGGCTTGGCGGCCTTCCACAGGGCGAAGTCCATGGGGTTCTCCTTCACGTCGTTGACCTCCACCCGGGCGCCGTGCATCAGATCGTCCAGATTCTGGTGGCTCAGCTTGCCGTAATCCCGGAACTTGGCCGTGCGGTAGTACACATCCCCGTTCACCTCGTAGGCAAATCCCTTGTCGATCAGGGTCTGCACCAGCTCGATGATCTGGGGGATATTCTCCGTGGCCTTGGGGTGGACGGTGGCGGGCCGGACGCCCAGTCCCTCCACGTCCTTCCAGTACTCGGCGATATACTTCTCCGCCACCTCGCCGGCGGAGATGCCCTCCTGGTTGGCCCGCTTGATGATCTTGTCGTCCACGTCGGTGAAGTTCTGCACGAAATTCACCTTATAGCCCCGGTACTCCAGGTACCGGCGCAATACGTCGAACATGATGATGGGCCGGGCGTTGCCCACGTGGATCAGGTCGTAGACCGTGGGGCCGCAGCTGTACATGGTGACCTCGCCTTCCCGGATGGGGACGAAGTCCTCCTTCTGCATGGTCAGATCGTTATAGAAACGCATGGCTTTATTTCTCCTTCTCCTTTGCGATCGCTTGCTCCAGCTGAATGACGCGGCTGCGCAGGGCGCACAGCTCCTGGGCCACCGGGTCGGACACGCTGATCTGATCCACCCGGGCCGCGAAGTCCGTGCGCTCGCCGGCGATGCGGGCGATGTGGGCGGGCACGCCCACGGCGGTGGAATTGGGGGGCACCTCCGAGAGCACCACCGCGTTGGAGGCGATGCGGCTGTTGTCCCCCACCCGGAAGGGGCCCAGCACCTTGGCGCCGGAGCCGATGAGCACGTTGTTGCCGATGGTGGGGTGGCGCTTGCCCTGCTCCT
>CANQDL010000018.1 GCA_947591105.1 uncultured Oscillospiraceae bacterium
GTCAGGAAGCCGGCGGCCTTCAGGGGCGCGCGGTATTCCTCGTTGACCAGCAGCAGGGCACGGGCGATGCCGTGGCGAATGGCGCCGGCCTGGCCGGTGACGCCGCCGCCGGACACAGTGGCCTCGATGTCCACCTTGTCGGTGGTGCCGGTGGTCACCAGGGGCTGACGGACGATCAGCTTCAGGGTCTCCAGACCGAAGTAGTCGTCGATGCTGCGGCCGTTGACGGTGATGACGCCGGTGCCGCCGGGGATCAGGTGGACGCGGGCAACGGAGCTCTTACGCCGGCCGGTGCCGTAAAGGTACGGACGCTTGGACTGATAGGTAGCCATTAGTTGTTGCCTCCTTCCACATACACTTCAGGCTTCTGGGCCTGGTGGGTGTGCTCGCCGCCCCGGAAGATGCGCAGCCGGGTCAGCTGGTTCTTCGCCATGGCGTTCTTCTGGAGCATCCCACGCACCGCCAGGCGCATGGCCAGCTCCGGCTTGGTCGCCATCAGACGGCTGTACTGGGTCTCATGCAGGCCGCCGGGATAGCCGGAGTGGGTGCGATAGTATTTCTGCTCCAGCTTCTTGCCGGTCAGGACGGCCTGCTCGGCGTTGATGATGATCACATAGTCCCCGCAGTCCACGTGGGGGGTGTAATCTACCTTCCGCTTGCCCCGCAGCAGGTCGGCGGCGATCACCGCGGTCTTGCCCATGGGCTTGCCGGCGGCGTCGATCACATACCACTTGCGGACGACATCGGCAGGCTTTACCATTGTCGTGCTCATTCGTTTTCCTCCGCATATCGATCATTGTTTTTTGACGTGTCAATGCGCCCACAGGCGCTCAATCTTTATAACACAATTGGCAGAGGGTGTCAATATCTTTTTTGAAAAAATACTTGTTTGCTCCCGATAGTTCAAAATTGCTCTGGTTTGCGCGGATATCCGGCGTTTCGATTTTTGTTTTTCTGCCGGCGGAGATACATTTATAAATTGGTCTTTGCGAACCGGGGGAAATATGCTATACTGGGGAAAACACACACAGGAGGGTCGGATATGAGCGAGCTGAACACGCGGCTGCTGTTCTTCCAGCATGAGGACAACTGGCAGGACATCAAAAACGCCACCATGAACACCATTGGCAAGGAGAGGGGAAAGTACCCTGATTCCGCTTGGAAGCGGAAGCTGATCCTGGCCGAGCACTCCCCCATCCGGAAGATGAAGTTTGCCTGGCGGTGGGTGGATCTGCCCTACTGGGTGAGCGTGCACTTTGTGCGCCACAAGATCGGCATCGAGCACTTTGTGAAGACCCAGCGCACAGACCGTACCGGCGTGGATCGCACCCAGATCCCCCAGGGCGCGCCGGTCAGCCATGAGTGCGAGGCCGACGCCCAGGCGCTCATCACCATCAGCCGCAAGCGCCTGTGCTCCAGCGCCAGCCCCGAGACAAGGGCCGCCTGGCAGCTTGTAAAGGACGCGGTGGCCCAGGTGGAGCCGGAGCTTGCCTCCTGCATGGTGCGGGAGTGCGTATACCGGGGCTTCTGCCCGGAGATGTTCGGATGCGGATTCGATAAGACAGAGCAGTTCCAAAAGGAGCGGGAGGCCTATATAAAGGGCGAATGACAGGGCCGGACAGGCCACGCTGTTTGCAAAGGGGCGCGGTGCGAATGCACCGCGCCCCTGACGATTTGACTCCGGCGGAGAAATTTTCTGAAAATTTTTATGGAAACCGGTCAAAATGTGTTGCTATTTGGGAAGAGGTATGTTACAATACGGTAACAAAGAGTTAAAATCATGTATTTTTTGCGGAGGAGGTGCTGTGCTCATGGTAAAAACGGTGATCCTTGTCTCCGGGGGAGGCACGAATCTGCAGGCGGTAATGGACGCCCACCTGTTTGGGGAGATCCCCAACTGTGAGCTGACGGCGGTGATCTCCTCTGACCCGGAGGCATATGCCCTGGTTCGGGCCAAGAGCGCCAATCTGCCCGCCTATGTGGTGGATCGGTCGCTGTTCCCCAATGAGCAGAGCTTTAACACCGCCGTGGAGCAGAAGCTCCAGGATCTGGACGCGGAGCTGGTGGTGCTGGCGGGATATGTGCACACCATGGGGCCCGGCGTGCTGCGCACCTACGAAAACCGCATCGTGAACGTTTGTCCCAGTCTGCTGCCTGCCTTCGGGGACAGCGATATGAATTCCTCTCAGCCCTATGAGCGGGCCATCCGGGCGGGCGTCAAGCTCTCCGGGGCCTCCGCCTATTTTGTCACGGAGGGGCAGACCGGGCCCATTATCCTCCAGCAGGCCGTGGAGGTCTGGGAGGGCGACACGGCCAAGACCCTCCAGCGGCGCATCATGGAGGAGGCGGAGTGGAAGCTTCTGCCCAAGGCCATCGCCCTTTACTGCCAGGGCCAGCTGCGGGTGGAGGACGGGATCGTACACATCGCAGGCGAACACAAGTAAGAAATACAGAACCTACCAAAACAAAGCAATTCGATTGGGGGAAGCAGAAATATGAGCAAAATCACGCGCAAATGCCCCAACTGCGGGGCGACCGTGCCGGCGGACGCAAAGTACTGCCGCAAATGTAAGGCGCCGCTGGATTCCGGACGGGTGGGGACGATCGTCAACTCCGCCGCGGACGAGAAGAAGGCCCACAAGCGCAGCCGGGACGACGATGCCCTGCACGACCTTCCCAAGCGCGTCCGGCCGGATGAGAACGCGGCTGCTCCCGCTGACACGGCGGCGGAAAAGCCCAGCGACGGCAGCGGCTTTTTCACCCCCGCCTACGCGGGCGAGCCGTCCCAGAAGAAGCCTGCCAGCCGCGCCCACGACAGCGGCTCTCCCCGGCCCACCTCTACGGCCCGGAACGTGGACGAGCGCGCCAAGCAGGGTTCCTCCGGACGCAAGGACAGGAACCTCTGGCAGATCATCACCGTGCTGGCGATCATCTTCGTCATCATCGTGATCGCCATCGTGCTGGTCATCAAGCTCAACAGGCCCAGCGGCGAGGAGGCCCAGCTGTCCACGCCCTTCAACAACACCTCCGCCGTGGTGACAGGCACAGAGGCTCCCGTGCAGACGCCGGAGGCCACGGCTACCCCTGCGCCCACGGCCACGCCGGCCCCCACGGCCACACCGGCGCCCACGCCCACGCCCGCGCCCGCCACGCCGACCCCCGAGCCTACCCCCACTCCCAACTATACGGTGACGGGCGTGAACGACACGGTGTATGTGACCAACGGCCCGGTGAACATCCGCTCCGGCCCGGGAACCACCTACAGCATCCTTGGCAACGAGGCCACCGGCTATCAGCTGCAGCGCACCGGCCGTACCAACACCGGCTGGAGCCGTGTCAACTACAAGGGCTATGAGGCGTTCGTGGCGGAGAACTACCTGACCAGCACCGCGCCCTCCGCGGGCGGCACGGGTACTGCCGGCACCACCGGCAATACGGGCTCCACGGGCTCCACCGGTTCCACCGGCAGCACGCCCAGCGGCGGCACCAGCTACACCGTCACCCAGGACAGCGGCACCGGCACAGTCTCCGGCAACAGCGTGAACATCCGCTCCGGCCCGGGCACCGGCTATACGGCCATCGGCTCGGTCAACTCCGGCACCACTCTGACCATCACCGGCAAGAGCGGCGACTGGTATCGGGTCAACTATAACGGCAAGAACGGCTTTATCTACTCCAAGTATCTGAACCGGGCCAGCTCCGGCAGCACGCCCAGCGGCGGCACCAGCTACACTGTCACCGAAGACAGCGGCACCGGCACGGTCACCGGCAACAGCGTGAACATTCGCTCCGGCCCGGGCACCGGCTACAGCGCCATCGGCTCTGTGAGCAAGGGCACCACCCTGACCATCACCGGCAAGAGCGGCGACTGGTATCGGGTCAACTACAACGGTCAGAGCGGCTTCATCTCCTCCCAGTACCTGAGCAAAGCCGGCAGCAGTACGGGCGGCAGCGGCTTTACCGTCACCGAGGACAGCGGCACCGGCACGGTCACCGGCAACAGCGTGCGCGTGCGCACCGGCCCGGGCACCGGCTACAGCCAGCTGGGCACCGTGAACAAGGGCACCACCCTGACCATCACCGGCAAGAGCGGCAACTGGTACCGGGTCAACTACAGCGGCCAGACCGGCTACATCTCCGCCGACTATCTGACCAAGAACTGAGATAGGACAAAATAAAAAATGCCTGCTGCAAAGCTTGCAGCAGGCATTTTTGACTGTCAAAGAATAAGAGGAAAGGAGCGAAGGCCGGTCAGGCCGAGCCGCGTCGTCGGAGCGGCGTTCGCTAAGCTCCGCAGGCGCAAGCGCCAGCATCCGCCCGCTCCCGCGCTCCTCCTCTCCCCACGGGAAACGCTTCGCTGGTTTCCCGTGGGGGCCCCATGGCCGCGCGTCAATCCAAAAGCCGCAATACATCAGGCTTTTGGATTATGCCGGCGGGATTCATTCCCGCCGAGCAGATTATAGCTGACGAGAGGCGAACACACGCCGGTTTCTGGCGGCGGGTCAGCGCCCGTGCGGCGTCAAATCCCTTGGCAATACGAAAGTATTCCCTGCGGGCTTTTCCTTGCCCGAACACAGACCCGCTCGCCAGAAACTGCTTCGCACTCCACGGGGAGCAGTTTTCGAGGGATTTTCGCTGAGAAGGAGGACGGCTTGCTGGCGCAAGCCGACGACGACGAGACGAAAAGCACCGAAAAGGGCCCCGTGGAGCGGCGTGTGTTCGCCTCTCGTCAGCTAATCGAGCGGTCAAAAAACTCGTTTTTTGACAAGCTCAAAATGCCTGCTGCAAAGCTTGCAGCAGGCATTTTTGTGCCGGCGGGCCAGTTCAGCTCTCCAGACCGCCGTACAGCGCCAGGGTAAAGCGCTTCAGCGCCCGATCCCGGCGGCGGTAGACCTGGGCTTTCTCCCGATCCAGTTCCTCGCACAGCCGCTCGCAGGCGCCCTTGTGCCGGTGGACATAGAACCTGTCCAGCACCAGGCGATCCTCCTCGTCCAGAGCCGCCAGCCCCCCGTCCGCCAGCGCCACCCACGCCCGGGCCGACTCCAGCTGCCGGGCCAGTTCCTCCCGGCGGACGATGTTGGACAGCATGGCGTCCTCCCGGCGGCTGCCGCTGCCAGAGCCAGGGATGGAGTCCGGCACGGAGGCGCGCAGAGCCCGGTAGTCCAGCTCCAGACGCTTTATCTCCGCAGGGATGTTCTCCAACGACTGCCGGCGGGCCTCGTACTGCATGAGCTTGTCCGCCGCCTCCTGTTTCCAATCCATCTATCGTTCCTCCTTTTCGGCAATATACGTATGGCCTGTCCCGAATATGGGATCTCATATCCGTATTATATAACCGAAAACGGGATAAGTCAAGATAAAATTTGCCCGAAAAGTAGATATTTTTATTGACACAGAGATAGGATCCGGGTACAATGGAGGCAGCGGGAGGTGTGCGCGATGAACATTGGCGAGAGGATAAACCGCTACCGGGCCCAGGCGGGCATGACAGTGGAGGAGCTGGCCCGGCGGTCGGGCGTGCCCCGGGGGACGCTGAACAAGATCATCGCCGGGGAGACGAAGAGCCCCACCATGGGGGTGATGAGCGCCGTCGCCCGGGCGCTGGACAGATCCCTGGACGACTTTGACGAAGGCTCCGCCGGCCGGCAGGAGCCCTCGGAGGAGGCCCGGGCCCTGGCCCGGGATTACGACGGCCTGGACGGTCATGGCAGACGTGTCGTCCGGGCTGTGGTGGGGGAGGAGAAGCGCCGCATGGCGGCCAGCGCCGGGGCGGAGAGCGTCCCTGCCAGCAAGATCATCCCCCTCATTGGCAACTCCTTTGCCGCCGGCCGGGGCGACCCGGACTTTGGCAATCCCTGGGAGGACTACCCGGTGCCCGGGGACAGCCGGGCGGACTTTGCCATCCGCATCAACGGCGACTCCATGGAGCCCTATCTGCACGACGGCACGGTGGCGCTGGGGCAGAAGCGGGCCCCCCGGGACGGAGAGGTGGCGGCGCTGTTGCTGGACGGAGAATTCCTGTGCAAGCAGGTGTGCCAGGATATGGCGGGAAATCTGTATCTGTTTGCCCTGAACCGGAAGCGGAAGGACGCGGACGTGACCATATGGCATGACTCCGGCCGGAGCGTGAGCTGCTTTGGCACGATCATGATGCAGACCGTCCCCCTGCCGACGGACGTGTGAGAAAAGAGAATAAGAGGGCGCGGTGCACTGGCACCGCGCCCTTTTTGTGATTCTTGTTTTACACCTCTATGAGCTCGTATTCCTTGGAGCCTATGCCCAGAGCGGCGGCGGCGTCCACGGTGAGCGCGCCGTTGCGGGACTCGATGCGCTTGATCATGTGTGGCTTGCCCGGGTCGTCAGAGGCGTAGATCAGATCCAGGCCGGCCTGGTCGATGGCCACCGGGTCGAGACTGGAGAGGATGCCGATGTCGGCCATGCAGGGGTCTTTGGCCACCTCGCAGCAGTCGCAGTCCACGGACAGGTTTTTCAGCACGCTCACATAGGCCAGCTTGCCGGAAAACAGCTTCACCACGCTGGAGGCGGCGTCGGCCATGGACATGAGAAAGCTGTCGTGGTCGCTGGTCCAGAAGGCTTCCATGTCGCCCACGCCGTGGATATACTGCTTGCCGTAGGAGGAGGCGATGCCGATGGACAGCTGTTTGAGCGCGCCGCCGAAGCCGCCCATGGGGTGGCCCTTGAAGTGGCTGAGCACCAGCATAGAGTCATAATTGGTCAGGTTTTTGCCCACGTAGTTTTTGTGGATCTTCTTCCCGTCGGGGATGTCCAGCACCAGGTCGGGGCCCTGGGCGTCCAGAATGTCCACGGTGAAGTGCTTGCTCCAGCCGTGCAGATCCATGGTCTTCCAGTGCTTCTCGGTGGTATTGCGGCCGCCCTCATAGGCGGTGTTGCACTCTACCACGGTGCCGTTGACGTGCTTGACCATGGGCTCCATAAATTCCGGGCGCAGATAGTTCTGGTTGCCCACCTCGCCAGAGTGGAGCTTGACGGCCACCTTTCCGGGCAGCTGAATGCCCAGCTTTTCGTACATCCGCACGACGGCCTGGGGGGTGAGTTCTCTTGTGAAGTAGACGATCGACTTTGCCATGGTATTCCTCCGTTCAGACAGATAGGTTTATGTTCATACAGTATCGGCGCATACAGACGGATTCAAACCAGCCGCCGGCCCATGAGCACTCCCATGACGGAGCTCATCATCAGGCCCCGGGTCCAGCCGGAGCTGTCGCCCAGGCAGTGCAGGCCGGCCACGTTGGTGTTGAAATTCTCGTCCATACGGATGCGGTTGGAGTAAAATTTCAGCTCGGGGGAGTACAAAAGCGTCTCGTACGCCGCGAAGCCGGGCACCACCTGATCCATGGCCTTGATGAAATTGATGATGTTGATCATGGCCCGGTAGGGCATGGCGGCGGTGATGTCCCCGGCCACCACGTCGGGCAGGGTGGGGCGGACGTTGGAGCGCTCAAGCTCCTTCTGCCAGGTGCGCTTGCCGTCCAGGATATCCCCGAACCGCTGCACCAGAAGCTGGCCGTTGGCCAGCATGTTGGTCAGCTCGCCCACCTTCTGGGCGTAGGCAATGGGCTGGTTGAAGGGCACGGAGAAGTTGTGGGAGACGAGAATGGCCAGATTGGTGTTCTCGCTCTTGATCTCCTTATAGGAGTGGCCGTTGACCACCGCAAGGCCGTTGTCGTAATTCTCCTGGGCCACGAAGCCCCCCGGATTCTGGCAGAAGGTGCGGACTTTGTTCTTGAAGGGGGCGGGGTATCCGATGAGCTTGGACTCATAGAGGGTGCGGTTGACCACCTCCATGACCTCGTTGCGGACTTCCACCCGCACGCCGATATCCACGGTGCTGGGCACGTGATCCACGCCGTAGGTGGTGCATATGGTCTCCAGCCAGTCCGCGCCCCGGCGGCCGGTGGCGACCACGGTCTCCTCCGCCGGCAGCTCGTGCTCGCCGTGGCCGTCGGAGTAGGTGACCCCCCGGCAGCGGCCGTCCTGTACCAGCAGGCCGGTGCACTCGGTGTCGAACAGGATCTCCACGCCCCGCTCCAAAAGCCAGTGCTCGATGTCGGTGTAGATCTGCTGGGCCCGCTCGGTGCCCATGTGGCGGATGGGGCAGGAGACCAGCTTCAGCCCCGCCTGGATGGCCCGGGTGCGGATGCGCTTGACCTCCTCGCTCTCCACCAGGCCCTCCACATGCTCGTCCGCGCCAAATTCCAGATAGATCCTGTCGGCGTATTCGATGGTCTGCTGGGCCAGGCTCTCGCCGATGAGCTGGGGCAGCTCGCCCCCCACCTCGCAGGACAGGGACAGCTTCCCGTCGGAGAAGGCGCCCGCGCCGGAGAAGCCGGTGGTGATGGCGCAGTAGGGCTTGCAGTTCATGCACCGGTTGGTCTGGGCCTTGGGGCAGCGGCGGTTTTCCACCCGCTTGCCCTTCTCCAGAATGGTGATCTTTTTCCGGCTCCCCAGCCGGAGCATCTCTATGGCCGTGAAGATGCCGGCCGGGCCGGCGCCCACGATGACGACGTCAGTTTTCAACGGAATATCCCCTTAATGTATGAAAAGTAGTGCGCGGCGCGGATGAATGTGTTATACTGAATATATTAAATCATAGATATTTCGAGGCGTCAAGGGGACACGAATGGATCTGTACCTGGCCGGACACAACTACAAATACGCCGTAGAGCAGATGCTGCTGACCCTGTTTCCGACGGAGCGGCCCCGGTATCCGGCGGGCGGGCTGACCGGCGACGGGGCGCTGACGGCTCTGGAAGAGGGCCGGGCGGTGTGCACGCTTACCCTGAACGGAAGGACGTACCGGGGCGAGGCGGCGGTGAAAGACTGGGCCACGGCCACGGAGCGGGCGCGCATGGAACAGCAGGCGGTGAAGATGAGCTTTTATCGGGCCGCCCTGGCCTCCGGTGTGCCGCGTCCTGCCTGGGGGGCGCTGACCGGCGTCAAACCGGGCAAGCTCATGGCCCGGTATCTGGCCCAGGGGCGGACGGCGGCGGACTTCGCGGGGGAATTTGACGTGTCCCCCGCCCGGGCGGCCCTGTGCGAGACGACTACCCGGGCGGCGATGAGGGCAAGGGCGTCCCTGGAGAGGGGAGACGTGGGGCTCTATGTGGGCATCCCCTTCTGTCCCACACGGTGCGCCTACTGCTCGTTCATCTCCAGCGCGGTGGGGCCCAACGAAAAGCTGGTGGAGCCCTACCTGCGGGCGCTGCTGGGGGAGATCGCCCGGACGGGACAGGCGGTGCGTCGGGCCGGACAGCGGCCCGTGGCCCTCTATCTGGGGGGCGGCACCCCCACCACCCTGTCTGCGGCGCAGCTGGACACCCTGTGCGCGGCGCTGGAGGAGAGCTTTGATCTGACCGCCCTGCGGGAGTACACCGTGGAGGCGGGCCGGCCCGACACCATCACGGCTGAGAAGCTGGCCGTGCTGGGCGCCCACGGGGTGGATCGGGTGTCGGTCAATCCCCAGACCATGTCCGACCGGGTGCTGCGGGCCATCGGCAGAAACCACACCGCCCGGGACGTGACGGACGCGCTGGCCCTGGTGCGGGCCGCGGGGGATTTCGCGGTGAATATGGACTTGATTGCCGGGCTTCCCGAGGACAGCGCCGACAGCTTTGCCGCCACGATGGAGGCGGTGCTGGCCCTGGAGCCGGAGAACGTCACCGTCCACACCCTGGCCATCAAAAACGGCTCCTACCTGGCCCAGAGCCGGGAGGCGCTGCCGGGGCCGGAGGCGGTGGGACGGATGATCTCCCTGGCCAGCGGGCGGCTGGCCCAGGCCGGGTACGGGCCCTATTACCTCTACCGGCAGAAGTACATGTCCGGGGGCTTTGAAAACGTGGGGTGGGCAAAGCCCGGCACGGAGAGCCTTTACAATATCATCATGATGGAGGAGCTGTGCACCGTGATCGCCATGGGCGCGGGGGGCTCCAGCAAGTATACCGGCCCGGACGGCTCCATCCGCCGGCATGTCAACCCCAAGTACCCCAAGGAGTATATCGAAAGGATGCAGTCAGAAGGATAGCGAGCGAAGGCCGGTCAGGCCGGAAAGGATGCGGAGATATGGCGTTTGATTTGGAAGAGATCAACCGGGCGGCGAGCGACGACCCGGCGGGATTCATCGCGGAGTGCGACCGGATATATGCCGAACGCATCGCCTCCACCGCGGAGAAGATCATCGAAAACATGGCCCGAAGCCCCATCGTGCTGCTCAGCGGCCCCTCCGGCAGCGGAAAGACCACCACGGCCATGAAGATCCGGGACGAGCTGTCCAGCCGAGGGGTGAAGAGCCACAGCATCTCCATGGACAACTACTTCAAGACCGTCCGCCCCGAGACGGTGCCCCGCACAGAGACGGGGGAGCCGGATCTGGAGAGCCCGCTGTGCATGGACATGGAGCTGCTCAACGAGCACTTTTCCATGCTGTCCCGGGGAGAGCGGATCTTTGTGCCCAAGTACGAGTTTGCCCGGCAGATGCGCTCCATCGAGCCGTCCCAGTCCCTGAAGCTGGGCGAGCGGGAGGTGGCCATCTTCGAGGGCATCCACGCGCTGAACGACTCCATCACGGACGTGCACCCGGAGGCGTTCAAGCTGTATGTGAGCGCCCGCTCCAACATCATCAGCGACGAGGGGGAGTACGCGTTCAAGGGCACCTGGCTGCGGCTGACCCGGCGGGTGGTGCGGGATCACCTGTTCCGGGGGGCCGATCCGGTGGAGACCATGCGCATGTGGGAGAACGTGCGCCACGGTGAGATCCGGAACATATCCCCCTTCAAGAACAAGGCCAACGTGCAGCTGGACACGGCCTTCGGCTACGAGCCGTGCATCATGCGGCCCATCGCGGAGCCGCTGCTGTGCCATGTGCCGGAGGACATCCCCTACCAGGAGCTGCGGCAAGTGGGCCCGGCGCTGAAAAGCTTCGTGACCATCGACCTGAAATATCTGCCCGAGGACGCCATGCTGCGGGAGTTCACCGGCGGAGGGATATACGAATACTGATGGATAGACCGAATATTCTCGGAGTATCTCCAGAAATCGGCAATTCATCATTCGCGAATAACAGAGGATAGTCTGGGAAATAATAGAATATTTATCCAAAATTGGGCCATGAGACGATTTGCATACCCGTCTCACGGCCCAATTATCGGTTGGAGCGGATGAATTGTCGTCCTGCACGAAACGGACGGAGGATTTTTGGTAAACCCTATAAACATTTCAGGGCAAAAATCCCTTGCCCCAGGCAAGTTTGTGATGTATAATATGTATACGACGAGACAGGCGGAAGGGACAAAAAATTTTTTAGAAAATTTTTGAAAAATTTGAGCCGTTTTTTCACCCGCCGGCGTCTTAGCATATAGAAGCCCGGTGAGAGCAAGCGCCGGGCGGAATCCCGGGAGATGATCCCGGAAACGTGCAAAAACTCCTTCCAGCGGAAAAATGGTGGAAAAACCAAAAAAATCCGCGGGGGGGGGGTAACAGCTGAACAGCGGTTGCCTTCACGTGGTGTCAGGAACTCGACGAGAGATTAGCCCTGCACCGCATTCTTTTATCTTCCCGGACGCGCCGTGGAAGAACATAAATCCCCTGTTTTGAAAGGAGATACCCGCAATGAAGAAGACGACGAGACTGATCTCCCTGCTCCTGGCCCTGGTCATGATGGCGGCCCTTCTGACGGGCTGCGCCGAGGCCAAGATCATTGAGATGCGTGAGGAAGCCGTACCCATGGACGACCTGCCCGAGGGGCAGGAGCCGCCCGCGGGCGAGGCGGAGATCCAGCCCATAGCCGCCATTGTGGACGAGGCGCCGGAGCCCACGGAGGCCCCCGCGCCGGAGCCCACCGCGGCTCCCACACCCGAGCCCACCGCGGCTCCCACACCCGAGCCCACCGCCGCTCCCACGCCGGAGCCCACTGCGGCTCCCACGCCGGAGCCCACCGCAGAGCCTACGCCGGAGCCCACTGCGACTCCTACGCCGGAGCCCACCGCGGAGCCCGCGCCCGAGCCCACTGCGGAGCCCGTGCCGGAAGTGACGGAGGCTCCCGAGGCGACGGAAGTGCCCGCGGCGAACGAGGCTCCCATGGAGCCGTCGACCATCGACCTGCCGGAGGCGCCTGCGGTCACCGCGACCCCTGTTCCGGCGCCGGAGCTCAGGTACGTTGAGCTGCACTGCCCGGACGCCACTTTTGTGGGATGGTCTGATTTTGCCGTCACCCTGACGATGGACGGGAAGCTGCCCGAGGGCTTCAACTGGTACCAGCCCCAGCGCGACGGTTACGAGTTCGCCGGATGGTATGCCCAGAATTACGGCACGGACGAACCGCAGGGTAAGCCCTATGAACAGGGGGACGAGGTTCCCGCTGATGTGACGGATCTGTACGCCGGGTGGAAGCCCGCGCCGGAGCCCGAGGAGGATCTGTGGATCCTGCTGCACGTGGTCAACGGAAACTTTGGCGGAACATACAGCGGCAGCGACCCCGATGGGCAGTCCTACAGCGGGAAGAAGCTGGAGGATCTCGCCTCCATCTATGTGAAGCTGGATGAGGGCAGAAAGCTGCCCAGCAGCGTCAGCTCCATCGCGCCCACCCGCACCAACGGCAGCTTCAAGGGCTGGTTCACAAAGGCCCCCAGCGAGAGCCATGTGACGATGGAGGGCGGCTACGACGTCTGGCACACCGACAAAATCAACGGCGCCCAGATCTCGGCGGGCGGAGTCGTTCCCAAGGACGTTCAGACGCTCTACGCCGCGTTCGACGATAAGCTGGCCGAAGAGGAATCCGAGAGCGACAAGCTTGTCACCTACTATCTGGACTGGAACGGCATCAAGGGGCTGTGGGGCCACTGCCTGACCTCCAGCCGTAAGTTCAGCTCCGAGTCCCAGGGCTACGCCCTCACCGCCGAGGATCTGCTGGTTCGCCACCTGAACTGGAACGACGATAAGGTAGACGGTATCACCGACCGGAATGGCCTTACGGGCTACTGGGACGGCAAGAGCTTTGGCGGCTACACCTTCCTGGGCTGGGCCAATGATCCGAAGGCCAAGGAGCCCAACGTGTGGCCCGGCTATGTGGTCAAGAGCGGCGACAGCATCTACGCCGTCTGGACGAAGGACGGCGAGAGCAGCCAGGAATTCTCCCGGGTCGATCCCGACGCCGGCCCTCTGGACTTTATCCAGATCCAAGGCAGCCTGAACACCGCCAAGCACGGCGGTACCCACGCCCAGAAGGGCGCTATCTTCCCCCTGTCCCTGTTCTGCACCCCTGTCCGGACGGAGGTCAACGACGTCATCTGGACAGTGAAGGTGAGCAAGGGCAGCAGCGATCCGGCGGCCGCCGTCAAGAACAAGGGTACGACCGAGGAGGTCAAGGCCGGCGAGACCAAGACCATCGACGGCATCACCGTGACGGCCGCGGGCCTTGGCCTGACCCTGAGCTATAACGACGAGAACCAGAGCGAGTACAGCGTGGTCGTCAGCGCCCGGGCCACCGGCAGCGAGGGCGTCGTGGTCACCAGCAACGCCGACGCCGTCGTGGGCTTCTCCCACAACTGGCAAGAGGTCAAAACGGAGGGCACGGCCACCTGCACCACTGGCACCACCACCACGTATAACTGCCCCGTCTGCGGCGCGGAAAAGATCGTGAACAACCCCCCGCTGGGGCACGTCTATGATCACTCTCTGGATGGGGCGAACAAGAACTATAATGTGCTGAAGGAGCCCACCTGCACCGAGGAAGGGGAGAAGCAGTTCATCTGCATTCGCTGCGGCGACGAGAACGGCCCCACGGCCCCCATTCGCCCCCTGGGCCACAGCTGGCAGACAGAGGTCACCCCTGCCTCCTGCAACCGGGATGAGGTCAAAAAGACCTGCACCGCCTGCGGCCTGATCGAGGTCAGCCTGGTCAATGCCAGCAACCCCGAGCTGCATCAGTGGAGCGAGTGGTATCACTACATCAAGAGCTGCTCCGAGACCGTGTATGTGGACTCCTGCACCGTCTGCGGCGCCACCCGTGAGCGGGTGGAGGCGGAGAGCAACCCCCACGTCTATCAGTACCTCAACCGTATCCCCATCGACTGCCAGTGGACGGAATATCAGTTCACATGCTCCTACGGCTGCGGCGCGATGAAGACAGAGATGCGCCGGGAGACCAACAACGACATGCACAAGTATGAGCAGTCTGTCTCCTACTACAGCTGCGTGCAGAGCTCTGTCACCAATACCTGCACCGTCTGCGGCGCGAAGTCGGTCAGCCTGGTCAACGGCGTCAACGACAAGGGCCCCCACACCTGGGGCGACTGGCAGAACGTGGCAAGCGCTTCCATCGGCGGCGATAACTACGCCCAGAACCAGCAAAAGCAAGTCCGCACCTGCCAGCTCTGCGGCAAGCAGGAGGAGCGGCAGGTAGACGTCGACAAGGCCCCCGCCACGAGCCAGGAGGATATCTCTCCCGCCAGCTACAGCGCGAGCACCAACGTCAAGCTGTCTGCGCCAAAGGTAAAGAGCGTGAGCAACACCACCTCCGGCGTGAAGATCACCTGGGGCAAGGTGTCCGGGGCGGAGAAGTACCGGGTGTACTACAAGACCGGCAGCGGCGGCTGGAAGAAGCTGACCGACACCACCGGCACCAGCTACACGTGGAAGAAGGCCAAGAGCGGCACCAAGTACAGCTTCACGGTGCGGTGCGTCTCGAAAGACGGGAAGAAGACCGTCAGCTCCTATGATACGAAGGGCAAGAGCCTGACCTATCTGGCGGCGCCGAAGGTAAGCAAGGTGGCGAAGGTCACCGGCGGCATCAAGATCACCTGGGGCAAGGTATCGGGAGCGGCGAAGTACCGGATCTTCTACAAGACCGGAAACGGCGGTTGGAAGAAGCTTGTAGACGTGAAGGGCACCAGCTATACCTGGAAGAAGGCCAAGAGCGGCACGAAGTACAGCTTCACGGTGCGGTGCATCTCGGCCAACGGGAAGAGCTACACCAGCGCTTACAACACCACCGGCGTGAGCATCACCTATAAGAAATAAATATCCCGGCAACGGCACGTCCCCGGCTCCACAGCGGGCCGGGGACTTTTTGAAAGCCGGACGAATATTGAATGGAAAACCTGGGAATATCGCCGTATATTTCCGGAAAATCAAAGAATATTTATCCAAACGCCCATCGGGAGAGACCAAATTATCGGCCGGAGAGACGAATGATCGTTTTTTCGAGGAAAAAGGGGAGCAGATCCGGCCGCGGCGGTAAATTCCAGTGCGCCGGAAACCCTTGGGCCGCAGGGATTTGCGGGGTATAGTAGATCGAGATCAGGGCGAAAAAGAGAGAAGAAAAAAGTTTTTTGAAAATTTCCGGAAAATTTGAGCTGTTTTCCCGTCCGTCAGCGTCTTAATATATAGAAGCCCGGTGAGAGAGGCCGGGCGGAGACCGAAAACGTGCGAGATCTTCTCCCGGCGGGAAAGAGAGCGGAGAGACAAACCGCTGGGGATAACAGCTTCACAGCAGTTGCCTTCACGTGGTGTCAGGAACTCTACATAAAATATGAGCCCCTGCGCCGCATTCTTTTATCTTCCCGGCACACCGTGGAAGGACACACCAAATCCCCTCTTTGAAAGGAGATACACACAATGAAGAAGACGACGAGACTGATCAGCCTGCTCCTGGCTCTGGTAATGGTGGCGTCCCTGATGACGGGCTGCGCCAACGCCAAGACCAACGAGGTGACAGAGCACTCCGTTCCCATGGACGATATGCCCGAGGGACATGAGGAACAGGATGTGGACGAGGCGCCGGCCCCCACGGAGGCCCCTGCGCCGGAGCCCACCGCGGCTCCCACGCCGGAGCCCACCGCGGCTCCCACGCCGGAGCCCACCGCGGCTCCCACGCCGGAGCCCACCGCGGCGCCCACGCCGGAGCCCACCGCGGCTCCCACGCCGGAGCCCACCGCGGCTCCCACGCCGGAGCCCACCGAGGCTCCCACGCCGGAACCCACCGCAGCTCCCACGCCGGAGCCCACTGCGGAGCCCACACCGGAACCCGCGCCCGAGCCCACTGCGGAGCCCGTGCCGGAAGTGACGGAGGCCCCCGAGGCGACGGAGGCGCCCGTGACGAACGAGGCTCCCATGGAGCCGTCGACCATCGACTTGCCGGAAGCGCCTGTGGTCACCGCGACTCCTGTTCCGGCGCCGGAGCTCAGATATGTTGAGCTGCACTGCCCGGACGCCACTTTTGTGGGATGGTCTGATTTCACCGTCACCCTGACGATGGACGGGAAGCTGCCCGTGGGCTTCGACTGGTACCAGCCCCAGCGCGACAGTTACGAGTTCGCCGGATGGTATGCCGAGAACTACGGCACGGGCGAACCGCAGGGTAAGCCCTATGAACAGGGGGACGAGGTTCCCGCTGATGTGACGGATCTGTACGCCGGGTGGAAGCCCGCGCCGGAGCCCGAGGAGGATCTGTGGATCCTGCTGCACGTGGTCAACGGAAACTTTGGCGGAACATACAGCGGCAGCGACCCCGATGGACAGTCCTACAGCGGGAAGGATCTGAAAGATCTCGCCTCCATCTATGTGAAGCTGGATGCGGGCAGAAAGCTGCCCAGCAGCGTCAGCTCCATCGTGCCCACCCGCACCAACGGTACTTTCAAGGGCTGGTTCACCGCCGCGCCCAGCGAGCGGCATGAGACGAAGGACGGCGGCTACGACGTCTGGCACACCGACAAGATCAACGGCACCCAGATCCAGGCCGGCGGGATCGTCCCCGAGGACGTCCAGGTTCTCTACGCTGCGTTCGACGATAAGCAGACAGAGGATGACAGCGACAAGCTTGTCACCTACTACCTGGACTGGAACGGCATCAACGGCATGTGGGGCCACTGCCTGACCTCCAGCCGCAAGTTCAGCTCCGAGTCCCAGGGCTACGCCCTCACCGCCGGAGATCTGCTGGTTCGCTACCTGAACTGGAACGACGATAAGGTAGACGGCATCACCGACCAGGCCGGCCTTGCGGCCTACTGGAACGGCAAGAGCTTTGACGGCTACACCTTCCTGGGATGGGCCGACACCCCGTCGGCCAGCGCGCCCAACGTGTGGCCCGGCTATGTGGTCAAGAGCGGCGACAGCATCTACGCCGTCTGGGCGAAGGGCGACGACAGCAGCCAGAGCTTTGACCGCACCGATCCGAATGCCGGCCCGGTGAAGAACCTGCGCCTGATGGGCGTCACCGGCAGCCACAGCAGCGGCTCCATGACCTGGACGACCCACGCGAAGGCGGGCAATTCCATCCAGTTCAGCGTGACCACCGATCCCATCCGGGCCACCTTCAAGACCCTGACCTGGACGGTGCAGTATAACGGCAAGACCGCCACCCTGGCGTTCGAGGCGGGCGGGGACGCCGTGACCCAGACGATGGGCAACGTCACCCTGACGGCCATGGATAGAAACCTGATCCTGAGCTATGGCGAGGGCGAGGGCGAGCAGTACGCTTCCTTTACCGTCAACGTCTCCGCGGCCAATGAGGACGGAAGCTCCGTCGCCAACCCGGGCGTCGCCGGCACCGCGCTCTTCTCCCACAACTGGGACAAGGGAGTCGTCACCAAAGTGGCCGAAAAGTGCCTGGAGGCGACTGTGACCACGTTCACCTGCGCCGACTGCAAGGCTACTTATACCACCGAAAAGATCAAGCAGCACCTGTTCTCCCGGAAAGTGGTTCTCGAGGAGCCCACCTGCACCACGGCCGGTAAGTATCAGTACTTCTGCCAGTTCTGCGACCAGCAGGGCGGCAGCGGCTCCATCCCCGCTCTGGGCCACGACATGCAGATCACCAACACCGAGAAGGTGAGCTGCCGTCAGAACAAGCTCACCAAGGACTGCCAGCGCGCCGGATGCGATCATTCGGAGATCAGCTACGTCTACGCCTACAACCCCGAGCTGCACGATTGGCAGCGGCAGGACGTCACTGTCAACTGCACCAACACCATCATCCGTGAACGCTGCTCCGAGTGCGGCAGGACTCAGACCCTGTATGAGCCCTCCAGCGCGCCCGACGCACACCAGTTCAACTCCTACACCACGCCCTTGACCTGCAGCACCAGCAAGCTGACCCGGTACTGCATCTGGTGCAACAAGATCGAAGAGAGCACCATCAAGGCCAGCAACCTGGGCATGCCTCACGTCTGGGGCGACTGGAAGACCGTCCGGGAGGCCACCGAGTGGCAGGGAGGCCAGCAGGAGCGCGCCTGCAAGCTCTGCGGCCACAAGCAGACCAAGGTCACCGCGGCCCTCGTGCGGCCGGAGACCACCCCCGTTGAAAGCAACGCCGGCGCGTCCCAGCAGGCCGGCACCACCAACGCCTCCACCACCGCGGCCAGCACCGCCGCTATTGCCAACGCGGCCAGCACCAAGCTGTCCGCGCCCAAGGTAAAGGGCGTGAGCAACACCACCTCCGGCGTGAAGATCACCTGGGGCAAGGTGTCCGGGGCGGAGAAGTACCGTGTGTACTACAAGACCGGCAGCGGCGGCTGGAAGAAGCTGACCGACACCACCGGCACCAGCTACACGTGGAAGAATGCCAAGAGCGGCACCAAGTACAGCTTCACGGTGCGGTGCGTCTCGAAGGACGGGAAGAAGACCGTCAGCTCCTATGATACGAAGGGCAAGAGCCTGACCTACCTGGCGGCGCCGAAGGTAAGCAAGGTGGCGAAGGTCACCGGCGGCATCAAGATCACCTGGGGCAAGGTGTCGGGAGCGGCGAAGTACCGTGTCTTCTACAAGACCGGAAACGGCGGCTGGAAGAAGCTTGTGGACGTGAAGGGAACCAGCTACACGTGGAAGAATGCCAAGAGCGGCACGAAGTACAGCTTCACGGTACGGTGCATCTCGGCCAACGGGAAGAGCTACACCAGCGACTACAACACCACCGGCAAGAGCATCACCTATAAGAAATAAATATCCCATCGACGGCAAGCCCCCGGCTCCCTGTGAGCCGGGGGCTTTTTTGATGGGGCGGCGGGCAGGTTTTCTCTTCCTTTTGCGGTTTTTCTGTGCTATAATAAATTGATTGACCATATGTACACGGCGCGCAGCGCTCTCCGCGGGGCGGAGACGGCTGCACAGGAAAGGCACAGGATATGATTCTTGACAAGATATTTGGCACCCACTCCGCCCGGGAGGTGAAGAAGCTCCAGCCCCTGGCGGACAAGATCGAAGCGCTGGAGCCCAAATTCCGCACCCTCACCGACGACGAGCTGCGGGCCAAGACAGAGCAGTTCAAGCAGCGCCTGGCCCAGGGGGAGACCCTGGACGACATCCTGCCCGAGGCCTTCGCCACCGTGCGGGAGGCCGCGGATCGGGTGCTGGGGATGCGCCCGTTCAGAGTGCAGCTCATCGGCGGCATCGTGCTGCACCAGGGCCGTATCGCCGAGATGAAGACCGGCGAGGGCAAGACCCTGGTGGCCGTGCTGCCCAGCTATCTGAACGCCCTGGAGGGAAAGGGCGTACACATCGTCACCGTCAACGACTACCTGGCCCGGCGCGACAGCGAGTGGATGGGCAAGGTACACCGCTTTTTGGGCCTGTCGGTGGGACTGATCGTCCACGGGCTGACCCGGGAGGAGCGCCAGCAGGCATACAACGCCGACATCACCTACGGCACCAACAATGAGATGGGCTTTGACTACCTGCGGGACAACATGGCCCTCTATAAGCATGATATGGTGCAGCGGGGCCACAACTTCGCCATCGTGGACGAGGTGGACTCCATCCTGATCGACGAGGCCCGTACGCCCCTGATCATCTCCGGCCAGGGGGACGAGAGCACCGATCTGTACCGGCAGGTGGACGATTTTGTCCGCCGTCTGCGCCGGGGCGTGGTGGCCTCCGCCGATGAGAAGGAGGAGATCGAATCCGCCGACGAGAACGCCGACTATCTGGTGGACGAGAAGGCCCGCACCGCCACCCTCACCGCCAAGGGCATCGCCAAGGCGGAGCAGTATTTCGGCGTGGACAACCTGTCCGACCTGGAGAATACCACCCTGTCCCACCACATCAACCAGGCCATCAAGGCCCACGGCGTCATGAAGCGGGATATCGACTATGTGGTCAAGGACGACGAGGTCATCATCGTGGACGAGTTCACCGGCCGGCTCATGCTGGGCCGCCGGTACTCCGAGGGCCTGCACCAGGCCATCGAGGCCAAGGAGAACGTGGAGGTCCAGCGGGAGAACAAGACCCTGGCCACCATCACCTTCCAGAACTACTTCCGCCTGTACGGAAAGCTGTCCGGCATGACCGGCACGGCGCTGACCGAGGAGGAGGAATTCACCGCCATCTATAACCTGGACATCATCGAGGTGCCCACCAACAAGCCGGTGATCCGGGTGGATATGCCCGATGTGGTGTATAAAAATGAGGCGGGCAAGAACCGGGCCATCATCCAGCAGATCAGCGACTGCCATGAAAAGGGCCAGCCGGTGCTGGTGGGCACGGTGAGCATCGAAAAGAGTGAGTATCTTTCAAAGCTGCTGAAGGCCAAGGGCGTGGCCCACAACGTGCTCAACGCCAAGCACCATGAGAAGGAGGCCGAGATCGTGGCCCAGGCCGGTAAGCTGGGGGCCGTGACCATCGCCACCAATATGGCCGGACGCGGCACGGATATCATGCTGGGCGGCAACGCGGAGTATCTGGCCCGGCAGGATCTGAAAAAGGCCGGGTTTGAGGAGGATGTGATCGCCGAGGCCACCGGCTATGCCGAGACCGACGACGAGACCATCCTGGAGGCCCGGAAGCTGTTTGCCGAGCGCCAGGCCGAGCACAAAAAGGTCACCTCCGCCGAGGCGGAGCAGGTGCGGGCCGCGGGCGGCCTGTTCATTCTGGGCACCGAGCGGCACGAGTCCCGGCGTATCGACAACCAGCTGCGCGGCCGTTCCGGACGGCAGGGCGACCCGGGCCAGAGCCGGTTTTATATCGCCCTGACCGACGACGTGATGCGGCTTTTCGGCTCCTCCCGCATCATGAGCATGATGGAGAACCTGGGGCTGGACGAGGACACCCCCCTGGATAACAAAATGCTCTCCGGCGCCATCGAGCAGGCCCAAAAGACCGTGGAGAGCCGCAACTTCCAGGCCAGGAAGAACACCCTGGAATATGACGACGTGATGAACGTGCAGCGCAACATCATCTACGAACAGCGCCGGAAGGTGCTGGACGGGGAGGACGTGCACGGCTCCATCCAGGGCATGATCGAAGAGGTAATACGCACCGACGTCGCCGACGCCCTGGGCGCCGTGGGCCATCCCGAGAGCGAGGAGCAGCTGGAGCAGGCGCTGGAGCCGTTCTACCAGACCTTCCTGCGCAAGGGCCAGATCGCCCTCGGCCCGGAGGGGCTCCGGGGCCTGACGGTGGACGCGCTGAGCGAAAAGCTGATCGGCATCGCCGGCCAGGCGTACGCCCAGCGGGAGGCGGACTTCGGCCTCATGCCCGACGGCACCCCCCTCATGCGGGAGCTGGAGCGGGTGGTCATGCTCCGGGTGGTGGACGAGTACTGGATGGAGCACATCGACGCCATGGACGATCTGCGCCAGGGCATCGGTCTGCGGGCTTACGGCAACGTCAAGCCTGTGGACGCCTATAAGCAGGAGGGCTTCGAGATGTTCGAGGCCATGGTGCGAGGCATCCGCACCGAGGTGGTGCGCCGGATCTTCACCGTGCGGGTGCGCAAGGAGCAGACCATCGAGCGCAAGGCCGCGGCCAAGGCCAACGTGAACAACGTGGGCGGCGACAGCTCCGCCAAGCGCGTGCCCCTCAAGAAGGTGAAAAAGCCCGGCCGGAACGACCCGTGCCCCTGCGGCAAGTGGAAGGCCGACGGAAGCCGCCCGCTCAAGTACAAAGAGTGCTGCGGCCGCAATGGATAGTCGTTTGAAAGGAGCGGGGCTCCTTTCAAACTAAAAAGCCTCCCCTGTGTAAGGGGAGTGGGCCGCTCTATAGGGTTCCCAAAAGGCATGCCTGCCTTTTGGGAAGAGGAGGAGCCGCGAGCCATTCGAGCCATGCCGCTTGCGGCATGGGGAGACCTGGCTACACGTGCTCCGACGAGGCGGAGGGGTTGTCGTCGGAACAAGCTGCACATTCCTCGCTCCGGCGCAAGCGCCAGAGCTCGTCCGTTCCGCTGTTCCTCCGCTCCCCACGGGAAACCCTACGCTGGTTTCCCGTGGGGCCCCGAGTACAATCCCCCAGTCACGCTAACGCGTGACAGCCCCCTTTACACAAGGGGGCCAGTAAGGTAGCATCATTATTCGCCGCTGCAGCGGCGCAAACTCTGCGAGGCTTTTTAAGGACAAGTGGAAGAAGTACAAGTCATAAAATCAAAACTCCTCACCTGCCGGCACGGGTTCTCCACCCGGACGGGCGGGGTGAGCGAGGGGATCTTCCGGAGCCTGAATCTGGGGGCCAACCGGGGCGACCCCATAGAGAACGTGCTGGAGAACTGGCGGCGCTTTGGCGAGGCGGTGGGGGCGGATACCTCCCGTTTCGTCCACGGCCGGCAGACCCACGGGATCACCGTGCGGGTGGCAGTCCGATCCGACGCTCACTCCATCGCCGAGCCCACCCCATGGCCGGAGGCGGACGGCTATGTGACCAACCAGCCGGACGTGCCCCTGGTGGTGTTCACAGCCGACTGCACGCCGCTTCTCATGCAGGATCCGGACGCCGGCGTCATCGCCGCGGTACACTGCGGCTGGCGCAGCACGGTGGCGGACATCGAGCGGGCGGCCGTGGAGGCCATGCTCTCCCTGGGGGCCAGGCCAGGACATATCCGGGCGGCCATCGGCCCGGGCATCCGCCGGTGCTGCTTCCAGACCGGGCCGGAGGTGCCCCAGGCTGTGGAGAAGCTGCTGGGCGGCCATGGAGAGGGCCTTTTCGCCCCCGACGGGGACGCGCCGGGAAAATACCGGGTGGATCTGCCCGGCACGGTGCGCCGCAGGCTTTTGCAGCTGGGACTGGCGGAGGAAAACATCGACGAGCTGGGCATCTGTACCATGTGCCATCCGGAGCGCTTCTGGTCCCACCGGGCCATGGGCGCGGCGCGCGGCTCCCAGGCCAATCTGATCGTACTATGAATCGAGCTTTTTTGAAAATCGCATCCCCGCTGCTGGCCGCGGCGCTGCTGCTGCAGACGGCCGGCTGCAGCTTCCTGTCCGATATGAGCGCGACCAGGCCGGAGGAGTCGGAGCAGATGGTCACCGGCGAGACCACCGGCGAGCTCATCCAGGACACCTACAAGGCCGACCACATCTTCTCCCTCAACCGGGTGGTGGGCGACAGCTTCAACCCCCATGTGGCCTCCACCGCCTGGAACCAGACGGTGGGTATGCTGGCCTATGAGACGCTGGTGTCCATCAACAACAGCTTCGAGGCGGAGCCCAATCTGATAACCGCCTGGGAGAGCGAGGACGGCCGGGTCTGGAAATTCACCGTGGACACCAGCCGCAAGTTCCACGACGGGGGCGTCATGACGCCCTATGACGCCATATACTCCATCGAGTGCGGGCGCAGCGTGTATACGGGCAAGTATGTGGCCCGGTTCAGGCACATCACGGACATGTATGTGCTGGACGGGACGAGCTTCGCCATCGAGCTGGATCAACCCAACTGGCGGTTTTATCAGCTGCTGAACATCCCCTGCATCGAGAACGGCTCCTACTATTCCGACACGCCTCCCGGTACCGGGCCGTATAAGTTCAACACCACCGGCACCCGCCTGGTGCTGGACAGAAACCACCCCTACGCCAGCCAGATGCCCCTCAAGACCATCTTCCTCAAGCGCTACACCGCCGCAGAGGATATTTTGCAGGCGTTCGAGGACTCTCTGCTGGATCTGGTGACCAACAGCCCGGCGGATATGTCCAGCCTGGGCTATTCCCGCTCCAACCTTATTAAATATGTAGAGACCACCAATCTGCACTATGTGGGCTTTAACATGCGCAGTCAGATCTTCGCCTACGCCCCCTACCGGCAGATGGTCACCTACGCCATCGACCGGGACACCATCGTGGCCAACGCCCTGCAGGGCGCGGGGGTGGCCGCCGAGCTGCCCATCCATCCCAACAGCGCCCTGTACCCCAAAAATGTGGCCAAGGGCATGGAGTTTTCCGCGGACGCGCTGCAGACCGTGGTGGAGAACCTGGGAGGCACCGACCTGGACGCGGACGGCGTGGTGGAGTTCGGTGGCATGAAGGGCGAGCTGGTGTTCCTGGTGTGCCGGGACAGCGGCGCGAAGGTGTCCGCCGCCCGCCAGATCGCGGCCCAGCTGCGCAGCGTGGGATTTAGCGTCACCATGTCGGAGCTGAGCTATAACGATTATGAAGAGGCGCTGCGAAACGGGGAGTACGACATGTATTACGCCGAGGTGAAGCTGTGCAACGACTGGGATCTGACCCAGCTGCTCTCCCCGGGAGGGGATCTGAACTTCGGCAATTACCAGGACACCGCCGTCACCGGGTATATCCAGACCTTCATGGCCAGCGACAGGGAGGCCGCGCCCGTCAACGCGGAGGCCCTGTGCTCCTACCTGGCACAGAACGCGCCCATCACCGCCGTGTGCTTCGAGCGCACCCAGGTGCTGTATCACCGGGGCGTGCTCACCACCATCAACCCCACCCAGGACAACATCTTCAACGACATGCAGGACTGGAAGGTAAACCTGGAGTGAACGGCATATCATATACTATATAATAAAATGACCGCCGGGGGCGGATCGAATATAGGACGGGGGATAAAGACATGACCGACCGGGATCTTCTCAACATGGCGCGGGAGGCCGCGCAGAACGCCTATGTGCCCTATTCCCACTTTCCCGTGGGGGCGGCGCTGGAGTGTGCGGACGGCTCCGTATTCACCGGCTGCAACGTGGAAAACGCGGCCCTGGGCTCCACCATTTGCGCAGAGCGCACCGCTATCGTCAAGGCCGTCAGCGAGGGACGGCGGAAATTCGTGCGCATCGCCATCTACGGAGAGGGGGAGAGCTACTGCATGCCCTGCGGCGCCTGTCGCCAGGTGATGGTGGAGTTTGCCCCGGATGGGGATATGGAGGTGCTGTGCACCCGCTCCGGCGGCCGGTACGTCAGCTACCGCCTCAGCCAGCTCATGCCCCACCCCTTTGAGACGTTCCGGTAAGGCGCCCCGCCCGCCGGAAAAATGAATATGCAAAAAATTTTCCAAAAACATAAAAATCCCCCTTGACGAAAAGGGGGATTTTTGTTATAGTATCAAGGCGCGCTGCTCCGGCGGGAGTATTGCGCCATGCGATGAACCGGAAGATTGCGCCGACGGGCGGGAACTTTCGGGGAGCAAGTCCGGGGGCTTGAGGCAAAGAGCCCTGGAATCGGACGGAACGGTTCTTCCGTACCGCGTATATCGTCTGTAGAAAACACCGGCAGGGCCGGTATGTTTTTGGGGCAGGGTCTGATACGCACGGAACAGTGTACAGAAAAACCGTCACCCGTGCGGGAAAACGTAAAACTCGTACAAAATGATGGAGGAAAGAAATGGCATCCAAGAAAATGATCCGCATCCGCCTCAAGGCCTACGACCATCAGCTGATCGACAAGGCCGCCGAGACCATCGTGGAGACCGCCAAGCGCACCGAGGCCCGCGTGTCCGGTCCCATCCCTCTGCCCACCCGGAAAGAGGTCGTCACCATCCTGCGCTCCCCCCATGTCAACAAGGACAGCCGGGAACAGTTCGAGCGCCGCACCCACAAGCGCCTGATCGACATCATGAACCCCACCCAGAAAACGGTGGAGGCCCTGATGAGCCTGGAGCTGCCCGCGGGTGTGGAGATCGAGATCAAGCTGTAACAAACCTTATAAGCAACCCACAGCCTGCGTTGGCAGGCGGGTCATGTTGCGCTCCGCCGTTACCGGAGCCCAACCAATAACCGAAGGAGGAAAGATATGAACAAAGCCATTATCGGCAAGAAGATCGGGATGACCCAGATCTTTGACGAGACGGGCAAAGTCGTTCCTGTCACGGTCATCGAGGCCGGCCCCTGCGTGGTCGCCCAGAAGAAGACCGCCGACAAGGAGGGCTACGATTCCGTCCAGCTCGGCTATGAGGATATCGCCGAGAAGAAGCTCACCAAGCCGGAGAAGGGCCACTTCGCCAAGGCCGGCGTGGAGCCGAAAAAGCACCTGCACGAGTTCCGTCTGGACAACGCCGCTGACATGAACGTGGGCGACGTGCTCAAGGCCGACGTGTTCGCCGAGGGCGACCACGTGGACGTGACCGGCGTCAGCAAGGGCAAGGGCTACGCCGGCGTCATCAAGCGCTGGGGCGCCCAGCGCACCCCCACCAGCCACGGCGGCGGCCCGGTGCACCGGCACGCCGGTTCCATGGGCTCCTCCACCGATCCCTCCCGGATCTTCAAGGGCAAGATCGGCGCCGGCCACATGGGCGTGGAGCAGGTCACCGTCCAGAACCTGGATGTGGTGAAGGTAGACCCGGAGATGAACATGATCGTACTGCGGGGCGCGGTTCCCGGCCCCAAGGGCGGCATCGTCTACATCAAGTCCACCGTCAAGAAGATCGCCGAGAAGCACGCAGCCGCTGCCGTCAGCGTCAACCCGCAGAAGCAGTCCGGCCGCAACCCGCAGAAGGCCTCTGCGCGTAGTCACTAATAGAAAGGAGAGATCGAAATGCCTAAAGCAAAGATGGTCGATATGGCCGGTAAGCAGATCGGCGAGTACGAACTCTCCGAGGCCGTTTTCGGCATTGAGCCCAACACCGCCGTGCTGCACTCCAGCGTGGTGAACTATCTGGCCAACCAGCGCCAGGGCACCCAGAGCGCCCTGACCAAGGGTGAGGTCTCCTATACCACCAAGAAGCCCTGGCGGCAGAAGGGCACCGGCCGTGCCCGCGCCGGCTACGCCGGTTCCCCGGTGTGGCGTCACGGCGGCGTGGCCTTCGCGCCCAAGCCCCGGGATTACAGCTATTCCCTGACGAAGAAGACCAAGCGTCTGGCCATGCGCAGCGCCCTGTCCGGCAAGGCTGCCGACAACGCCATCATCGTGGTGGACGGCCTGCACATGGACGAGATCAAGACCAAGACCTTCAAGGGCTTTTTGGACGCCGCCGGCGTGGCCGGCAAGGCCCTGGTCATCACGGAGAACGTGGATGAAAACGTGCTGAAGTCCGCCCGGAACATCGAGGGCGTGTCCGTCACCACCGCCACCATCCTCTCTCCCTACACGATCCTCTGCGGCGGCACCCTGGTGGTGGACAAAGCGGCGGTTCAGAAAATGGAGGAGGTATTCAGCAAATGAAATCCCCCTATGATGTGATCATCAGCCCGGTCATCACCGAGCAGTCCATGGAGGACCTGGACATCAAGAAGTA
>CANQDL010000019.1 GCA_947591105.1 uncultured Oscillospiraceae bacterium
TCGCTTTTGCTCAGTTTTGCCACGCTGGTCAACTTCTCGCCCACTGGGGCACAAATTAGATCGGTCCGCTTGCCCTGTCGCTTCATGGCGTCCAGCTTCATTTTATAGGCGAACGCCTTTTCGCTGGGCAGTATCTTCTCCCGCTGGAGATTGCTGTCCACCATGGCGATGGTCGCTTCCTCGTCGGTCAGGTCACGGACGATACAGGGGAGCGACTCCGCGCCTGTCAGCTCCGCGGCGGCCATGCGACGGTGGCCGGCTACCATCTGATAGCCGTCGCCCAGGGGCCGCACCAGCGCGGGCACAAGCACGCCGCGATCCCGTATGCTATCCGCGAGGGCTGCCAGATCCCCGTCAGCCTTTACCTTGAATGGGTGGCTGGGGAAAGGACTGATCTGGTCCAGCGGGATTTCGAGGATGGGTTCCAGCTTGGCTTCGTCCCGCTCGGCCTGGGTGGTGAACAGGTCGTCTAGCGAGGTCAGCAGGGATGCTGCACTGGGTCTTGCTTTTGACATTGATAGTTTCCTCCTAGATATAAATTTAGCCGCCCACAGAAATGTGGACGGCCAGGAAGTACAATTTAAATTATCTGATCTGATACACCTGCTGGTCATGCAGAGGACCGCAGATGAGCTGGATGCTGGATTCCACCGTGAAGCTGCGTTCACGACTTTTGGGAACGTCCAGTTCATCCTCACACATATGTATCAGTTCGCTCCAGAGTCGGCAGCCCAGCATCTTGGCCGTGTACTGCCAGGAGGGATAGCGGGGGTCCCGCCTGCGGTTATACTCTAGGCAGGAATGGGGGTGGGTGCGGTTATACTCGCTGACGAACACGGCCCGGTATTCCTCCGGCGTGTGGTCCTCGGCGCGGTATTTGTACCATAGCTGGTCCTTGCTGGGATAGTTCTCCCGGAGCCACTGGGCAGCCTTCATGTCAAATTCCAGCTCCACGCACCGGTGGCTGGGAAGCTCGGGGAGGGCGTCCAGCTCCTTGGTCGTCGGCGGTCTGCCATGGTCCGCGATAAAGCTTTCCACAGCCTCGCAGATGGAGCGGTCGTCCCACTTCTTGCCGGGGTAGTCTGACAGCAGATCATCGAGTACATCTTTTGCCTGGTGGAGGCTGTCGCTGAGACCCTCGACGGTATCCAGATAGTGAACGATCAGTCGAAATGCCTTTGCAGTCGTCATGTTTCTTGTCGCCGCCTTTCTGCTTTTTATGAATTTTCGCCGTTCAATGGCGTTCTACAGGTGAAAACGAGCCCGCAAACCCTTGGGAACAGGGACCCATTTCCACTTTAGATAACGGTGCCCATGATATCGGGGGAGATACGGCGGTATCTGCGGGACAACAGCGCCCTGCGGGTGAGCCGCTCCCTGCGGGACACCGCCTACCGGGTCATGCAGGCCAAGGAGGCCTACATGAGCCAGCACCAGCGGGAGCCCAGCGTGGACGAGCTGGCAAAGGCCCTGGGCATCGAGACCAGCGAGGTGGTCATGGCCATGGACGCCATCTCCGACCCGGTAAGTCTGTTCGAGCCGGTCTACAGCGACGCGGGCGAGAGCGTGTCGGTGATGGATCAGATCGGCGACAGCAAGAACACCGACGCCGCCTGGCTGGAGCGCATCGCCCTGACGGAGGCGGTGGACAAGCTGGGCGAGCGGGAGAGGCGCATCCTCTCCATGCGCTTTTTCGACGGCCGCACCCAGATGGAGGTGGCCGCCGCCATCGGCATCAGCCAGGCCCAGGTCTCCCGTCTGGAAAAAAGCGCCGTGGGACAGATCAAAAAGGCGTTGTTCCCCGCGTAGACGCCATCCCGATCCGCAAAAAAGACCGTTGGCTTTTTCACCGGAGAGCCGGTGTGTCAACGGTCTGATTTTTGATATTCCGTTTTTATGGGCGGGGCGGCAAATGTGAATCTGCTTATATCTTCCGTTTAGGCTTTTGCGTTGG
Source organism: uncultured Oscillospiraceae bacterium (assembly GCA_947591105.1). GTDB lineage: Bacteria > Bacillota > Clostridia > Oscillospirales > Oscillospiraceae > CAJOIG01. The sequence continues at coordinate 1,955 of CANQDL010000019.1, forward strand.
TAACTGCTCATACATAACATGAAACAAACCTGTTAAAAATTCCTTATTATCGACTTCCTCTACCAACAACATCTCTTTTGCTCCCTCATAGGGGGTTCATAGATCGCTGCGGGCATATAACTGATTGCTGATCTCACCGGTTTGACAAGCAGCTTGGCGGAATCGTCCGCTGCAGGGCGGGAAGTATCCGTATGTCTACGTAGGTGGTATCTACCTGCGCCGGAACTGGGGCGGAGAATATGAAAACATAGCCATCCTGGCCGCCATTGCAGTGAATGAGGACGGTTACCTCGTGCTTATAGCGACGATAATCGTTGACAAGTTCTGTGCTCGCGCTTACAATATATAAAAATCCTCTGCAAATTGGGCGTTTATCGGCAGTATTTTGCCGCTGTCAGCCACCGTTTCATGAAGGAGGTTCCCATGAAAAGACTATTCTGCCTGATCCTTGCAATTATTATGTTGTTCGCATGTGGAGCGGCCCCTGACAACACCTCAACAGGCGCAGAGGATGCCATCGAAAACGATGGAACGGCTTCGGATGAGTCCATACCGGCGCAGGACGATCTGGATCCGGGTGCGCCGACTCCGGAACCGGCGTCGGATGAGGAGCTTCTCCGTGCGATCGAGGCCGGCATCGTTCCAGCAGAGCTTCAGGGAGATTATTCCTCCGCCGTGAGCTTTGCACAATGTGCAAAACTCATCTCCGAGATGCTCGGCGTCTACCGGCCCGAACTTCTTTCGGAATGGCAGGAGCTCGCGCAGCAGGCTCTTGCCACGACCTCCCCCATGCGCCGGGACGACGGGATGCTCATGGTGTACGAGGCCGCCTGTCTTATGGGGATGGGCGGGGAGATCCACAGTCATTGGCTTGATGTGAATACTTTGTGCGGCGAAAGTATTTGGGATGAGCTTTCGCCCATGAAGAGCATCTACAAAAACTGGGCCGAGCCCAGCCCCTTTGAAGATATTCCCGGACGCATCCCCGGCTGGACCTACGATGTCAGCGCCTATTTTTATTCCCTTGGGAGCTGTTCCAAAATCACCGGAAATCCCCTTTTTAACTGCGATACCGCGAACGCGACGATGCGCGTGTCCGATCCGCTGACACGGGAGGAAGCCATCAAGGCTGTGCTTCGCCTGACGGAGGCCCTGCCGGAGGTCTACGGCAAGGCGGGGAATGACATCCCGGAAACCGATTGGAGCGACCCTGCGCTTGCAGGCGCCGCCAAGGCCAAGGACGCGATCCTGAACAGCCGGATCGACGTGGTCAAGGCCGATACATGGGAGCAGGGGCGCAGCTATACCGGGAACGCCTGGTACATCTCTTCCCTGACCGGGAACGACGCCAACGGCGGCACTTCCCCCGATGACGCGCTGGCGTCCGTTCTGGGGCTGAAGGCGCTTACCCAATCCGGGAAGCTCCGCGCCGGCGACGCCGTGCTTTTTGAGCGCGGCGGGGTCTATCATCTCAATGATTACGAGATCCTCGGTTTGGACGGTGTGACCTACGCCGCCTATGGCGAGGGCTCCAAACCGCTCATCAGCGGCTCGGCGGAGGGGATGGCCGACCCTGACCGCTGGGAGTTGTATGCCGAGACACCGGACGGCGGGAAGATCTGGCGCTTTGATACCGAGCTCCACAGTGTGGTCGGGGTATTCTTTGACGGAGATACACGGTGGGGGACCATGTGCCTGCCCGGCTGGAACGGCGAAACGTATTTTGATGCGTCGGACGGCTCCGCCTGGACTGTGGAGACCGGCATGACGGAGGATCTGAGCTTTTTCTCCGAGATGCCGATGCAGGGGCTTGATGTGACCGCCGGTTTCATCCGGCAGCAGATGTATGGCCCGCTCTATCTCCGGTGCGATGCCGGGAACCCCGGCGAGGTCTTTACCACGATCGACGTGATACAGGACATCAATGCCATCGGCTTCGGAGATGCCCCGGGCAACATCGGCAGCGGCGGGGCGGTCGTGGATCTGGCGTTCAAATACTGCACCATCCCCATCGTCTGCGGGCTGAACGGTGATTCGAACGCCGTGGGCACGCTGGTGGAAAATTGCGAGATCTCTTTCTGCGGCGGCTCCATCAATGTCTATAATGACACGGATGGCCTGCCGTCCCTTTCCGGCGGCGCGGTCCTCGCCTCCGGCAACGGTCACACGGTCCGCAACTGCTACATCCACGATGTGGACAACAAGGTCTTTGTGATCGTCGCCAACTCTCCGGAATGGCTGCCCAGCGACCATCTGACGTTCGAGGGCAATATCATCGAGCGGTGCGGTGCGGCCCTGCGCATCTGCAACTATGTGGAGCAGGCGCTCCCGGACAGCGTTTATAAGGACATCCGATTTGAAAACAACACGGTCATCAGCACCGGGTATGGCTGGTACGCCCACAAGCTCTTCCGTACCAACGCCCTATCACAGCTCAGCTCCTTTGAAACGGAACAGTACGTCAACCGGAACGACGGCATCTATATCTCGGGCAACACCTTCTACTGCCCCCGCTGCGCGGTTTATTGCGGGACCGGGATGTGGGGCAACGCTTTCCCCGTTTTCAGCGGCAACACGGTCGTGCAGATCCCCGGCGCCGGCCTTGTGGACGCAAGCCCGGCCGGCACGCAAACCCTCTATATGACAAACGACACGGAGTCCTGCCAGGAAGCACTCCGGGATATCTTGGGCGACAGAGACTTGAAGCTCATAAAAAAGTGAACCCATAAAGTCACACAAAAAGGCTGCAGCAAAACGTGAGTTGACGCTGCAGCCATTTTGGGTTAAAACCATCGATCTTCTTTTGAGCATTCCGCTTGCATATCAATAATATCGACTTCCTCTATCAACAACTTCTCTTTTGCTCCCTCATAGGGGGTTCATAGGTCGCTGTGGGCTATAACTGATTGCTGATCTCACCGGTTTGACAAGCTGCCTGTCATCATAGATACCGCCTACGATCTTGCCACGATAATAAATAATAAATTCTCCCATCATAGTCCGATAAGTGACTTCTTCCAGCGCAGACAGTTGCCCTAAAATAAACCCTAAGTATTCCTTGCTTGATGCCATGTTTCCATCTCAAACACCGATCTTTATTCCAGACGTGTTGAAAAGATAAAGACGCGAAACGGGTTTATCTGTTTGGCAAGTCACTTTACCGACATGACTAAAATCAGCGTCTATACGCTTTTCAGATATAAAACGTATTCGCTGACACAGGAAAAGCCAAGCTCCAGCGCGGCGGACTGACTTTCCTCGTCGTTAAAGAATATCAAATGTTTGTACCCCGCCGCCTGCACATCTCTCAATATGACAGTTACTAAAGACTTATAAACAGATCCATCAAACACATTATCTCGATAGCCCAAGCCGACCACATCTCCGTTTCTTGCACAGATATATCCCGCAACGGTATCTTCTCGATACAGCAGATATATCAGCCACTCGTCCAGTGCCTGAAAAATGCGTTCTGCATTCCAATATGTTTCAGGGTCGGTTTGATGTAATTTACGAAATTCCGAGAAATTGCTTTCAGTGACCCTTACGATCCCATCCGTTTCAGCCTGTATGGCTGAGCCGTCAAAAATATAAATATCGTGATAGCATTCCTGAATCAATCTGCAATTTTCTTTTTGCAGGGCGGCAATCGCGTCGATATTTCGTTTCGGAAATCCCAAATACAGGTCATATCCCGGAAAATGCGCACCAGCATATTCCAAAAACTCCGTTAATGCCTGCTCTGTATACCTGTTTATAAGAAAGCCGTTTGTTTGGAGATATCGATCCTCTTTGATATAGAAAAACTGAATCCACCCCTCCATCGCTCCGTCTACGACAAAAAGAAGTATATCCCGATCTTCACTCTCATAACTTTTCCAAACACGATCCACAAATTCCCCTTTTGTAGAAATGCCGTCTGACCAAAGCGGATAGCCGGATTTCGTTTGATCCATTGCGAGAGAGTAAGCAAAATCCATGTGCTGCTCAATATCTTCTCTTTCAGCTCTTACCAACATCCACCTATACCTCCACAAACGCCAATCTGTCAAGTTACCGTCCATCCAAAGCCTCCCCTGTGCAAAGGGAGCCATAAGCGGCAGGGATCGCTCCCTGCCGCAGCTTTATGCGATTTGCAAAACAAATCGCTCTTGACGGTTTTCCCCTGATGGGGACTGTTCTTTTTCCCTATTCCCGCTCACCGGCAAAACTTGTCCACATAGTCGGAAAAGGCCTTGCGGATGACCTCCAGAGCCTCCTCCCTGCCGTGGGCGTTGTCCACCACGGACTCCTTGCCCGGCTCCAGGCTCTTATAGACGGTGAAAAAGTGCTGGATCTCCTGGTGGATATGCTGGGGCAGATCCTCCAGCTCCCGGTAGCTGTTGAACATGGGGTCTTCAAAGGGGATGGCCAGGATCTTGTCGTCCCGCTTGCCGTTGTCCAGCATGGTGATATACCCCACCGGATAGACCCGCACCAGACTCATGGGCCGGATCGCCTCGCTGCACAGCACCAGCACGTCCAGCGGGTCGCCGTCGTCGGCGTAGCTGCGGGGGATGAAGCCATAGTTGGCCGGGTAATGGGTAGAGGTGTAGAGGATGCGATCCAGACGCAGGGCGCCGGTCTCCTTGTCCATCTCGTACTTATTCTTGGAGCCCTTCTCTATCTCGATCACCGCGAGGAAATCCTCCGGCTGCATCCGGGAGGGCCGGATATCATGCCACAAATTCATCGTTGCTCTCCTGCCTATGTATTAATCCGCGTCCTTCAGCACGTCCGCGTTCTGCCACAGATACACCCCGCCGGAGATCACCGTCAGCACCGCGCACACCCACATCAGCACGTTGGACACCGCCCACAGCGCGTCCAGATCCAGCGCCCGCAGCACCAGGATCACCACCAGGGACACGTCCTGCACCACCGTTTTGAGCTTGCCCCATATGTTGGCCGCCACTACCCTGCCCTGCTCCGCCGCGGACAGGCGGATGCCGGACACCAGAAACTCCCGGAACAGGATGATGACCATGGCCACAGGCGGGATCAGCCGCTCCGGCAGCAATACGATCATCACCGAGTAGTTGAGGATCTTGTCGGCCAGCGGATCCATGAACTTGCCGAAATTGGTCACCAGATGGCGCTTGCGGGCGATACGGCCGTCGGCCATATCCGTCAGGGACGCGGCGGCGAACATCACCACGGACAGCCACGCCCACACCGGCCCCGGCAGCAGCAGAAAGGCCACCATCAGCGCCGTCATGACGATGCGGGCCAACGTCAGCTCATTGGGAAGATTCATTCTCACCGCTCCTCTCCCATATAGTACCCCACATTTTATAAAACATATGTGTTTCTGTCAAGCTCCAATGGGCAATTCTTCCTTTACAACCGGGCAAAAGGGATTATAATGGAGCTATGAACGACGTGATCGTTGGGCGCTTTGCCCCCAGTCCCTCCGGGTATATGCACATGGGCAATCTGCTGGCCATGCTCCTGGCATGGCTGGATTGTCGTGCCGCCGGCGGCCGGATGATCTTCCGGATGGAGGATCTCGATCCCGTCCGCACCCAGGAGCAGTACGCCCGGGCCCTGGCGGAGGATCTGCGCTGGCTGGGCCTGGACTGGGACGGGGGCTACCCCGACCGGGCCTACTGCCAGAGCGCACGCACCGCCCTCTATGAGCGGGCCTTCCGCACGCTGGAGGAGCAGGGTCTTGTCTATCCCTGCTGGTGCAGCCGCGCCCAGCGGCTGGCGGCCGCCGCCGCGCCCCATCCCGGGGAGGCCGTCCACGACTCCGGCTGCCGCTGCCGGTATCTCACGGCGGCGGAGCGGGCCGCCCGGCTTGCGTCAGACCGTCCCCCCGCCTGGAAGGTGCGGCTGCCGGACGAGACGGTGACGGTGCTTGACGGCCATTACGGGCCCTACACCCAAAACCTGGCCCGGGAAGGCGGGGATTTCATCCTCCGCCGGGCGGACGGGATCTACGCCTACCAGCTGGCGGTGAGCGTGGACGATATGTCCATGGGCGTGACCCGGGTGGTACGTGGGCGGGATCTGCTGTCCTCCGCGCCCGGGCAGACATGGCTCATCCGCGCGCTGGGGGGCACGCCTCCCTCCTACTGCCACCTGCCTCTGCTCACCGCGGAACAGGGCAAGCTCTCCAAACGCCTGGGCAGCCGCAGCACCCAGGCCCTGCGCTGGGAGATGACAGCCCGGGAACTGACGGGCCAGCTGGCATACATAGCCGGGCTTCTGCCCGCCCCGGAGCCCGTCACCCCCGCCGAGCTCATCCCCCTTTTTGATTGGAACAAAGTACCCACCCAGGATATCCCCATACAGATGTAAAGGAGACAGGACATGAAAAAAGACCTCTCCGCCCGGCTGGCCGCCGGCGAACTGGACGGGCAGCTTCTGCCCCTGTACGGCCACGGCCGCCTGGCCGCCGCCAAAGAGCGATGCAGCCGCCTTCTGGACAGCTTTTCCCAGCAGTTTGGCCGTCCGGCGACAGCGTTTTTCAGCGCCCCCGGCCGCACGGAGCTGGGCGGCAACCACACCGACCACCAGCACGGCCGGGTACTGGCCGCCAGCGTGGATATGGACGTGCTGGCCGCCGCCGCCCCCAACGACAGCGGCGTCATCCGCATCCTCTCCCAGGGCTATCCCCCGGTGGAGGTGGATCTGGGCCAGTTGGAGCCTGTCCCCGGCGAGCGCAACAGCTCCGCCGCCCTGGTACGGGGCATCGCCGCCCGGTTCGTACAGCTGGGCCGCTCCGCGGGGAGCGGTCTGGATGCCTGCCTGGTGTCCGACGTGCCCGGCGGGAGCGGGCTGTCCTCCTCCGCCGCCTATGAGATTCTGGTGGGCGCCATGCTCAACAGCCTGTTCGCCGGCGGCTTTGACGCGGTGGAGCTGGCCCAGATCGGCCAGTGGGCGGAAAACGAGTATTTCGGCAAGCCCTGCGGGCTGATGGATCAGACCGCCTGCTCCGTGGGCGGGGTGGTGGCCATCGACTTTGCCGATCCGGCCGCGCCGGTGGTGGAGCGCATCGACCTTGACCTGCACGCCGCGGGTTATGCCCTGTGCATACTGGACTCCGGCGCGGATCATGGGGATCTGACCGGGGAATACGCCGCCATCACCGACGAACTGCGCGCGGTGAGCGGCTGCTTCGGCAAGAGCGTGCTGCGGGACGTGCCCGAGGCGGATTTTCTCGCCGCCCTGCCCGCCCTGCGAAAGCGGGCCGGCGACCGGGCCGTGCTGCGTGCCATGCACTTTTACGCCGAGAATGACCGGGCCGCAGCCCAGGCCATGACCTTAAAGGGCAGAGATTTTGAGGGCTTTCTCCGGCTGGCTGCCGCTTCCGGCCGTTCCTCGGCCCTGTATCTGCAAAACGTGGTGCCCACCGGTCAGACCGCGAACCAGGAGCTGATGCTGACCATCGCCCTGGCGGAGCGCATACTGGGCGGCCGTGGCGCGGTGCGGGTACACGGCGGCGGCTTCGGCGGCACGGCCCAGGCCTTCGTGCCGCTGGATATGCTGGAGGATTTCAAAGCGCGCATCCAGGCCGTGCTGGGCGCGGGAAGCTGCCATGTGCTCAATGTGCGCCCTGTGGGCGGCGTGATGATCGGATAAGGAGAGCGCCATGATCAATACATACATCGCCCAGCTTGTACAGTACGGGCTGGAGAAGAACCTCATCGAGCCGGGCGACCGGGTATGGGCCGCCAACCGGATGCTGTCCGTTCTGGGGCTGGATCGCTGGCAGGCGCCTGCCGACGTACAGTCCCGGCCGCTGGAGGACATTTTGCGCGATATCCTGGACTGGGCCGTGGCCAATGGCCGCTGCGAGGACGGGGTGGCCAGCCGGGACATCATGGACACGGAGCTGATGGGCATACTCACCCCCCGGCCCAGCCAGGTGCGGTGCCTGTTCTGGAAGCGCTACGCCCAGAGCCCCCAGGCGGCCACCGACTGGTTCTATACCTTCTGCCAGGACACGGACTACATCCGCCGCTACCGGATCGCAAAGGACGTAAAGTGGATCGCCCCCACCAAATACGGGGATCTGGACATCACCATCAACCTCTCCAAGCCGGAGAAAGACCCCCGGGCCATCGCCGCGGCCAAGTCCGCCCCCCAGAACGCCTACCCCGCCTGCCAGCTGTGCGCGGAAAACGAGGGCTACGGCGGCCGTCTCGACCACCCCGCCCGGCAGAATCACCGGCTCATCCCCCTGACCCTGGACGGGCAGGACTGGTTTTTCCAGTACTCCCCCTATGTGTACTACAACGAGCACTGCATCGTGCTCAACTCCCGGCACATCCCCATGAGGATCGACCGCTCCACCTTCCGCAAGCAGATGGACTTTCTGCGCCGCTTCCCCCACTACTTCGTGGGCAGCAACGCGGATCTGCCCATTGTGGGCGGCTCTATTTTGAGCCACGACCACTTCCAGGGCGGCCGGTATACCTTTGCCATGGAGCGGGCGCCGGTGGAGACCGCCGTCAGCTTCCCCGGCTTCGACGACATACAGGCGGGGATCGTGAAGTGGCCCTTGAGCGTGCTGCGCATCCGCGGGGCCGATCCCGACCGGCTGGTGGAGCTGGCGGACAGGATCCTGACCGCCTGGCGCGCCTACAGCGACCCGGCGGCGGATATCCTGGCCCAGACCGGCGGCGAGCCCCACAACACCATCACCCCCATCGCCCGGATGCGGGACGAGCAGTTTGAGCTGGATCTGGTGCTGCGCAACAACCGCACCACGCCCCAGTACCCCCTGGGACTCTTCCACCCCCACCAGGAGCTGCACCACATCAAGAAGGAGAACATCGGTCTGATCGAGGTGATGGGCCTGGCCGTTCTGCCCGCCCGGCTCAAGACGGAGCTGGCCGTTCTGGCGGACGCGCTGGTCAAGGGAGACGACCTGCGCGCCAACGAGACCATCGCCAAGCACGCCGACTGGGCGGAGGGACTGCGAAAAGAATACACCTTCACCGCAGACAACGCCCTGCCCATATTGCAGCAGGAGGTGGGCAAGGTATTTGCCCAAGTGCTGGAGCACGCGGGTGTCTACAAGCGCACCGCCGCCGGCAAAGAGGCGTTTTTGCGGTTCGTGGAGAGCGTGAAGTAAGGCGATCTTGATATGGAAAGGGCGCGATGCGTTTGCATCGCGCCCTTTGTTTTTGCTTTGTTTACTTCTTGTATGCGATACTCAAGCCCTTGGTGTCGTATGCGCTGGTGTAGCTCTTGCCCGTCTTGTTCACGCACCGCACCGTGAAGCTGTAGGTCGTGCCGCTCTTCGCCTTCTTCCAGGTGTAGCTGGTGGACGTGGTGTCCCCGATCTTCGTCCACTTGCCGCCGCTGGTCTTGTAGAACACCCGGTACTTGGCAGCACCCGCTACCTTCCCCCAGGTGATCTTGATCCCCCCGGTGGCCTTGGCCACCTTGCTCACCTTGGGCGCGGCGATATAGGTGATGGACTTGCCCGTGCTGTCGTAGGAGCTGGTGAAGTTCTCCCCCGCCTTGTCCATGCACCGCACCGTGAAGCTGTACTTTGTCCCGCTCTTCGCCTTTGCCCAGGTATAACTTGTCTTGGTGGTGTTGGCGATCTTCGTCCACTTGCCGGAGCCGGTCTTGTAGTACACCCGGTAGCTGCCCGCGCCGGTCACCTTGCCCCAGGTGATCGTCACGCCCGTGGCGGTGTTGCTTACCTTGGAGATCTTGGGCGCGGCCACGTAGGTAATGGACTTTCCGGTGGTGTTATAGTCGCTGGTGTAGCTCTTGCCGTCCTTCGTCACGCACCGGATGGTGAAGCTGTATTTCGTGCCGCTCTTGGCCTTCTTCCAGGTGTAGCTGAGGGACGCGGTGTCCCCGATCTTCGTCCACTTGCCACCGGTGGTCTTATAGAAGATCCGGTACTTGGCCGCCCCGGTGACCTTGCTCCAGCTGATCTTCACTCCCGTGGCGGCGTTGCTCACCTTGGGAACGGCGGGGGTCTTCAGCTTATAGAAGGTGATGGACTTGCCGGTCTTGTCGTAATCGCTGGCCTTGCCGTTCTTGTCGAACGCCTTGACGGTAAAGGTATACTTCGTTCCCACCTTGGCCCCCGTCCAGGTGTAACTTGTGCCGGTCACGTCCGCAAGCTTCGTCCACTTGCCGCTCTTCTTGTAATACACGCTGTATTTTGTCGCGCCGGCGACCTTGCTCCAGCTGACCTTCACGCCGGTGGTGGTATTGCTCACCTTCAGGTTCTTGGGCTGGGCCGGCCCCTCGGGGGCCTTGCCCAGATTGATGAACTGGTTGCCGTGAAGGTTGGCATAGGCCTGGGCGGTGGAGCCGTCGTAGCCCCGGATGGCCGTATTGCTCGTGATCGCCGCCTGGGTCTCATCCTTGTCTTCCCGCTCCTTTATCACGCAGGAGGGGTTTTCAATGGTGACACTGGTCAGGTTGGCACACTGGCCGAAGGCGTTCGTGTCGATGGTGGTCACGCTGCTGGGGACAGTGACATCGCCGGTCAGGCCGCTGAAAAAGAAGGCGGCAATCCCGATCCTGGTCACTCCCTCGGGGATGGTGATGCTGGTCAGACTGACGCACTGGCTGAAGGCGCTCTCCTCGATGACGGTCACGCCCGCCGGGATGTTGACGCCGGTCATGCTCTCGCACATATAAAACGCGTTGCTGCCGATGCTGGTCACGGTGTCCGGGATGGTGACGCTGCCGGTCAGAGGGCATACCATGAACGCACCGCCGCCGATGCTCTTCAGCCCGTCGGGAAGGGTGATCTTCTTCAGGGCGCAGCTATAAAACGCGTCATCCCCTATACTGGTTAGGCCCTTGGGGAGGGTGGCGCTGGCCAGCTTGGCGCACTCGCCGAAAGCGCCGTTGCCGATGGCAGTCACCCCCGCGGGGAGGGTGATGCTCGTCAGGGCGCCGCAGTTGTAAAAGGCGTTTTCACCGATGGTCGTCACACCGCTGGCAATGGTGACGCTGGTCAGATTGCCGCAGCCCCAGAACGCGCCGCCGCCCACGCTGGTCACGCCCGACTGGATGACGACCTTTTTGATCTTAGACAGGCTGTCGTTCCACGGCCTGCTTGCCGTGCGATAGTGATAGTCGTCCATCGCGCCCTTGCCGGAGACGGTGAAGGTGCCGTCCGCCGCCAGCGACCACTTCACGTTCGCCCCGCAGTTGCCGGAGGATGCGTCCTTCGTCTGCGCCTCGTCCACGGCTGCCGGTTCCTCCGGCTCCGCCGGGGCAGGTTCTTCCGTCGCAACGACCGGCTCTTCCGTCGCAGCGGGTTCCTCCGTCGCGACCGGCTCTTCCGTCGCGACCGGTTCTTCCGTCAAAACCGGTTCTTCCGTCACAACGGGCTCCTCCGTCACAGCGGGCTCTTCCGTGACAACGGGCTCTTCCGTTGCAACGGGTTCCTCCGTGAAAAAGGGCTCTTCCGCCGCAGCGGGCTCTTCCGGCTCGACCGTTTCCTCTATCATGGCGGGCTCTTCCGCAGCAGCGGCTTGCTCCGGTTCGCCCTGGGCGTATGCCATGGGCAGCGCCCCCAGCAGCATCAGCGCCGCCAGGAGAAGACTCAACGCACGCTTTATCATGATATGATCCTCCTGCTCTCTGTTGTTTGATTTGCAGCTGGTTTTTCCCATCATACCTCCCAGAGCGCGCTTTTGTCAACAGAATATCCAGGCCCCTCCGATCCCTGTGGGAACGGAGGGGCCTGGACATTGCTTTCTCTTACAGAAGCGCCTTGGGCACGATGTTGTTCTGGCTTTTGAAAATGGAATCCGCCGGCACCACGCCCCGGACGGATGACAGGGGATAGACGTTGCTGTTGCGGCCGATGACCGTGCCCGGATTGAGCACGCTGTTACAGCCCACCTCCACGCCGTCGCCCAGCATGGCGCCCACCTTTTTCCGGCCGGTGGGGACGTCCTCCCCGGCGCCGTGGATGACCACCAGGGTCTTGTCGCTCTTCACGTTGGAGGTGACGCTCCCCGCGCCCATGTGGGCCTTATAGCCAAGAATGGAGTCGCCGACATAATTATAATGGGGCACCTGGACATTATCGAAGAGGATGACGTTTTTCAGCTCCGTGGAGTTGCCCACCACGCAGTTTTCTCCCACCAGCGCGCTGCCCCGGATGAAGGCGCACTGGCGCACCTCAGTGCCGTGGCCGATGATACAGGGGCCGTGGATATAGGCCGACGGGAACACCGTGGCGTCCTTGGCGATCCACACGTCCTCCGCCGGGTGGTCGTATTCCTCCGCCGGAAGGGTCTGGCCCAGGGCCAGGATAAACTCACTGATGCCGGCCAGAGCCTGCCAGGGATACTGGGTCTTCTCCAGCAGGGCCGCCGCGGCGGTGTGGGTCAGATCGTACATCTCACTGGTCTTTATCATTTGCGCACCTCCACCAGAAGGTTTTCTCTCTCCATGGCGGCGATGATCCGATCCACGCTCTGCTGGCACAGCCCGGGGGTGGACGCCTCCGCCATCACCCGCAGCACCGGCTCCGTGCCGCTCTTGCGCAGCAGCACCCGGCCGTTGTCGCCCAATTCAGCCTCCACCTCGGCCACTTCCCGCTGTACCGCGGCATTCGCCAGCGTCTGCTCCTTGTCCGTCACCACCACGTTTTTCAGCACCTGGGGGTACATCTTCACCGGCGCGGCCAGGGTGGACAGGGGCAGGTTGGTCTGCACCATCACCCGCATGACCATGATGGCCGTGATCAGGCCGTCCCCGGAGCGGGCGTACTTGCGGAAGATGATATGGCCCGACTGCTCCCCGCCGATCAGGTGGTTGTTGGCCTTCATGTTTTCGTATACGTACCGGTCGCCCACTGCGGTCTTCTCATATCCGATCCCCGCCGCGTCCAGCGCCTTGTACAGTCCCAGGTTCGACATCACCGTGGTCACCACCGCGTTGTCCGGCAGATGGCCACGGTTTTTCATGCTCTTGGCGCAGATATACATGATCTTGTCGCCGTTGACCACCTCGCCCCGCTCGTCCACCGCCAGACACCGGTCGCCGTCGCCGTCAAAGGCAAAGCCGCAGTCCACACGGCTCTGGCGCACGAACTCCTGCAGCTGCTCGATGTGAGTGGAGCCGCAGCCCCGGTTGATGTTCACCCCGTCCGGCCGGTCGTTGATCACCAGCACCTTGGCCCCCAGCGCCGTGAACACCGCCCGGGCAATCATCCAGGTGCTGCCGTTGGCGCAGTCCAGGGCGATGGTGCGGTTCTCAAAGGGACAGTCCGCCAGCGCCGTCAGGTGGCCGATATACCGGTTCCGCCCGGAATAGAAGTCCACCGTGCAGCCGATCTGATCCCGGGTGGCATAGGGAAGATCCGGGATCTTCCCGTCTATGTACTGCTCGATGGCGTCCTGGAGAGCGTCGTCCATCTTCTCCCCCTCGCCGTTGAGAAGTTTGATCCCGTTATCGTAAAACGGGTTGTGGCTGGCGGAGATCATCACCCCGCAGTCAAAGTCCTCGCTGCGGGTGATATACGCCACGCAGGGCGTGGTGGTCACGTGCAGCAGATAGGCGTCCGCGCCGGACGACACGATCCCCGCCGCCAGCGCGTTTTCGTACATATAGCTGCTGCGCCGGGTGTCCTTGCCGATGACGATCTTCGCCTTGTGCTGCTGGCTGTAGTGCCAGCCCAGGTACCGCCCGATCTGAAAGGCGTGCACCGGATTGAGCGTCACGTTCGCCTCCCCCCGGAAGCCGTCTGTGCCAAAATACTTACCCATGATCGTTCTCCTCTTGCCAAAGTGATTTCCGTCATAAATCCGACGGTCAGCGGAATACTATCTCTATGCTGAAAGATATCTTATTCAACTCTGTGGTCATATATGCTGTATTGATCCTTTTTATGCGTCTGATGGGGAAAAGGCAGCTGGGCGAGCTGGAGCCCTCGGAGCTGATCGTCACCATCCTGATCTCGGAGGTGTCCGCCACGCCCATCGGCAGCCCGGAAAAGCCTTTGTACTACGGCATCGCCCCGGCGGCGGTGCTGTTCTCGCTGGAGATGGCGCTGTCGCTGCTCATGGCAAAGAGCGTGCGCTTTCGGAGCCTTCTCGCCGGCAAGCCCGCCCTGCTCATCGCCCACGGCCGCGTCGACCAGCGCCAGATGCGCCGCAACCGCTTCACCCCGGACGAGCTGGCCGAAGCCCTGCGCAACCAGGGCGCGCTGGATCTGAACGAGGTGGAGTACGCCATTCTGGAGACGGACGGCAAGCTCAACGTGATCCTCGCCCCCGGCAGCCGCCCGGTCACCGCCGCCCAGATGCACGTCCAGGCGCCAGACGCGGGCTACCCACTCATCGTCATCAACGACGGCCATGTACTGGGGGAAAACCTAAAAATACTGGGAAAGGACGAAAGGTGGCTGGAAAAATACCTTCGCAGCCAGCGTATCGCCTCTCCCAGAGATGTGTATATGATGACAGTGGATATGGCGGGCGGAGTGTTTCTTTCCCCGAAGGAGCGTTAGCTCTCGGCGGCCTTGTTGCCCAGGAGCTTTGTCAGCTCCTCCATGAAGGTATTGATATCCTTGAACTGCCGATAGACGCTGGCAAAGCGCACGTAGGACACCTCGTCCACGGTCTTGAGCTGTTCCATCACCATATCGCCGATCTCGGCGGAGGTGATCTCCCGCTCCAGGGCGCTCTGCAGCTCCGTCTCGATGCCGGCGGCGATGGACTGGATCTTGTCCAGGGGAACCGTCCGTTTCTCGCAGGCCCGCACCATGCTGTTGATGAGCTTGACCTTATCGAACGTCTGACGGCTGCCGTCCCGCTTGACCACCACCAGGGGCATCCGCTCCACCTTTTCATAGGTGGTGAACCGCTTGCCGCACATCAGGCATTCCCGCCGGCGGCGGATGGTGCTGCCCTCGTCAGCAGGGCGGGAGTCGATGACCTTGCTCTCGGCATAGCCGCAATAGGGGCATTTCATAGCGTATATCCTCCCATGAGTTGACCGGTTGTTTACCAGATTAACATAATTATATCACACTCTGCGGGAAAATTCCACAAAAACTTACGCTTTCCCCCAACTTTTTGATCGACATAACGCAATCGTCCCCGTTGGAAAAAACTGTGCCTTGCGCGGCCGGGAAAACGGGGCTAATATATCCCCATGAAGAAGTTTTTACATAGCTTTCAGCGGATATCCCCGGCGGGGCTTTTGGGCGTGCGCATCGTGCTGGCGCTGTGCTGCGCCATGGTGTTTGCCGCCTTCGTGCTGTGCCTGTTCGCGGGAGAGCCGTCGGCGGGCAGCTTCCGCGCCTATCGCCTGGCCCAGGCCATGGCGGAGACCCCGGCGGGCGTGCTGCTGCTGGCGGGGATCGCCCTCGTCATCCTGGAAGATCCGGCGGGGAAGAGATGACCGGCGGCGCGTCCCCCTCCCGGGCAGACGCGACGATCCGCCCCACCTCCCCGCGGCTTGAGAGCACGTTCAGCACGTCCAGCAGGCCGTTGGCGGTGAGTTTTTCCGGCAGATTCAGGGCTTTTTTCACCGCCGCGCGCAGCCGGGCGCTGTCCGGCCGGCCGGCAAGTCCCAGCGCGTAGAGCTCCGCCTTGGTCATGGGCGGCTCTCCGCTCTGGGCCGCCGGGCCGTCCAGCACCGTCGCGCCGGCCCGGCGCAGCGCCGCCTCCAGCACGGCGGGCTCCATCCCCTCCACGCCCAGAAGTCCCTCCTTGGAGGGGCTTTTTTTGCGCCGCTCCTTACCGGGCACGTCGGGGATATAGGCGTGCTTGACAAGCGCCGGGTCGATGGCGCTCTTGAGAAAGCTTCGTATCAAAAAACCGCCGCCGTCGCTGTCCGTCAGGATCACCAGGCCCCGGGCCCGGGCCAGACGGCGCAGCAGCGCCAGCTTCTCCCGGTCGGAGAACACGCCGAAGCCCGCGGTGTCCACGATCACCGTGTCCGCCACGTTGGCCAGCGCCGCCCTGTCGTACCGGCCCTCCACCACCACCGCTTCCCGTATGCGTATCATGCTCTGTCCAGGGCCAGGTGCAGCAGCAGCTCCTTCATCAGCGTCTCCGGGTCGCCGCCGGTGTCCTTCATGGCGTAATCGCACCGGGCGCACATGCAGACCGCCCGGGCCAGCCGGTCGGCGGAGAAGCGCTGGGCCGCCTGGCGCAGCATCCGCAGGGGCCGGGGCCGGCTGGCAAGCTCCGGCACGCAGGCGGTGATAAAGGCCTCCCCCTTGCCGCTGTCGGCGGCCACCCGGGCCACGTACAGGTTCCGGAACTGGGTGCTCACCATGGCGATCTGCTTCTGGGGCGGCTCGTCCTTGTCCGCCAGCAGATCGGCCAGCAGCCGGGCGGCCTGGTCATACTTCCCCGCACCCAGCGCGTCCGTCAGCTGGAAGATGGTGGTCTCCGGCGCGCGTTTGGCCACCGCGTCGATGTCGGCGCGGGTGATGGCCTTCCCGGCGGCGTGCCCGGCCACCTTCGTCAGCTCCGGGATAAGGGCGTTCATCCGCTCCCCGCAGACCCAGATGAAGTAGCTGGCCGTGGGCGGATCAATGGTCTTATCCAATCCCTCCGCCCGGCGGATGACCCAGCGGGCGAGGGCCGCGTCCCCGGGGCTGGAGAACACCAGATCGTCCCCGGCCTTTTTCATGGCCTTCACCGGCGCCAGACGCATATCCGGCGCGTAGCCCGGGGCGAACACAAAGGCCACCGTCGCCCAATCCGGCAGGTTTTCCAGCAGGGCACGCAGACCGTCCCCGTCGTAGCTCCCCGTCCGGTTCACGTCAAAATCCCGCACCTCGGTGAGCGTGCGCTCCCCCATAAAGGGCATGGCCTCCACGCTCTGGGCCAGCTGGCCCAGATCCAGGCCGGGCCCCTGAAGACGGTGGTAGTTGAACGCCTCCGTCCCCTCCTCCAGGCAGAGCTTTTTCAGCTCGTCCAGATAGCTGTCCCGCAGATAGTCCTCCTCCCCCCGGAGGATATAGACCTTCCCGGGCCCCTGCTGGCGCAGTTTTTTCAGCGCCGCGCCGTAATCCACGCCCTGTTCCCCTCTGCTAGCCATTGGCCGCTCCCTTCTGTCCGAACCGCACCGTGACGGTGCCCTCCGTATCCGTCCGCCGGATGCGGGCGCCGTATGTATCCATCCGCTCCATGGCCTCCTCTGACGGGTGGCCGTAGAGATTATATCCCACCGATATGACGGCCGTCTCCGGCCGGGCCGCCAGCAGGAAGAGCTCCCCCGTGGCGGTCTTTGACCCGTGGTGGCCCGCCACCAGCACGTCCACGTCCGGCACCGCCTGCTCCGCCAAGAGCGCAAGCTCCGCCTCCGTGCCCGCGTCGCCCATGATGAGCGCCGTTTCACCGGCCGCCGACGCCAGCGCCACGATGCCCCGCTCGTTCGTCTGCACGCCCTGCGGCAGCAGCAGCTCCAGGGTCAGATCCCCCGCCCGGCACACGCTCTGTTCCTCCAGAAACCGCACCGGCACGTTTTGCCGCTGCGCCGCCGTCAGGATCTCCGCCAGCATACCGTCGCCGTCGTCCGCCCCGGCGGGCAGGATCAGCTGGCCCACAGGCATCCGGTACAGCAGCGTCTCTACGCTGCCGGCGTGATCGGCGTGCAAATGGGTCAGCACCAGCAGGTCGATCTGTCCCCGGCCGATGCTCTGCAGATAGCCCGCCGCGGTGTCGCTGGCGTCCTCCAGCCGGTTTCCGCCGCAGTCTATCACCGCCGTGCCCTCATGCCCGGCCAGTACCACGCACTCTCCCTGGCCCACGTCCAGCACGCTCACCAGCGCCTCTCCCCGGCCCACGGCCAGCTTTCCGACCAGCACCGTCAGGCACAGGCCGATCACCGCCAGACATACCGGCACGTCCGCCGGCACGCGCCGGCCCCGCCGCCGCAGAACGTACCAAAGGCCAAACAGAGCGTATACCCCCGCCAGCCACAGCCAGGATCGGACTGTGGTCATGGACAGGCTCGACACCGGCAGCGCCGCCACCGTCCGGTACACCAGCATACACCACCGCACCGGCCAGGCCAGCAGCCATCCCAGCGCCCCGCCCAGACCGGGCCACAGCGCCCCCAGCGCGCACAGGGCAAAGCCGCCCACGAACACACACTCTATCACCGCCAGCGTCAGCAGATTCGCCGCCAGGGACAGCAGGGGCATCTGGCCAAAGCACATGGCGGCCACCGGCGCGGAAAAGACCGTGGCGCTCACCGTACAGGCCACGTTGGAGGCCGCCGCCGAGACCCACCGCTTGTCCATGGGCAGGCGCTCGTCCATCCAGCGCTGAAGGGCCGGCAGCACATACACGAATCCCAGCATACAGGCAAAGCTGAGCTGCAGCCCCGTGCCGCCCACCGTCATGGGGTCGGCCGCCAGCAGCAACAGCAGCGCCGCGCTCAAGCTGGTCAGCTTGTCCGTCTCCCGCCGGGCCAGGGGCCCCAGCAGATACACCGTCTGCATCACCGCCGCCCGCACCACCGACGGCCGGCACCCGGCCATCAGCGTGAACAGCCCGATCACCGGCAGACACACCAGGCTCGTCCGCCGGCTCTTGCCCAGCAGCAGCTGCACAAAGCCCACCAGGGCGAATATGTGCATCCCGCTGACGGCCACGATGTGCATCACCCCGGCGGTGCGCATGGCCGTATAGTTTTCCGTGTCCTCCTCCAGGGCGGCAGTGTCGCCGGTGAGAAGGCCCTTGACCAGCGGTGCCGTGTCCGGCGGCAGCAGCGTGTCGCACAGCGCCCGCACCTGCCGGCCCAGCCGCTGGGGGAAAAAGCGCACGTCCGCGTACCGGGCCCGGCCCGTCACCGTCAGACTCTCCTGCTGGATATACCCCAGCAGGTGCACCCCCTGGCCGGTATAGATCCGGGAGCGCTCCCCCTGCCGGATCATGGCGTCGCTCACCCGGATCTGCACCGAGATCGTGTCCCCCGGCTCCAGCTCGGGCAGCGCGCCATCGTAGTAGTACAGCAGCGCCCTCTCCCGGGGCGCCCCGTCCTGCACCCGCACCTCCACCCGCTCGTAATCCGGGTGTCTCTCCACATAACCGGTCACAAGGGCGGATATTTGCACATCCTGCCCCACCAAGGCGGCGGAAGGCCGGGCATGAAACGTATACTCTCCCCACCAGAGGAGAACGCCCGCCGCCGCGGACAGCGCCAGTATCATGGCCCGGCGCCGGTAAACTCCCCGCCGCAGCAGCAGCGCCAGCGGCGAGAATACAGCGAGAGCTGCCGCGATATACGGCAGCCCTCCCGCCGGCAGGACGTACTCGCACAGCCCCACCGCCGCGGTGAAGCCCAGCGCCGTCCACGCCAGCTTTCGCATACTGTCTGTCAGCCCATCTGGCCGGACAGGGAACGTCCGCCCAGAATATGGAAGTGCAGGTGGGGCACGGTCTGGCCTCCGTCCGGCCCCACGTTGGATACCACCCGGTAGCCGCCCGTCAGGCCCTCCTGCTGGGCGATCCTGGCGACCACGGTGAAGATATGGGCCACCAGGGCGGCGTTATCGCCGGTGATCTCTGCGCAGGAGCCGATGTGCGTCTTGGGCACCACCAGCACATGGGTGGGCGCCTGAGGATTGATGTCCCTAAAGGCGTAGCACCGCTCGTCCTCATAGACCTTTGCGGAGGGGATGTCCCCCTTTATGATCTTGCAGAACAGGCAGTCGTCGTGATAGTTCAAAACGTCGCTCATGGCCGCACCTCACTGCTTGGGGATGACAGCGAAGAAAATGAGATCCTCGTCGCCGTCGTTGAAGGTGCCGTGGGTGTGGCCCTTGGGGCAGTGGTGGCACGCCCCCGCCTGCACCGGCTCATACCGGCCGTCATAGTAGACCTTGCCCCTGCCGGAGAGATAGTAGATGGTCTCGGAGTCGTCCTCATGGGTGTGGATGCCCACCGAGGCGCCGGGCTCCAGCCGGCCCACCATGATCTGGTTGTCGCCGGTGTCCAGGTACTTGCGGAACAGCTCCTTTTCCCCGCCCCGGGCGTGGGGCACGGCGGTCTCGTTCATGTTCTGAAATTGGATCAGCATCGGGAAAGCTCCTTTCTCACGCGGGATACCCGCTTCTCACAGGCCCAGCTTTTTCGCCACAAAATCGTCCACGATGGCCAGGGCGTTATCGGTCTTCAGCACGTCGGAGCCGCCGCCCATGGCGGATTCCGGCTTGCCGCCGCCCTTTCCGCCGGTGACGGCGGAGACCTCGCGCACAAGCTCGCCGGCCTTGATACCGGCCTTCACGGCGTCCGCGCCGCACACGGCCAGGAAGGTGACCTTCTCCCCGTTGTCGGCGGCCAGCACCGCCACGATGTTGGCGGCCTTGTCCCGGAGGATATCGCCCATCTGGCGCAGACGGGCCGCGTCCGCGTCGGGCACCGAGGCGGTGAGCACCCGCAGAGCGCCCATCTCCCGGGTACCGAACAGGAGCCGGTCGGTCTCGCCCGCGGTCTCCCGGGCCTTCAGCTTCTCCACGGTCTGGTGCATCTGGCGCAGCTCGCCCATGATACTCTCCGCCCGGGCCTCCAGCTCGCCGGGCCGGACTTTCAGCAGCGCCGCCGCCTGATTGAGCCGCTCCTGTACCCGGCGCATCCCCTCCAGGGACGCCTTGCCGGTGACGGCCTCGATGCGCCGCACGCCGCTGGCCACGGAGAACTCGCTGGTGATGCGGAACACGCCCACCTTGGCGGTGTTGTCCAGATGGGTGCCGCCGCAGAACTCCACGCTGTAGCCGCCGCCCATGTCCACCACGCGCACGGTGTCGCCGTATTTCTCGCTGAACAGGGCGATGGCCCCCCGCTTTTTGGCCTGCTCAATGGGCAGCACGTCGGTGACCACGTCATAGCCCTCCAGCACGGCGTCGTTGACCATCTCCTCCACCCGGGCCAGCTCTTCGTCCGTCATGGCGGAGAAGTGGGTGAAGTCAAAGCGCAGTCTGTCCGGCTCCACCAGAGAGCCCGCCTGGTGGACATGCTCGCCCAGCACGGTGCGCAGGGCCTTGTCCAGCAGATGGGTGGCGGAATGGGCGCGCATGACGGCTCTGCGCCGCTCCGTGTCGATGGCGGCCGTCACGGCGTCGCCCAGCTTCAGCACGCCGCCGGTCACCTTGCCGTAGTGCATGTACTTGCCGCCCTTGTTCTTCTGCACGTCGGTGACGGTAAAGGTCATGTCCCCTGCGGTGATCGTGCCGTGGTCGGCCACCTGGCCGCCCATCTCCGCGTAGAAGGGGGTCTTGTCCAGCACCACGATGCCCTCCACGCCGGGCATAAGCTCCTCCGCCTGTTCGTTTTCCACCACCAGGGCGACCACCTTCGCGCCCTCATAGCTGGTGTGGTCATAGCCCACAAACTCGGTCTCGGGCACGTCCTTACCGAACTCCACGCCGGCCCAGCCCAGGTCGCCCAGGGCCTCCCGGGCCTTCCGGGCGCGCTGGCGCTGCTCCTCCATAAGGGTCTGGAAGCCCGCCTCGTCCACGGTCATGCCCTGCTCGTCGGCCATGTCGGCCGTCAGATCCAGGGGGAAGCCGTATGTGTCGTACAGCTTGAAGGCGTCCGCGCCGGAGAACACGCTCTCGCCCCGCTGCTTGTGGCCGGCCAGCATCTCCTCAAAGATGCGCATGCCGCCGTCGATGGTGCGGGCGAAGTTCTCCTCCTCCACCCGGATGACCTTGGTGATGTAGTCCTGCCGCTCCCGCAGCTCCGGGTAGTGGCCCTCGTTCTCATGCACGACCATGTCCACGATCTTATAAAGGAATGGCTCGTTCACCCCCAGCAGCTTTCCGTGGCGGGCAGCCCGGCGCAGCAGCCGGCGCAGCACGTAGCCCCGCCCCTCGTTGGAGGGCAAAACCCCGTCGCAGATCATCATGGTGGACGCCCGGATGTGGTCGGTGATGACGCGCAGGGACACGTCCATCTTGTGGCTCTGGCCGTAGGTGGCGCCGGTCAGGCGGGACACCTCGTTGGTGATGTTCATCACCGTGTCCACGTCGAACAGGCTGTCCACGTCCTGGCACACCACCGCCAGCCGCTCCAGGCCCATGCCCGTGTCGATGTTTTTCTGCTTGAGCTCGGTGTAGTTGTCATGGCCGTCGTTGTCGAACTGGGAGAACACCACGTTCCAGACCTCCATGTACCGGTCGCAGTCGCAGCCCACGGTGCAGGTGGGCTTGCCGCAGCCGTACTTGGGGCCCCGGTCATAGTAGATCTCGGAGCAGGGGCCGCAGGGGCCGGAGCCGTGCTCCCAGAAGTTGTCCTCCTTGCCGAACTTATAGATGCGCTCGGCGGGGATGCCGATATCCTCGTTCCAGATGCGGAAGGCCTCTTCGTCGGCAGGGGTGGTCTCGTTGCCGGCAAAGACGGAGGGGTACAGCCGATCCGGGTCAAGTCCCACCCACTGGGGACTGGTCAGAAACTCCCACGCCCAGGGGATGGCCTCCTTCTTGAAGTAATCGCCGAAGGAGAAGTTGCCCAGCATCTCAAAATACGTCCCGTGGCGGGCGGTCTTGCCGATATTCTCGATATCGCCGGTGCGGATGCACTTCTGGCAGGTGCAGACCCGGTGCCGGGGCGGCTCCTGCTCGCCGGTAAAATAGGGCTTCATGGGGGCCATACCGGAGTTGATGAGCAGAAGACTGGCGTCGTTCTGGGGGATCAGGGAGAAGCTGGGCAGACGCAGATGCCCCTTCGTCTCAAAGAAGGACAGGAACATCTCCCGCAGCTCGTTCAAACCGTACTTTTTTTCCATCTTGTCTACCTCTTTGTATGCTTTGTATGCTCAAATAAATTGACTCAATAGGGATTGGCCTGGGCGAAGGCGTACTGCTCGTCGGCGGTGGCGAAGAAATAGGTCTCGCCGTTGACGGAGTACCAGTACCAGTAGTTGGTATAGGTGGGATTGGCCACCGCCTCGATGGCCGCCAGGCCCGGGTTGCAGATGGGCCCGGGAGGCAGCCCCTTGTACACATAGGTGTTGTAGGGGTCGTCGATCGCCAGATCCTCCTGGGTCAGATCCAGGGTGCTGGTGCCCTTGATATAGTTGACGGTGCTGTCGATATCCAGCGTCCAGCCGGCGTTCAGGCGGTTGTAGATGACCGAGGCGATATTCTCCCGCTCGCCCTCGGCGCCGCCGGCCTCCTTCTCGATCAGGGAGGCCATGATAATGCCCTCCCGCAGGCTCAGGCCGTGCTCGGAGATGCCGGTGATGATGTCGCTGCTCAGCCGCCGGTCGGCGTTGCTCAAAAGCCGCTCAATGGCCGTGACGGGGCTCTCGCCCTGGTAGAACTCATAGGTGTCCGGGAACAGGAAGCCCTCCAGCCGGGAGGCGTCCCCCAGGGGGATGTCCTTCAAAAAGTCGTAGTCGAAGTCGTAGTTGGCCGCCGTCTCGTACAGCTTATCTTTCCCGCACACATAGTTCTGCTCCAGAAGGGTGAAGATCTGATCCATGGTAAAGCCCTCCGGGAAAGTGACCTGGGTGGTCAGCTGCCGGTCGGAGCCCACCTGCATCTTCGTCACCAGCGCGCGGTAGTCGTACACCGTGCTCAGATCGTAGGTGCCCGGGTCGATCTTGATGTTGGCGTTGGAGAACCGGGAGAAGATCTTGAACAGCCACTTATACTCGATGATCCCGCCGTTTTTCAGCGCGTCGGCCACCTGGTCGATGTCCACCTTGATCGGCACCTCTTCCTCCACGCCCTCGTCGTTCTTTTTTGCGACGGTGACGGGCATGTCCCCGGTGGGCTCGTAGGGGTCTATCACCACCACGGCGGTGGCGGGCTCCTTGTTCAGCGCCAGCACGTCCACCGCGCACATCCAGCCGAAGCAGGCCAGGATGATGCTGATGCTGATCACGCACAGCGCGTACATCACCCCGCCGCCGATGCCCAGCCGGCCGTACCGGCGGAAGCGGATGGGCAGATAGTCCCGCACCTCCGGCACATCGTCCGGGTCGTTGTAGTCCACCTCGTCCAGCTCGGAGTCGTATACCAGCATCTGGCGGGACTTCAGCGTGCGTCCCACTGTGGGGGCCTGGCGGATGATCTGCTCCGGCGCGGCCAGAGCGCCGGCCGCCTGCCGGGCCTTCTTCCCCCGGGGCTTTTTCTCCCCACCGGACTGGCGCTTATCCAGCTTCCGGCGCAGCGCGGCCGCCTTTCCGGGCTTCTTCTCCCCGTCGGAGGCAGGGGCATTCTCTTCGGGCGCGTCGTCCCAGGCCGGCACGCCGCCGTCCTGCCGGGCGTATTCCTCCTGGAAGGAGTAGGTCTGTTCCTCCTCGCTCCCGTCGGGCTCCTGGGGCAGATCCTCCCGATCGTACTCGTCGCTGCTGTTGTATTTTGCCATGAAACTGCTCCTTTACTTTTTCCGTCACGTTCAAGCCCGCGGCCTCATAGTATGGCACGGATGCGATCGCGCCTCACGCCTCACCGCGCGGGCGG
This sequence comes from uncultured Oscillospiraceae bacterium, assembly GCA_947591105.1. GTDB lineage: Bacteria > Bacillota > Clostridia > Oscillospirales > Oscillospiraceae > CAJOIG01. The sequence goes on from CANQDL010000019.1 coordinate 26,379, forward strand.
CGGCCGCGAAATCCAAAAGCGCGGGGAAAGGATTTCATAAAATGTTCTACAATAATTCCTATAGCTGGCTCTGGCTCATCATCATCCTGATCCTCCTGTTCTCCGTCGCCGGCGGCTATGGCTGCGGCTG
>CANQDL010000020.1 GCA_947591105.1 uncultured Oscillospiraceae bacterium
ACCTTTGCCAATGAGAACGGCTATCCCTTCGTGGCTCTGGACGGTTTCGGTCAGCCCAAGAACCTGAAGGTGAGCAATACCAGCACCGGCGTGAAGATCAGCTGGAGCAAGGTGGATGGCGCGGCCAAGTACCGGGTATATTACAAAGGCGGCGGCAAGAGCGGATGGACGAAGGCTGCGGACGTAAAGACCACCTCCTACACCTGGACGGGGGCCAAGGTTGGCACCAAATACACCTTCACTGTCAAGGCGTTCGACAAGAACGGCAAAGCCAGTTCTTACGACAAGACCGGCAAGTCCATCACCTTCTATAAGCTGAAGACTCCCGCTGTTCCTAAGGTGAGTAATGCTGCCACAGGCATCAAGATCTCTTGGAGCAAGGTCTCCGGGGCGGCCAAGTACCGGATCTTCTATAAGACCACCGGCGGCAAGTGGACGAAGATCGCCAACACCACCAAAACGAGCTACACCTGGACGAAGGCGAAGAGCGGCACGAAGTACAGCTTTACCGTGCGGTGCATGGACAAGGCGGGGGAGAACTTCACCAGCTCCTACGACGGAACGGGCAAGAGCCTGACCTATATCGCCGCGCCCAAGGTGAGCAAGGTGGCCAAGACCACCGGGGGGATCAAGATCACCTGGGGGAAGGTAGCTGGGGCCGCCAAGTACCGGGTGTTCTACAAGACCAGCGGCGGCAAGTGGACGAAGCTTGCGGACACCACGTCCACCAGCTACACCTGGAAGAAAGCCAAAAGCGGCACGACCTACAGCTTCACGGTGCGGTGCGTGAACAAGACGGGCAAGAGCTACACCAGCGCGTATGACACCAAGGGCCTGAGCATCACGTATAAGAAATAAAGAAAAGCAAAAAACGAAGGGCACGATCCGTTTCGGCGGATCGGTCACGACCTCTCTCCACACGGAGGGAGGTCTTTTTTTTATCCCGGCGGGGGCCGGCGGCGGACATTTTTTCCGACGGCATCCTTTTGTCCGGTTTTGTCAAAACTAGATGTTGTGCTTTCAAAAACAGTCGAACACAACAGGAAAAAATTGGCAGGACTTTTCGCGAAAAATCTTTGATTTTCCCCTTGCTTTTTGAGATTTTGCCCCCTATAATAAAGCCAAGTGGGGCGAAGTGGGGGAAAGTGTTGAGATTTCCCACAGCTCGACAGGGGGGTGAGCCGGATGACAGGCGAATATCAGCATTCACTGGACGCCAAGGGGCGGCTGTTCATTCCGGTTCGTCTTCGGGAGGAGCTTGGCCCGGAGTTTTACGTCACTCTGTCCATGGATCACTGCCTGAACGCCTACAGCGCGGAGCAGTGGAAGGTGTTCTCCGACAAGGTCAACGCCATGCCCTACGTCAAGCAGCGGGCCATGCGGCCGCTGTACGCCTTTGCCTGCAAGTGCGAGCTGGACGCCCAGGGGCGGGTGCTGCTGCCCCAGAACCTGCGGGAACGGGGCGGACTGACAAAGAACGTGACTGTGCTGGGCTCCAACAACCACGCGGAGTTCTGGGACAGCGACCGGTGGGCCGCGCAGCGTGACGCCGAGGCGTCGCCGGAGAACATCGCGGCGGTCATGCAGGAGTTTGACTTCTGATGCGGCACCAGAGCGTATTGCTGCCCGAGTGCGTCCGGTATCTGAACATCGATCCGGCGGGCATCTATGTGGACGGGACTTTGGGGCTGGGAGGCCATGCCCAGGCCATACTGGAGAATCTTCCCCAGGGCCGTCTGGTGGGCATCGACAGGGATGAACAGGCGCTGGCCTTTGCCAGGGAGCGGCTGGCCCCCTTTGGGGATCGGGCCACGCTGGTGAAGGGGAATTTTGGGGATCTGGACGCCATACTGGACAGCCTGGGGATCGAAAAGGTCAACGGGATGCTCTTCGATCTGGGCGTTTCCTCGCCCCAGCTGGACGACAAAAAACGGGGCTTTTCCTACATGCAGGACGCCCCTTTGGATATGCGGATGGACGGGAGCGCGCCTCTGACCGCCCGGGACATCCTCAACGGCTGGCCGGAGGCCGATCTGCGCAGCATCTTCTGGCGCTACGGGGAGGAACGGTACGCCGGACGTATCGCGGCGGCGGTGACCAAGGCCCGGCAGGAGAGCCCCATCGAGACCACCGGGCAGTTCGTGGACATCATCCGCAAGACCATGCCGGCCTCGGCGCTGCGGGAGAAGCAGCACCCGGCCAAGCGGTGCTTTCAGGCGGTGCGCATCGCGGTCAACGACGAGCTGTATGAGCTGGAGCAGATGCTGGAGCAGGCGCCGGACAGGCTCCTTCCCGGCGGAAGGCTTTTGGTGATCAGCTTCCATTCCCTGGAGGATCGCATCGTCAAGGAGGCCATTCACAGCAGAGAGAACGGCTGCACCTGCCCGCCGGATTTTCCGGTGTGCACCTGCGGCTTCGTACAGACGCTCAAGAGCGTGACACGTAAGCCGGTTGTCCCCGACGGGGAGGAGCTGGCGGCCAATCCCCGGGCACGGAGCGCCCGGCTGCGCATAGCGGAGAGGGTATGAGTTATGGCAGACGTAAAGACATTCAACACCTATAACTTCGTCACCGGCGCCGTGGACGGCACCCAGGCCTATGACTTCAGCAATCCGGGCCTGTATCTGGACGAGGAGATCTACAGCGAGCCGGAGCTTGAACCCTGCAAGAAGGAGAAGCTCCAGCCCCGGGAGTGGATCAAGGAGGACGTGCGCACCAAGGTCAAGGCCAAGCGCGCGGCCAAGGTGGGGCAGGGCGTGCCCGTGCTGTCCATTCTGGGCGTGGGCGTGGCGGCGGTGCTGCTGGCCATGATGCTGCTGGCCCAGATCCGCCTGACGGATATCTCCTACAGTGCCGCCAAGCTGGAGGATCAGATCTCCGCTCTGGAACAGGAGCAGGACAAGCTGACCGTGGAGTATGAGACGATCTTCAATCTGAAGGACGTGGAGACCATCGCCGTGGATCAGCTGGGTATGCAGGAACCGGTCAACGAGCAGATCTATTACCTCACCGGCGTGGCCTCCGCGGACAAGGCGGAAGTGGTCACAAAGGGCGATGCGGACATGTTCTCCCTGGGCCTTTCGGACATCATCTCCTCCATCAAGGCATATTTCAGTTGACAAGCGTATTATACTGGTATTGGCTGGTATTGGCAGGAGACGACAGCACAGCGTCCAAAGGAGATCGCATATGTTCAAGAAACGCAGGGAAAAGAATGACCCCGCTTCACCAAACCGCATGATGCTTCGCCGCACACTGTTCCTCATGATAGTGTGCGGCATAGTTGCATTTATCGCGCTGGGTGCACGGCTCTTTCAGCTGCAGATCATCGACCACGATATGTACGAATCGGCGGCGGTGGAGCAGCAGCTGCGCCAGACGAACGTGCCCGCCCAGCGGGGGACGATCTATGACCGGAATATGAATATCCTGGCCATGAGCGCCTCGGTGAGCAATATCTATATCAGCCCCGCGGAGATCAAAATGAACAAGGAAGATCCCGCGTTTATCGCCAGCGGCCTTTCCAATATCCTGGGACTGGACTATGCCGAGATCTATGAAAAGACCTCCCACACGGACAGCTGGTATTCCACCGTGGCGCGGAAGGTGGAGGACGATCTGACCGAACGGGTGCGCCAGTTCAAGGAGGAGAACAACCTGACCGGCGTGAAGATCGAGGAGGCCAGCAAGCGTTATTATCCCTATGGCACCCTGGCCAGCCACGTGCTGGGATTCGTGGGGACGGACGATCACGGCCTGGCGGGCCTGGAATACTACTACGACAAGCTTCTGTCCGGCACGGACGGACGCATCGTCCGGGCCACCAACGCCTACGGCACGGACATGATGTTCACGGATTTTGAGGACTACTATGACGCCGTGGACGGCCAGAGCATCGTCACCACCATCGACGAGACGGTGCAGCACTATCTGGAGAAGCATCTGGACGAGGCGGCGGTGGACTACGATCTGCAGGACGGTGCGGCCGGCATCGTCATGGACGTGAATACGGGGGCTATTCTGGGGATGGCCTCGCTGGGGGATTTTGACCCCAACGACTATATGACCGTCAGCGAGGAAGCCCAGGAGCGGATCAGCACCGCCATGGTGGACACGATGGAGGATTACGACACCCTCCTGGCGGAGGAGAGGAACCTCCAGTGGCGCAACAAGGCCCTGACGGAGACCTATGAACCCGGCTCCGTCTTCAAGATCATCACCCTGGCCACCGGCCTGGACTCCGGCGCGGTCACCACCAATTCCACCTTCTTCTGCGGCGGCAGTCTGAACGTGCTGGGCCGTACCGACCCGCTGAACTGCTGGAACGTGGTGGGCCACGGCAACGAGACGCTCACCGAGGCGGCCATGTTCTCCTGCAACATCGCCTTCACCATCATCGGCCAGAAGATCGGCGCGGAGCGGTTTTATCAGTATATCCGCGCTTTCGGCCTGTTCGACAGGACGGGCGTGGATCTGCCCGGCGAGGCGGGGAGCCTCTGGTGGAGCGACGACGTGTTCTTCAATAAGGCCAACCTGTCCCAGCTGGCGGCGGCCTCCTTCGGCCAGACCTTTACCATCACCCCCATCCAGCTCATCACGGCCGTCAGCGCCGTGGCCAACGGCGGCTATCTCATGGAGCCCTACCTGGTGAGCAAGGTGCTGGACGACGAGGGCACGGTGGTCAGCCAGCGGGAGCCCACCGTGGTGCGCCAGGTCATCAGCGAGCAGACCAGCCGCACGTGCTGCGAGATCCTGGAGCAGGTGGTCAGCGGCCAGAACGCCACCGGTAAGAACGCCTACGTGGCGGGCTACCGGGTCTGCGGCAAGACGGGTACGTCCGAGGACGTCAACTATGAGGTGGAGCACGGCACGAAGAAGTACATCGCCTCCTTCCTGGGCTTCGCCCCGGCGAACGATCCGCAGGTGGCCGTGCTGGTGCTGTGCGAGAACCCCGGGCCGGACAGCATCGTCGGCAGCGCCGGCGGCGGCAGCATGGGCGCGCCCACCGTGGGCAAAATACTCCAGGACGTGCTGCCCTATCTGGGCGTGCAGCCCCAGTACGGCGAGGGCGAAGAGGCCCTGGTGGATCAGCGTATGCCCAGGGTGGTGTCCAAGAGCCTGGAGGAGGCCCGGGAGCTGCTGGAGAAAAACGGCTTTGTTGTCAAGTCCGTGGTGGGCTCCGGCGCGGCCGTGACCGCCCAGCTTCCCGCCGCCAACGCCAAGATCGCCGCCGGCAGCGAGGTCATCCTCTACTGCGGCGAGGAGCTGGACAAGACGCCCATCCAGATGCCCAACCTGCTGGGTCTGAGCTATGAGATCGCCAAGATCCGGGCCGGGTGGGATAACCTGTACGTCCGGGGCGAGGGCGTCATGATGAACAGCAACAGCATCCTCACAGTGCGGCAGAGCATTGAGGAGGGAACCCTGGTTGAGCCCGGCACGGTGGTGACGGTGACGCTCTCCGATTCCAGCTATGCGGCTACTGCGAGGACGTGAGTATGAAACTGGATGCGCTTATAAAGGACATCCCGGTGCTGGCTATGACGGCCGACCCGGAGGCGGAGATAAAGGACGTGCGCTACGACTCCCGGGCCGTGGAGCCGGGGGATCTGTTCGTGGCGGTGGAGGGACTGAAGAGCGACGGCCACCGGTTCATTGCCAGGGCGATGGAGCGGGGCGCCGCGGCGGTGCTGTGCCAGCGGACGCCGGAGGGGGATGTGCCCTATATCCTGACGGACGACAGCCGCCGGGCGCTGGCGCTCGTATCCGCGGCCTACTTTGACCACCCCGCGGAGAAGATGACCATGGTGGGCGTCACCGGCACCAACGGCAAGACCACCGTCACCGTGCTGCTCAAGCACCTTCTGGAGGACGCCCTGGGGGCGAAGGTGGGCCTGGTGGGCACCATCTCCAACTGGATCGGCCAGGAGGAGATCCCTACCGAGCGGACCACCCCGGAGTCCTATGATCTGCAAAAGCTCTTTGCCCGGATGGTACAGGCCGGGTGCACCTACGCGGTGATGGAGGTGTCCTCCCACGCGCTGGCGCTGGATCGGGTGGCGGGGGTGCGCTTTCAGGCGGCGGTATTCACCAACCTCACCCAGGACCACCTGGATTTTCACAAGACCATGGACAGCTACGCCGGGGCGAAGGCCATGCTCTTCTCCCGCTGCGACAGGGCCGCGGTGAACGCGGACGATCCCTGGGCCGACTTTATGCGGCAGCGGGCGGACTGCCCTGTGATGGACTTCTCTGCGGCGGGCGCTCCGGCTGCCCTTTGGGCGGAGAACGTGCGCTTGAGCGCGGGAGCGGTGGATTTTACCGCCTGCATGGACGGACAGCGGCAGAGCGTGCACCTGGCGGTGCCGGGGGCCTTTTCCGTCTCCAATGCGCTGGCGGTGATCGCCGCGGGGTATATGCTGGGCATCAGCCTTGACCGGTGCGCCTCGTCCCTGGGACGGAGCCGGGGCGTGAAGGGCAGGGTGGAGGTGGTGCCCACCGGCGCCGATTTCACCATCGTCATTGACTACGCCCACACGCCGGACGCGCTGGAGAAGGTGCTGGAGACGATGCGGGATGTCTCCGACGGGCGGCTGGTGGCGCTGTTCGGGTGCGGCGGCGACCGGGATCACGGCAAGCGGCCCATCATGGGCGCGGCGGCCGCGCGCCTGGCGGACTTTTGCGTGGTCACCAGCGACAATCCCCGCTCGGAGGAGCCGGAGGCCATCATCGCCGACATTCTGGCTGGTATGCCCCCGGACGCGCCTATGAAGGTGATATGCGACCGCCCGGCGGCCATCCGCTGGGCCATCGACAACCACCAGCCCGGGGACGTGATCGTCCTGGCGGGGAAGGGCCACGAGACCTATCAGGAGGTCTGCGGGGTCAAGCGCCACATGGATGAGAGGCAGATCGTGGCGGATCATTTGCAGAGGAAAGAGGAACAGTGATATGACCATACGACTGGTGATAAGCTTTTTGGCGGCTTTTGCGCTGGCCGTGTTGATCGGGAGCGTGTATGTGCCCTGGCTGCGGAAGATCAAGGCCGGGCAGGAGATAAAGGAGATCGGGCCCAACTGGCACAAGTCCAAGGCGGGCACCCCCACCATGGGCGGGGTGATCTTCATCGTGGCGGTGACGGCGGTGGTGTTCTCCCTGGGCTTTCCTTTCATCCGGGAAGGGGAGCTGGGGGCGCTGTTTGTGCTGCTGTTTTCCATGTTTTTCGGCGCGATCGGCTTTCTGGACGACTATGAGAAGCTGAAAAAGAAGCAGAATCTGGGGCTCTCCGCCCGGGCCAAGTTCATTCTCCAGCTGGCCGTGGCGGTGGCGCTGCTGTATCTGCTGCGGCTGGAGGGGTATCTGACCCCCTCGCTGTATGTGCCCTTCTGGGGGGTGAATATCGACCTGCCCGAGTGGCTCTACTTCCTGCTGGCGGCCTTCATCGTCGTGGGCACGGTCAACTCGGTGAACCTCACCGACGGGCTGGACGGCCTGGCCGCCAGCGTGTCCGTGCCGGTGTTCGTGTTCTATACGGCCATCGCCTTTGCCTGGGGCAGCCGCTTCAACTGCCTGGGGGTGTTCGCCGCGGGACTGACCGGGGGATTGTTCGGATTTCTCGTCTACAATTTCCACCCGGCCAAGTGCTTCATGGGGGACACCGGCAGCCTCTTTTTGGGCGGTGCGGTGTGCGGCATGGCCTTCGCGCTGGATATGCCCCTCATTTTGGTGCCGCTGTGTCTGGTGTTCATCTTTGAGACGCTTTCCGACATCATCCAGGTGCTATACTTCAAGCTCACCCACGGCAAGCGATTTTTCAAAATGGCCCCCTTCCACCACCATCTGGAGATGGGCGGCTGGCTGGGCCACAAGTGGTCGGAGGTGCAGATCGTGTGCCTGTTCACGGCGATCTCGCTGATCTGCGCCATCGTATCGTTCTTTTCCTGCGTGGGCCGGTACGTGTGACGGCCGGGATCAGAAAGGGAGGTGACAGCGGTGTCCTCTAAAGTAGAAGAGATGTTCATGTACGACGACACCCGTCTGGCGGACTATACATACGATAATTCCATCGACCGGGGTACGGTGGACATTCCGTTCGCGCTGCTGACGCTGGTGCTGCTGACGGTGGGCGTCATCATGGTGCTGTCAGCCAGCTTTGCCCGGGCCTATTATGACCCGAACAATACCACCGGCGGCAACGCCACCTATTACTTCGTGCGCCAGGCGCTGTTCGCCCTGTGCGGGGTGGGCGTGATGTTCGTCTGCTCCCGGTTCCCCATGGGCTTTTATAGGCACATCTCCGGCATCGTGATGCTGGTCTCCCTGGCCATGCTGGTGCTGGTGCTGGTGCCCGGCATCGGCGAGAAGGTCAACAACGCCCGCCGGTGGATCAACCTGGGGTTCACCACCTTCCAGCCGTCGGAGATCGCGAAGATCGGCGTCATCATGTACTTCTCCGCACTCATCTGCGCGCCCAAAAACAAGCTCACCGGTTCCATCAAGGGGCTGCTGCGTTATGTGATCGTGCTGGGCGCGGTCTGCGGCCTGCTGGTGCTGGAGCCCCACATGTCCGCCATCATCATCATTCTGGTCATCGGTCTGGTGATGCTGTTTCTGGGCGGCCTTCCGCTGCGGTGGTTCATCGGCGGCGCGGTGGCGGGCGGCTCGCTGCTGGGCATCGGATACGCGCTGTTTCCCTATGTGCGCAACCGGTTCACCGCCTGGCTCAATCCCTTCGCCGACGCGTCCGGCACCGGCTACCAGATCGTGCAGAGCCTCTATTCCATCGGTTCCGGCGGCCTGCTCGGCCTGGGACTGGGCAATTCCCGGCAGAAGTACCTGTACCTGCCGGAGGAGCACAACGACTTTATCTTCTCCGTGGTGTGCGAGGAACTGGGCTTCATCGGCGCCATGCTGATCCTGGTGCTGTTCGCGCTGCTGATCATCCGGGGCTACTGGCTGGCCATGCATGCCCGGGATCGCTACAGCGCCATGGTGGGGGCGGGCATCACCACCCACCTGGCCATGCAGGTGATCCTGAACGTGGCCGTGTGCACCAATTCCATCCCCTGCACGGGCATATCCCTGCCCCTGTTCAGCTATGGCGGAACGGCGCTTCTTCTGCAAATGGCGGAGCTGGGCATCATCCTGTCCCTTTCACGGGACATTCCGGAGAAGCGATAGCCATGAGATTTCTTTTCACCTGCGGCGGCACGGCCGGCCATATCAATCCCGCCCTGGGCGTGGCGGGACGCATCGGGCAGCTGCTGCCCGACGCGGAGTTTCTCTTTGTTGGAGCCAAAGACCACATGGAGATGGAGCTGGTGCCCCGGGAGGGGTATCCCATCCGGGAGGTCACCATCTCCGGGTTCCAGCGGAGCATAAAGCCCCAGATGATCCTGCAAAACGTGCGGGCGGTGGGGCGGCTCTTTTCCGCCTGCCGTCTGGCAAAAAAGTATATCGAGGACTTCCGGCCGGACGTGGCCGTGGGCACGGGCGGGTATGTGTGCTACCCCGTGCTGCGCATGGCGGCGAAGATGGGCATCCCCACGGCGGTGCACGAGTCCAACGCCGTGCCCGGCCTGACCACAAAGCTGCTGGAGGGCAGCGTCGACCGGATCCTGGTGGGGCTGGAGGACAGCCGCAGCTGCTATAAAGATCCCTCCAAGGTGGAGGTGACCGGTACCCCGGTGCGGGTGGATTTTCAGGGCCTGGACAAGGCCAAAGCGCGCCGGGAGCTGGGGCTGGACGAAAACCAGCCGGTGGTGCTGGCGGTGTTCGGCTCTCTGGGCGCGGACTATATGAACCACGCCATGGAGGGCTTTATCCGACGCATGGGATCGGGAGCGGACTTCCGGCTCATCTACGCCACCGGCAAGCGCTATTATGAGGACGTGCGCCGGCGTCTGGAGGCGGACGGCGTGCGCGGCGGGAATATCGACGTGCGGGAGTATATCTACGATATGCCCAAGGTCATGACCGCGGCGGACGTGATCATCTGCCGCAGCGGCGCGTCTACCATCAGCGAGCTGACCTATCTGGGAAAGCCTGCCGTGATGGTGCCCAGTCCCAACGTGGTCAACCACCACCAGGAGAAAAACGCCCGGGTGCTGGAGAGGGCGGGGGCCGTGAAGATGCTCCTGGAGGGGCAGTTCGACGCTGACGCGCTCTACGACACGGTCAGCGGGATGCTCTCCGACAGCGCCGCCCTGGAGCGGATGCGCCAGGCGTCCCTGGGCCTGGGGATCAGCGACGCCACCGATCGGATCGCCTCCATCGTGCTGGGGCTTGCGCAAAAGGGAAAATCAGAGTAAAATAATTATGTCCGCCGTCCGGGGCGTCACAAATGCCGCCCGTGTGCATAGTATGTTTTGACGATTTATTGAGACATACTGGCCGGAGGGCGGATCATGAGCATATGGCGAGTGCAGGGCGGATACCCCCTGGAGGGGAGCGTGACCATCCAGGGCGCCAAGAATGCCGTGCTGCCGGTTTTGGCGGCGTGCATACTGACGGATGGGGAGATCGAGCTGACGAACGTGCCCGTGCTGCGGGACGTGGAGGCGTCGCTGGAGATACTGCGGCGGCTGGGATGTACTGCGGAGCGGCAGGGCGACGTGGTAACTCTGGACTGCCGGCAGGTGACCGGAAGCGCCATACCGGGAGAGCTGGCAGGGCAGATGCGCTCGTCGGTGATCTTTCTGGGGGCGCTGCTGGCCCGCTGCGGCCAGGCCCGGCTGGCGCTGCCCGGCGGATGCGCTCTGGGCCCCCGGCCGGTGGATCTGCATCTGGCGGCCATGGAGGCGCTGGGCGCGCACACGCAGATCGCGGACGGCGAGCTGCTGTGTTGGGCGGACGGCCTTGCCGGCGGCGTCATCCCGCTGGAAAAGCCCAGCGTGGGCGCCACGGAGAACGCCATGATCGCCGCCTGCGGCGCCAAGGGCGCGAGCGTGATCACCGGGGCGGCCCAGGAGCCGGAGATCGTCCACCTGCAGGGCTTTCTGCGCGCGCTGGGCGCCGATATGGACGGCGCCGGCACGTCCGTCATCACCGTGCGTGGCTTCAAGCCCGTCCGGCGTGTGGGATGGCGCATCATGCCCGACCGCATCGCGGCTGCCACCGTGCTGTGCGCCTGCGCCTGTGCCGGCGGCGACGTGGAAGTGCGGGGGCTGGAGCCGGCCCATGTGGCGGCCGTCACAAGGCCCCTGGAGGACATGGGCGCCCGGCTGGAGAGCGGCACGGGGCGGGTGCGTATCCGCTGTGCCCGCCGTCTGCGGGGCGGCCAGACGCTGATCACGGCGCCGTATCCCGGTTTCCCTACGGACGCGCAGCCGCTGCTGATGGCGGCGGCGCTGAAGGCGGAGGGGGTCACCACGTTTGTGGAGACCATATTCTCCGACCGGTTCCGCCAGGGGGCGGAGATGGCCCGTCTGGGCGCGGACGTGCGCGTGGCGGGACGGGTGGCCTCCGTCACGGGGGTGGAGCGGCTTTGCGGCGCGCCGGTGCTGGCGGAGGATCTGCGGGGCGGCGCGTCCCTCATCATCGCCGGGCTGGGCGCGGAGGGACAGACCGACGTGACCGATCCGGGCCATGTGGCCCGGGGATATGAGCGGCTGGACGAAACGCTCTCGGCCCTGGGAGCGCACATCGCGATAACTTGAGACAACTGAGTGAGGTACATACGTTGGCGAGAAAAGACCGCTACGGCGCAGCGAGAAAAAAGAAGAAGAGCGCACTGTTCGCACCCCTGTCCTTTTTGCTGGTGTGCGTGGCGCTGGTGTTCGGCATGGGCGTCTTTTTCCGTGTGCAGAGCATCGAGGTGGAGGGCATTGAGAGCTACACCGCCGAGCAGATCATCGAGGCGTCCGGCATCGACGTGGGCGACAACCTCTTTTTCATCAACCGCGCCAGCGCCGCCAGCCGGATCTACTCCCGGCTGTCCATGGTGGAGACGGCGGACGTGGAGCCGGTCATGCCCAACAAGATCGTGATCCATGTCCAGGAGAGCGCGGCCATTGCCTATGTGGACTGGATGGGCGTGGACTGGATCGTCACGGGCAACTGCAAGCTGCTGGGCACCCCGGCCGCGCCGGAGGAGCTCAACGGGCTCATCCAGGTGCTCAACGTCTCGCCGGAGAATCCGGAGGCGGGCAAGCCCATGGCGGTGGCGGAGCAGGACAACCTGAAGCTGAGCTATCTGCGGGAGCTGCTCAGCGCCATGGAGGAACTGCACATGGGCCCGGACGTGGCGCAGCTGGATATGTCCAACGCCGCCAACCCTACCTTCCAGTACCTGGGCCGGTTCACCGTGCGCATGGGCCCCAACAACAACACCGACTATAAGCTGCGGATGCTTTTGAGCGGCATTCCCCAGCTCAGTCCGGAGGATACGGGCACGATAAATCTGTCCGACGGCGTGACTGTGCGCTTCACGCCCAACTGAAATTGAAAAAATTTCCGCTGTTTGACATAATATTTTCAAATAAACTATTGACCTGTGCGGGTTTTCGTAATAAAATGTAACATATGTAAGCTGGCGGGGGCGTACTGTGTCCGTTTTGGAGCGCCCTTATGAAAGACACAGGAGGCAAAGTAAGATGGCAGCACATTCGGTTGAGACCGGTCCGGAAAATGTTGTGACCCTGAAAGTCGTTGGCATTGGCGGCGCCGGCGGCAACGTTGTGAACAGAATGGTCAGTTCCGGCACCAGCGGCGTGGAATTTATCGCTGTGAATACGGACAGGCAGGCCCTGTCCATGTCCACGGCGGACGTGAAGATCCAGATCGGCGAAAAGCTCACCCACGGCCAGGGCGCCGGCAGCGACCCCTCGGTGGGCGAGAAGGCAGCCGAGGAGAGCCGTAACGAGGTGGCGAAGGCCATGGAGGGCACCGATATGGTGTTCATCACCGCCGGTATGGGCGGCGGCACCGGCACCGGCGCGGGCCCTGTGGTGGCGGATATCGCCCGGGAGGCCGGCGTGCTGACGGTGGGCGTGGTCACCAAGCCCTTCGGCTTTGAGGGCAAGAAGCGCATGACCCAGGCCATGAACGGCATCGAGCAGCTTCTTGGCAAGGTGGACAGTCTGCTGGTGATCCCCAACGACCGGCTCAAGTATGCCACCGACCAGAAGGTCACCTTTGCCAACGCCTTTGAGATCGCGGACGAGGTGCTCCATGAGGCCGTCACCAGCATCTCCGGGCTCATCAAGAACACTGGCTTTATCAACCTGGACTTCGCTGACGTGTGCGCGATCATGCGCGACGCGGGCTTTGCCCACATGGGCGTGGGACATGCCGTCGGCAAGGGCAAGGCGGAGGACGCCGCCCAGATGGCCATTTCCAGCCCGCTGATGGAGACCTCCATCAACGGCGCCCACGGCGTGCTCATCAACATAACCGGCTCCGAGGATATGGGCCTGGACGACGTGGAGACCGCAGCCAATCTTGTGCAGGCGGCCGCCCACCCCGACGCCAACATTATTTTTGGCGCCTCGTTTGATAACTCCATGGAGGACGAGATCCGTGTGATCGTCATCGCCACCGGTTTTGACGACGGCACCCCCACCGCCAAGGCCGTGTCCGCCGCGGTGTCCGAGAAGCCCGCGGAGCCCCAGCCCGCTGCCGAGCAGCTCTTCTCCAACGCGGAAAAGAACAAGGAGGAGAAGGCGAAGGCTCCCGAGCCCCAGCAGGACGACGAGGAAGATCCCTTCGACAGCATTTTCCGCATCTTCAACTCCAAGTGAGATGTGATCTCTATCACGGATATGAAAAAAGAACTCTGCCCGGCGGGCGGAGTTCTTTTTTACTCATTCCATCTGACTTTCCAGCCGTTTTGCCAGCGCCTCCAGCCGGCGCACGGCCGCCCGGTCGCCCTCCAGCGCCAGGGCGGATCGGTCGGCCAGGGGCGCCAGATGGGCCTGACCGTGGCCGTCGGACAGCGTCAGACCGTCGGAAAAATCCGCGCCGAACTCCGCCAGCGCCTCGCCCATGGCCCGCATGAGACGGGCTCTGTCGCGGCAGGGCAGGATGCGCCGGGGCGTATCGCTGCCGCCGGGCAGGTGGTATAGCCCGTTCAGGGCGTCCAGGTTGCACTGGTAATATGCCTGGGGCGTGCCGATATCGCACCAGTAGCCGTCCATGACCAGCCCGCGCATGGGCACGCCCTGCTCCAAGAGCTTCGGGAACAGATCCTTTGCAAAGTCGTAGGGTTCCGCCGGGGGGATGTAGGACAGCACGTCCGGGCTGAGGGCGTAGATCCCCGTACTCACCTGGTCGGTCACCACCCGCTCCCAGGCGGGTTTTTCCAGAAAGCCGGTGACGCGGCCCTGCCGGTCGGTGATGACCAGGCCGTAGGCCAGCGGCTCCTTCTGGGAGGCCAGGGCGATGGTGACGCCCCGCCGGTGGCTCTCCATCAGCTGGCGCAGGTCAAAGTCGCAGGCGCTGTCGCCGCTCATCACCAGAAAGTTTTCATCCCCGATAAAATCCTGGCAGTTGCGCACCGCTCCCGCCGTGCCCAGGGGGGTGCGCTCCTGCCGGTACTCGATATGCACGCCGAAGGCCGAGCCGTCCCCCAGCCGGTCGCGGATGAGCCGGGGCTGGTAGTGCAGGGTCAGGCACAGCTGGTCGAAGCCGTTTTCCCGCAGCAGCGCCACGGTGCGCTCCAGCAGCGGCGTGCCCAGCAGGGGCATCATGGGCTTGGGAAGCCCGCCGGAGATGGCCCGCAGGCGGGTGCCCTCGCCGCCGGTGAGTATGACTGCTTTCATCCTTTCACCTCAAAAGTATTGTTTGCCGGCGGCGGAAAAATATGTGACGGGGAACAGCCAAAATGTATTTGTAATATGATGGTCTATCTGCTATAATTATTAACGTATAACTATTTTGGAGCAGTATGCCATGAATACGTTAAAGAAAAAATTGGGCGATCTCGGCTCCCGATTCTATATACTTTGTCTGGTCATTTTTGCCGGGGCTACGGCGCTCATCTGCCCGGGATGGGGATATTACCTGGCGGCGGCGGAGGCGGCCACGGCTCTGGTGCTGCTTGTGGTGCACACGGTGGTGGCACGGCGCCGGCAGAAGGAACTGATGCAGTATATCCAGTCCGTCACCTATGAGTCCGAGGCGGCCCGGGACAACGCCATGATGAACTTCCCGCTGCCCATGGCGGCGTACTTCGTGGACTCCGGCCGGCTGGTGTGGGGCAACCAGGAGTTTTTTTCCGCCTGCGGCCGGAAGGAGCCCAGCATGGACGTGAACATCGCGGAGCTGGTTCCCGGCTACCAGGGCAAGTGGCTGCTGGAGGGCAAGAGCCGCTATCCCGGCCTGGTGGAGGTGGGCGGCCGCCGCTATCAGGTGCACGGAAACCTTGTGCGCGGCCAGGAGCAGATCAAGGACTCCATGGGCGTCACCTACTGGGTAGACGTGACCGACTATGACGACATCAAGCAGGAATACACCGCCTCCCGGCCGGTGGTGCTGCTCATCATGATCGACAACTACGACGAGCTGACGAAAAATGTGCCCGAGCGCGCCGTCAACGATCTGCGCAACCAGCTGGAGGATCGGATGGTGCAGTGGACGGAGGGTATGCGGGGCTTTTTGCGCCGGTATGACCGTAACCGCTATATCTATCTGTGCGAGCGGCGGTATTTCGACAAGCTGGTGGAGGGGAAATTCACCATTCTGGACACGGTGCGGGAGGTGGTCAACACTTCCGGCATCCACGCCACCGCCAGCATCGGCGCGGGCCTGGACGGCGCCAGTCTGGAGGAGGACTTCAATTTTGCCTCCATGAGCGTGGAGATGGCCCTGTCCCGGGGCGGCGACCAGGCGGTCATACGAAACCGGATGAACTTCGAGTTTTACGGCGGCCGCGCCACCGAGGTGGAGACCCGCACCATGGTCAAGAGCCGGGTGGTGGCCAACGCCCTGGGGTCTTTCATCAAGGACGCCTCCATCACCTTCGTCATGGGCCACCGGTACGCGGACATGGACTGCCTGGGCGCGGCGGTGGGCATATGCTGCATCGCCCGCAGCTACGGAAAGCGCGCCCGCATCGTGCTGGGGGACGCGCCCAACGCCTGCGGCGCCATGATCGACGAGCTGAAAAACCACAAGGAATACGAGGATATTTTCGTCACGCCCAAGGAGGCCATGCTCCAGGCCAACTCCAGGAGCCTTCTGGTGGTGGTGGATACCAACCGGCCCGAGCAGGTGGAGGACGGGGCCCTACTGCAGACCATAAGCCGCCTGGTCATCATCGACCACCACCGGCGGGCCGCCTCCTATATCGACAACGCCGCGCTCACCTTCCACGAGCAGTTTGCCTCCTCCGCCTCGGAGCTCGTGACGGAGCTGATGCAGGAGCTGGTGGAGCAGAAGAGCATCGGCAGGGTGGAGGCGGAGGCCCTTCTGGCGGGCATCGTCACCGATACGAAGAACTTCACCATCCGTACCGGAGAGCGCACCTTTGAGGCCGCGGCGTTTTTGCGGCGCATGGGCGCGGACACCGTGTCCGTGAAGCGGCTTTTGCAGAGCGATATGGACGCCACGGTCAGCCGCTACGCCATTTTGGAGCGGGCGATGATCTACAGGGACAACATCTGCCTGGCGGTGATGGATCACGAGGTGGATCGGGTGGTGGCGGCCCAGGCCGCGGACGAGATGCTGAACATCTCCAATGTGGAGGCGTCCGTGGTGCTCTATCCCACAAAACAGGGCGGGGTCATCATGTCCGCCCGGAGCATCGGCAGCCTGAACGTGCAGGTGCTGCTGGAAAAGCTGGGCGGCGGCGGCAACCAATCCGCGGCGGGCGCGCAGCTGGAGAACGTGTCCATCCAGCAGGCCCGGACGCGGCTGGAAGCGGCGATCGACGAATACTTAGCTTCTTAAGGGAGAGGAGAGATATACATGAAAGTGATCTTGCAGCAGGATATCAAAGGACAGGGGAAGAAGGGACAGCTCAAGGAGGTGTCCGACGGCTACGCCCGCAACTATCTTCTGCCCCGAGGCCTGGCCGTGGCCGCCACGGCGGACAACCTGAACGCCATGCGTCTGAAGGACAAGGCCCGGCAGGCCCAGATCGCCCGGGAGCGGGCCCAGGCCCTGGAGTACGCGGAAAAGCTGGGGGCGGTCATCGTCCACCTGAAGGCGAAGGCCGGCGCGGGCGGACGTCTGTTCGGCTCCGTCACCTCCAAGGAGATCGCCGAGGCGCTGGCTGAACAGCACGGCATCGTCATCGAGAAAAACCAGATTGTGCAGACAGAGCCCATCAAACAGTTTGGCACCTTCCAGGTCAAGTGCAAGCTGGGCTATGAGATCTCCGGCACCATCCACGTGATGGTCACCGAGGATAAATAACGCCGATGGAAGAGCTTTTAGGGCGGAAGGTGCCCTATGCGGCGGATGCGGAGCAGGCCATTCTTGGCGCCATGCTCTTTGATCCGTCATGCGTTCCGGACGTGGTGAACAGCGTCAGGGGATCGGATTTTTACCTTGACGCGAACCGGGACATCTTCAACACCATATACGCCATGTTCAGCACCGGCGCCAGGATCGACCCCATCACCGTGCTGGACGAGATGAGCGCCAGAAACTGCCTGAAGGAGAACTCCAAGCAGTATATCCTGGAGATGATGGAGGTGACGCCCACCGCGTCCAACGTGCTGCGGTACTGCGCCATCGTCCGCGACCGGGCGCTGCTGCGGGCGCTGGGAAACGCCGCGTCGGAGATCACCGACCAGGTGTACCAGCAGGGCAACCGGGCCGACCAGGTGCTGGAGCTGGCGGAGAAGAAGCTGTACGGCCTGCGCAAGCAGAGCGCCACCGGCGGCCTGGTGCCCATGAACGACGTGCTCCAGGAGACCATCGGCCACATCACCGAGGCGTGGAAGGGCGGCAGCAAGCTGCCCGGCATCGCCACGGGCCTGACGGACATCGACGAGTGCCTGCAGGGCCTGGGGGTGGGCGATTTTGTGCTGATCGCCTCCCGTCCGGGCATGGGCAAGACCAGCATTGCCCTGAACATCGCCGTGAACGCGGCCCGCACCTCCGGCAAGACAGTGGCCATCTTCTCCCTGGAGATGAGCCGCCAGCAGCTTGCCATGCGTATGCTGGCCAGCGAGAGCCATATTGATCTTTACCAGCTCAACCAGGGCCGGCTCAGTCCCGACGAGTGGAGCCGTCTGATGGAGGCGGCCGGGGCCCTCTCCAGCATGGATATCCGCATGGACGACAACCCCGCCATGACCGTGGCGGACATGGCCGCCCAGTGCCGGCGGCTGGATAACCTGGGGCTGGTGCTGGTGGACTATCTGCAGCTGATGCAGAGCTCCGGCAGCGGCAATACCTGGGCCAACGAGAGCCGAACCCAGGCGGTGAGCGACATCAGCCGCATGATGAAGGTCTCGGCCAAGGAGCTGGGGGTGCCCATTTTGTGCATGAGCCAGCTGAGCCGCGCCAACGAGACCCTTTCCAACAAGCGGCCAACACTGGCGGCCCTGCGTGAGTCCGGCTCCATCGAGCAGGACGCGGACGCGGTGATCGGCCTGTACCGGGAGGGGTATTACGATAAGGAGTGCGAAGATCCCAACGCCGCCGAGGCCATCGTGCTGAAAAATCGCCACGGCCGGACGGGGACGATCTATCTGCGGTGGATCCCGGAGTACACGGCCTACGTGAACGACGACCGCCGCCATGAGGAAGATGGATACTGATCTGCTGCCGGGCCAGGGCCTGATCCTGTGCGCCGTCTCCGGAGGCGCGGACTCGGTATATCTGCTGGTGCGCCTGGCGGAGCTGGGCTATACAGTGGCCGCGGCCCACTACAACCACGGGCTGCGGGGAGCGGAGTCCGACCGGGACGAGGCGTTTGTGCGCAAGCTTTGCCAGGAGCGGGGCGTCCCTCTCACGGTGGAAAAGGGCGACGTGGCCGCCCTGGCCGCCCGAGAGCACATGGGCATCGAGGAGGCAGCCCGACGGGCGCGCTATGATTTTCTGTATCGGACGGCGGACGCGCTGGGCGCGGCCGTCATCGCCACGGCCCACACGGCCAACGATAACGCGGAGACGCTGCTTCTGAACCTGGCCCGGGGCGCGGGCCTGAAGGGGATGGGGGGCATCCCGCCGGTTCGGGACAGGATCGTCCGGCCCATGCTGGGGGTGTGCCGGGAGCAGGTGGAGCAGTATCTGCAAAGCCGGGGGATCGGCTATGTGGTGGACTCCACCAACGCAGACGAAAGCTATGCCCGCAACCGGATACGTCACAGCGTGGTGCCGGCGCTGGAGTCGGTCAACCCCGCCTTTATCCAGGCGGCGGGACGGGCCGCCGCGCTGGCCCGCCGGGACGAGCAGTACCTTGCCGGTCTTGCCCGGCAGTTTCTGGCCGAACACTGCGACGGCCGCTGGGTGGACGCCCATGCTCTGGCCGAACTGCCCTGGCCGGTGGCGTCCCGGGCCGTGCGCATGATGGCGGGCCGGGAGCTGGGGGAAGGCCATGTTGCGGACGTGCTGGACGCGGCCCGGAAGGGCGGCGTGGTGGACGTGCCGGGACTGCGGATCGCCCGGGCGGGGGACAGGCTCCTGTTCGGTGTGCCCGCCCGGCAGTCTCTGCCGGAGAGAGCGCTGGCCGTGCCGGGCGTCACGCCCCTTCCCGAGGCGGGACTGACGGTCATCTGCGCAAAATTAACGGCTTGTCCCCAAGTTGTTCACAAATCGTACAACATTTTTTACTTTCAATGTGAGAATATATGTGGTAGTATATCTGTCGCCGGCCGTCGGCCGGGGGACAGCTTTCGCCCGGCGGGGAGGGGCTGCACCAAAACGCTCAAGCAGCTTTTTCAGCAGGCGGGCGTTCCGCCCTGGGAGAGGGACAGCCTGCCCGTGCTGCGGGACGAGGCGGGCATACTGGCAGTCTACGGCGTCGGCACAGCGGAGCGCGTCAGCCCCGGGGCCGGCTGCGGAGATATAATAAAGATAGAGTTTGTCCGGCAGCAGCCGGACAGGGGAGGGTATCGGTATGAATCCTGACGTGGGAGGACTGTTCGCCAGCGAGGAGGAGCTCAAGGGCATCGTCGCCCGGCTGGGCCGGGAGATCACTGCGGACTACGCGGGAAAGAATCCCCTTTTTGTGGGCGTGCTCCGCGGCTGCTTCATCTTTATGGCCGATCTGGTGCGCGCCTGCGATATCGACTGCACGGTGGATTTCATGGTCGTGTCCAGCTACGGAAAGGGTACGTCCTCTACCGGCGCGGTGAAGATCATCAAGGATCTGTCGGAGAATATCGAAAACCGGGACGTCATCATCGTGGAGGATATTCTGGACAGCGGCAATACCTTGAGCTACCTGAAAAAGTATATGCTGGCGAGAAAGCCGGCCTCTATCCGCATCGTGACTCTTCTGGACAAGCCCGACCGCCGCACGGCGGACGTGAAGGCGGACTATGTGGGATTCACCATCCCCGACGCCTTCGTGGTGGGGTACGGTCTGGACTACCAGGAGAAATACCGCAATCTCCCCTACATTGGCTATCTGAAGCCGGAAATCTATTCATGAGGTATACAGATGGATAACAAGCCTGGCAACAACAATAATCCCAACGGGCCCGGCAGGCCCGGTCCGGGGCCCGGCGGCCCGGGCGGCAGCGGCGGCCCCGGCGGCGGCAACCGGCGGGTCAGGGACATCGGCTTTTACGCCCTGATCCTGGTGATCCTGCTGGCGACGGTGTTTTCCCTCACCAACGGCAACCGTGGGACGGAGCTGAATTATTCCGAGATCATCGACCTGTTTGAGCAAAAGCAGGTGGAATCCTTTGTCATATCCGGAAACGAGCTGTATCTGTATCTGCGCCAGCCCTACGAGGGCCAGCAGGAGATCACCCGCAACCTGCGGGACGTGGATCGGTTCTATGAGGATCTGGGGGATCTGATCCGGGAACAGAAGGCCGCCGGCATCCTGACGGAGTATGACGACAATGAGGGCTTTGTGGCTCCCTGGTGGCTGTCCTTCCTGCCGTACCTGATCGTGGTGGGCGTGTTCGGCGTGCTGTGGTACGTGATGATGAGCCGTGCCACCGGCGCGGGCGCGGGCGGCGTGGCCAAGTTCTCCAAGGCCCGCACAAAGGTGGCGTCGGAGGGCCAGACGAAAAAGACCTTTGCCGACGTGGCCGGGTGCGACGAGGAGAAGGAGGAGCTGCAGGAGATCGTGGAGTTCCTCAAAAATCCCGCCGCCTATACCGCCATGGGCGCGCGCATTCCCAAGGGTGTGCTGCTGGTGGGCCCTCCGGGCACCGGTAAGACGCTGATGGCCAAGGCGGTGGCCGGCGAGGCGGGCGTGCAGTTTCTGTCCATCTCCGGCTCCGACTTTGTGGAGCTGTACGTGGGCGTGGGCGCCAGCCGCGTGCGGGATCTGTTCGACCAGGCCAAAAAGGTGGCGCCAGCCATCATCTTCATCGACGAGATCGACGCCGTGGGCCGCCAGCGCGGCTCCGGTCTGGGCGGCGGCCACGACGAGCGCGAGCAGACCCTCAACCAGCTGCTGGTGGAAATGGACGGCTTCAGCAACAATGAGGGCGTTATCGTCATGGCGGCCACCAACCGGGCCGACATCCTGGACAACGCTCTGCTCCGGCCCGGCCGGTTCGACCGGCAGGTGTATATCGGCCTGCCCGACGTGAAGGGTCGTGAGGAGATCCTGAAAGTCCACGCCAAGGATAAGCCCCTGGGGGACGACGTGAACCTCAATTCCATCGCCCGGGGCACCGCGGGCTTCTCCGGCGCGGATCTGGAGAACCTGCTCAACGAGGCGGCGCTGCTGGCCGTGCGCCGTCACCGCCGGTTCATCGTCAACGACGATATCGACGAGGCGATTTTGAAGGTGGCCATGGGCCCGGAGAAGAAGAGCCGGGTCATCACCGACAAGGAGCGGCGGCTGACCGCCTACCACGAGTCCGGCCACGCCATCGCGGCCAAGTACCTGGAGCACGTCGATCCGGTGCACTATATCACCATCATCCCCCGGGGCCAGGCGGGCGGCTTCACCCTGATGCGCCCCAGCGAGGATAAGAGCTTCCAGGCCAAGAGCGATATGTTTGAGCAGATCGTCATGGCGCTGGGCGGCCGTATGGCGGAAAAGCTCTTTTTGGACGACATCTCCACCGGCGCCTCCGGGGACATCCAGCAGGCCTCCAAGATCGCCCGGGCCATGGTCATGCAGTTCGGCATGAGCGACCGGCTGGGACCTATCAGCTTCGACGACTCCGGCCACAGCCTGTTCATCGGCCGGGACTTCGGCACCACCAAGTCCTATTCCGAGGAGACGGCCGGCATCATCGACGAGGAGGTCAAGCGCATCTTCGACGAGGCCAGCGCCAAGTGCGAGGCGCTTCTCACCGAGCACAAGGAGCAGCTGATCGCCGTGGCGGAGTACCTGCTGGAGCATGAGTCCATGGACGGGGCGGACTTTGACTATTTCTGCGAGCACGGTCATCTTCCCCCGAAAACGGAGCAGGCTCCCGCGCCCAAGGCGGAGGAGAAGCCCTCCCAGCCCGAGACCGCGCCGGAGACGGAGCAGACCGCCCCGCCCCAGGAGCCCGGGCAGTACAAGGGCCCTGACGAGCGCCCGCCCTACTGGGTGGACGACATCCGGAAATAAGACATTCTGTGCAAGCCGGGCCCTGCCCGGCTTGCTGATTGGAGAGGAACAGATGAAATTAGGAATCGTGGGGCTTCCCAACGTGGGAAAGAGCACCCTCTTCAACGCCCTGACCAACGCCGGGGCGGAGTCGGCAAACTATCCCTTCTGCACCATTGACCCCAATGTGGGGGTGGTGGCGGTGCCGGACGAGCGGCTGGACTTTCTGGCCGAGATGTACCACCCCAAGAAGTTCACCCCCGCCACCATCGAGTTTGTGGACATCGCGGGCCTGGTGAAGGGCGCCTCCAAGGGGGAGGGCCTGGGCAACAAGTTTTTGGGCAATATCCGGGGCACCGACGCCATCATCCATGTGGTGCGCTGCTTTGACGACGCCAACATCATCCGCCACGAGTGTTCCACCGATCCGGCGGGGGACATAGAGACCGTCGATCTGGAGCTGGTCATGGCCGATCTGGAGATGGTGCAGCGCAGACTGGAGAAGGCGCAGAAGTACGTAAAGAGCGGTGATAAGAAATACGCCAAGGAGGCGGAGCTGATGGCCCGTCTGGCGGATTGGCTCAACGAGGGCAAGTCCGCCCGCAGCTTCCCCTGTGAGGGGGACGAGGCGGAGATGGTGGCCCAGTCCGATCTTTTGAGCCTCAAGCCGGTGATCTACGCCGCCAACATGGACGAGGACAGCTTTGCCCAGGCGGAGCAGAACGGGTACTATAAGCAGGTCAAGGCCATCGCCGACGGGGAGGGGAGCATGGTGCTGCCCATCTGCGCCCGGTTCGAGCAGGACATCGCCGAGCTGGACGATCCGGACGACCGGGAGATGTTCATGGAGGAGCTGGGCATCCGGGAGTCTGGCCTGCAGCGGCTCATCAAGTGCTCCTACGAGCTGCTGGGGCTCATCAGCTTTCTCACCTGCGGGCCGGACGAGTGCCGGGCCTGGACCATCACGAAGGGAACCAAGGCCCCCCAGGCGGCGGGAAAGATCCACACCGACTTTGAGCGGGGCTTCATCCGGGCCAACATCATCGCCTTTGACGATCTGAAGGCATGCGGCAGCGAGGCGGCCGCCCGGGAGAAGGGCCTGCTCCGGGCCGAGGGCAAGGAGTACGTGATGCAGGACGGGGACGTGACCCACTTCCTGTTCAATGTCTGACCGCATCCGCTGGCTGGACGGCTGGCGGGGGCTGGTCTGCTGGCTGATGATCGGCTATCACCTCTTCTTCGACTGCATCCTGTTCGGCTGGCTTCCCCAGAGCGCCACCCAGTGGTGGCCGGTGTTCGCCTTGCAGCGGTTCATCGCCCTGAGCTTTATCTTCCTGGCCGGCGTCAGCGCCCGTTTTACCCACAGCAATCTGCGCCGGGGGGTCATCACCCTGGCGGCGGGCGTTGTAGTTGTGGTGGCGTCTTATGTGGTGGGCGCGCCCATCCGGTACGGCATCTTGCAGTTTCTCGGCTGCGCCATGCTCTTCTGGCACTTTTTCGCCCGGTATGTGGATCGGGTGCCGGACAGACTGGCCCCTTGGCTGTGGGCGGCGCTGTATCTGGGCACCCGTATTATCAGCTATACCACCTTTGTGGATGTGAAATGGCTCTACCCCCTGGGCCTGCGGGCCTATGGGTTTCAGTCCTTCGACTGGGTGCCCTTTTTCCCCAACATATTCATGTTCTTTCTGGGCGCCTGGTTCGGGAAAAAGCTCCTGGCCTCTCCGGCGGACAGCCGCCTGCGCACGGCGCGCGCGCCCCGGTGGCTGGCTTGGCCGGGGCGGCGGACACTCGTCATCTATATGCTCCACCAGCCGGTGCTCTACGGCGCCTGCTGGCTGGCCAGCCGGTTTTTCGCTTGACAATAGTTTTCAACAGTGCTATATTGACCGTGTAAAGGCGATGACGGGAATTGCGCCGGTATACGCCCAACAGAGAGAGAGGGCCGTTGGCTGGAAGCCCTTTTGGGAGACGGATCGGACGCTGACCATCCCCGAGCCGCGGGATTGAAAGGAAACGAGTATGTCCCGCCGTGTGACGGACGTTATCCGTTATGAGGGAAAGTTTAGGGTGGAACCGTGTGTATTTTACGCACCCCTGACGCAAAGTCAGGGGTGTTTTGTTTTATGGAGGGAGACAGTATGGAATTCAATTTCAGTGACGCCGAATACAGGAAGATGTACCGGCATACCACCAGCCACGTGCTGGCCCAGGCGGTCAAGCGCCTGTTCCCGGAGGCCAAGCTGGCCATCGGCCCGGCCATCGAGGACGGCTTCTATTACGACATCGACATCGACAAGCCCTTTGTGCCCGAGGATCTGGAGGCGCTGGAGGCGGAGATGCGCAAGATCTGCAAGGAGAAGATCAAGCTGGAACGGTTCGAGCTGCCCCGGGAGGAGGCTATTGCCTTCATGCAGGAGCGGCAGGAGCCCTACAAGGTGGAGCTTATCCAGGATCTTCCTGAGGACGCGGTCATCAGCTTCTATAAGCAGGGGGATTTCACCGACCTGTGCGCCGGGCCCCACCTGGACTCCACCGGACGGATCAAGGGCAACGCCATCAAGCTCACCAGTGCCACCGGCGCGTATTGGCGGGGCGATTCCAGCCGGAAGATGCTCCAGCGCATCTACGGCACCTGCTTCCCCTCCAAGGCGGAGCTGGACGAGTATCTGGAAAAGCGTGCCGACGCCCTCAAGCGGGATCACAACAAGCTGGGCCGAGAGCTGGAATACTTCACCACAGTGGATGTGATCGGCCAGGGGCTGCCGGTGCTGCTGCCTAAGGGCGCCCGGGTGATCCAGCTCATGCAGCGCTGGATAGAGGACGAGGAGCAGAAGCGCGGCTATCTTCTCACAAAGACCCCGCTGATGGCCAAGAGCGACCTCTATAAGATCTCCGGCCACTGGGATCACTACCTGGACGGGATGTTCGTGCTGGGTGATCCCCACGACGAGACGAAGGAGTGCTTTGCCCTGCGGCCCATGACCTGCCCGTTCCAGTATCAGGTGTATCTGAACCGCCAGCGCTCCTACCGGGATCTGCCCATGCGCCTGGGGGAGACGTCCACGCTGTTTCGCAACGAGGACTCCGGCGAGATGCACGGGCTGATCCGCGTGCGCCAGTTCACCATCTCCGAGGGACATCTGGTGCTCCGGCCCGACCAGCTGGAGGAGGAGTTCAAGGGGTGCCTGGATCTGGCGAAGTACTGCCTGGGCACCCTGGGCCTGCTGGATGCGTGTACCTTCCGTTTCTCCCAGTGGGATCCCTCCAACCCCAACAATAAGTATGAGGGCACCGCCGAGCAGTGGGAGACTGCCCAGGCTGTCATGGGCCAGATTCTGGACGATCTGGGCGTAGAGTACACCGTCGGCATCGACGAGGCTGCCTTCTACGGGCCCAAGCTGGACATCCAGTACCACAACGTGTTCGGCAAGGAGGACACCCTGGTCACCATCCAGATCGACATGCTGCTGGCCCAGCGGTTCGGCATGTACTATATCGACGAGAACGGCGAGAAGGCCCTGCCCTATATCATCCACCGCACCTCCATGGGCTGCTATGAGCGGACCCTGGCCTACCTCATCGAGAAGTACGCCGGCGCCATGCCCGCCTGGCTGGCCCCGGAGCAGGTCCGGGTGCTGCCTGTCACCGACCGGGCCATCGACTACGCCAAGGGCATCGCCGCCGGGCTCACCG
>CANQDL010000021.1 GCA_947591105.1 uncultured Oscillospiraceae bacterium
GCCTTCGGCATCGGCGCCGTGGGCAAGGACATGGTGTACGCCCTGTCCGCCAGCTACGTGATGTACTTTTACCAGGATATCCTGGGACTGTCCGCCACGTTTGTGGGCTTGATCCTGATGATCGCCCGGGTGTTTGACGCCCTGAACGACCCCTTCATGGGCATTCTGGTGGCCAAGACCCGCACCCGCTGGGGACGGTTCCGCCCCTGGCTCATCAGCGGCACGGTGCTCAACGCCTTCGTGCTGTACGCGCTGTTCGCCGCGCCGGATCTGCACGGGACGAGCCTGATGGTCTATTTCGCCGTCATTTACATCCTCTGGGGCGTGACCTACACCATGATGGACATCCCCTACTGGTCCATGATTCCCGCCGTCACCGACACGCCGAAGGATCGGGAGAATCTGTCTGTGGTAGGACGCACCTGCGCGGGCATCGGCTCCGCGGTCATCCAGGTGGGCACGCTGCTGGCCGTGGCCGCGCTGGGCGGCGGCAGCGAGCGGGTCGGCTTCGGGCGCATCGCCCTCATCATCGCGGCGGTGTTCGTGCTGGCGGAGATATTCTGCTGCGCCAAGGTGAAGGAGCACGACATCGGCAGGATGGAGACCTCCTCCGTGAAGGATATGTTCAAGGCCCTGTTCCGCAACGACCAGGCCATGATCACGGTGCTGGCCATCCTGATGATCAACGGGGCGCTGTATCTGACCAGCAACCTGGTCATCTACTTCTTCAAATACGATTTCGGCGGCACCGGCTGGATGGGCAGCTACACCCTGTTCACCACCGTGGGCGGCGCCTGCCAGATCTTGGGCATGATGGTGGTCTATCCGCTGCTGCACAAAAAGCTGGACAATACCAGTCTTTTCAAGGTCGCGCTGACACTGGCCATGTCGGGCTACGCCCTCATTCTCGTGGTGTGCTTTTTGGGCTTGGGCTCCAACATCATCCTGCTGTGCCTGTGCGGGGCGCTGGTATTCGCCGCCAACGGCATCCTGACCGTGCTGACCACCGTGTTTTTGTCCAGCTCCGTGGACTACGGCCAGCTGAAGACCGGCCGGCGGGAGGAGAGCGTTATCTTCTCCATGCAGACCTTCGTGGTGAAGGCGGCCTCCGGCGTGGCGGTGTTCATCACCGGTATCGGACTTGATCTGATCGGCCTGGTAGGGGACACCTCCGAGACCGGCGCGGCCGTGGCCCAGAGCGCCTCTACTATCACGGGGCTGCGGCTTTTGATGACCGTGCTGCCCATCCTGGGCCTCACGGTGGCGTTCATCTTCTTCGTGAAGAAGTTCACCCTTACCGACAGCCGGGTGCAGCAGATCGCCGACACCCTCCGCAGTCAAAAAGAGGGAAGATCCGAGTAAATAAAGCTTGCCTCTGCTTTGCCCCGACCGAAGTCCATTTTGTGAGCATAACGGAGAATTTTTCGGCCAAAAGCCGGAAAAGATTACATAATTTATAAAAATCAAATACAGGATATAGCCCCCGAGGGCCGGAAAAACGGCTTTCGGGGGCTATATATTACAATATATTGCAAATGTAAAAAATGATTAAGGTTACGTAACAAAAGTGTTGCAAGATTATGGTAAACCTGATAAAATAAACGCAGAATTTGGTCTATGTTGTCAGACCCGAGGGATGAGGTGCGGCCATGAAAAGAAAGATCGCATTGCTGCTGGCGGTTCTCATAATGTTCGGCACGGCGCTGCCTGCGTACGCAGAGCAGTCTCCGGAGCCGGAGGCGACGGCAACGCCGGAACCGGAGGTCACCGTGACCCCGGAGCCGGAGGCGACGGCCGTCCCGGAACCGGAAGTCACCGAGACACCGGAGCCCGTGGTGACGGACACCCCGGCGCCTGCGGCCACCGAGACCCCGGCGCCGGAGGCAACGGCAACAGCCGAACCTGCGGCGACGGACATCCCGGTGCCGGAGGCCACCGAAACGCCGGAGCCCGTGACGACGGCGGAGCCAACGGCCGAACCTGCGCCCACGGCGACGCCGGAACCCATGGTGGATATGATCCCCGAGGACGATATGGGGCAGGCGCCGACTGCTATGCCCAGCGATACGCCGGAGCCCACGCCTACGGCGACACCGGAGCCGTCCCCGTCTCCCACGCCGGAGCCGGACGCGACCGCGTGGCTGGCCAATCTGCCCGCTGCGCCGGGGACGATGGAGGTCAGCGTTAAATTGGCGCTGCCCATGCAGAGCGCGCCTTCGTTCACTTTGGCACTGGGAGAGCAGTCCCAGACGCTGACGGTGGGGGAAGAGGGCGCGGCATGCCGTTTTGAAAACCTATCGGAGGGCGAGTATACGCTCACGGTGACGGGCGACGGCTTTGCAAAATACACCCAGAGCATCCATGTTGGGTTGAGCGACGGCATTCTGGTGCAGCTGACGGCGGGCCGTCTGGCCGGCTATGACAGCGGCGCCCATCCCGGCGTGCTGCAGATCGGCGATGTGAACGGCGATATGATCGTGGACGCCGCCGACAGGTCGGCGATGATGCGGTCTGTGGCGGGAGAGGACTACGCCCCCTTCGCGGATCTGAACCGGGACGGCGTGATCGACCTGGCGGACGCGGAGTACCTGGCCAAGGGCATTGCCGTCGGCCAGCTCGACCCTGCTCTGACCCAGGCCACGGTGGAGCGCTATGTGCCCGCGTCGGCCATTCAGACCGAGGTGGGCGGCAGCGTGAGCGGCGACATGGGAGACCTTCTCAAGGACAACGGCCAGTCGGTGCAATTTGGCACGGCCGACGGGGGGCACATTTCCTATGAAGATCCCGTCACGGTCAGCTTTGGCGTCTCCGCCGGCGCCCACACCGACGCCATTCTGCTGGAGCAGACGAACATTGCCTCCGGGGAGATCCTGATCACATATACGGATGAAATGGGCGTGGAACACCTGGCCAAGGGCGTCATCGGCGAGCCCGCCCCGGCCACGGCGACGCCTGCGGCCCAGACGGAGATCGTCACGGAGCCTGTGCCGGACATGGGCGGGCCGGAGATCTTTGCGCCCGTGGCTGTGGAGCCCGCCATGGACGGGCCGGAGATCATTCAGCCGGAGCCCTCCGCCGTGCCGGAGCCGACTGTCTCGGAGCAAGCGCCCCAGGCGGAGGAGGCCCAGAGCGCCGGGCCCGAGATCATCGACACCGCGCCTGTGGACGTGCCGGAGGATACGGCCACGATCGACGGGATGGCCGTGCCCTTCGGGCGGCTGCCCATGCGGCGTCTGCTGCGGATGGCAAACGGCGCGCCTGCCGCGCCGGTCGTGACGGAGACGGTGGAGGTAGTGCAGGACGCCTCCGGCAACTTTACGGTGAAGCTGGGCGGCCAGAAGGCCGTGAAGAAGGTCACTCTGACCATCACCGGCACCACCGGCGGGGAGGATCTGGCGTCCATCTCCCAGGTGGAGTTTGTCAACGGCATGGAGGAGCGCATCCCCGAGCCGGCGCTGGACGATCCACAGGGCGTGGGCGCGGCCGCCGGAAGCCGCCAGTTCACCGTCAGCTGGAATGATTGCGTCAACGTCACCGGCTACGAGGTGGAGATCACCGCCGGGGGCGTGACGGAGTACGTGCCCGTGGCGGGACGGACGCTGACCGTGACCAACTTCAACCGGGACGAGGTGCGCAACCTGACCACCTATCAGGTGCGGGTGCGCTCGCTGAACGGTTCCTGGAAGAGCAACTGGTCCGCGGCGGTGAGCGTGACGCCCATGCCCAATTCCGCGCCGGACAAGCCGGACAACGTGAAGGCTGTTGGCGGCTATCAGTCGGTGAGCGTCTCCTGGAAGAATATGAAGGACACCGCCAGCTACAAGCTCTTCTATAAGCGGCAGGACAGCGCGGACTACACGCTGATCCCGGACATCACCGGCACCAGCTATACGATCACCGGCCTGGACAGCTCCAGGGCCACGGTGTATGAGGTCTACGTGGTGGGCGTGAACGCCAAGGGCGACAGCGCCCCGTCCAACCACGCCAGCGCCGCCACCGTCACCCTCAGCCCGCCGGATATGCCCCGGTTCAACCTGATCAACCGCGACGCCAGCGGCCGACCGGGTTCCGCCCACATCCAGTCCGCCGTCCAGTATAAGGGCACGATGGTCAGCAGTCCCGCGGAC
Source organism: uncultured Oscillospiraceae bacterium (assembly GCA_947591105.1). Lineage (GTDB taxonomy): Bacteria > Bacillota > Clostridia > Oscillospirales > Oscillospiraceae > CAJOIG01. The sequence goes on from CANQDL010000021.1 coordinate 4,128, forward strand.
GCCGCCGGCGGCACCGCCTGGGGCACGGTGGACGGCGATCCCGCCTCCTACTATGACCGGCGCACCTGGGACGACGGGGGCTATAACAACCTGGGCGGCGATATCGGCCTGATCTACAGCTTTGACGGGGTCTACAAGATCGACACCATCGGCATGATGTCCGCTGTGGACGCCGGTATGGACTATACGTATATCAAGCTCCGCTGGTGGGACAGCGCGGGCACAGAGCACTATATCGACAGAAGCGAGATGTATTCCGAGCGGCGGACGGACGGCGAGGGGAAGGCGTACTTCTTCCTGCGTCTGCCCCAGCCGGTGGAGGCCGCGAAGATCCAGATCGGCACGGCCCGCTACTGGGCGGGGAACAACCGCATCAACGTCTCGGAGGTCTATTTCTACAAATACGACGAGCTGAAGCAGCTGCTGCGGGATCTCTACGCGGACGATCTGCACACCGTGCTGGCGGACGGCGTTACCATAGAGCTGCTTGACGAGCTGCAGGCGCGCATAGAGGCGTCGGTGGATGAGTTTGGGGAGGTGAACCCGGACAAAGCCATGCTTCTCCGGGAGCTGGACACCGCCCGGCAGATATACAACGACCAGTTCCTGGGCAGGGTCACAAAGATCCACAGCGGCATCACCGCCAGCGGCGACGACCACGGCTTTGGCGGACTGAACAGCTGGCAGCCCCTGGGCGTCACGGCTGCGGCGGGGGAGAGCATCACCGTCTATGTGGGCCACAGCACCAAGAAGACCGGCAGCAGCACCAATCTTCAGCTGGTGGCGACCCAGTACCACGCCGAGGCCGGCTCTATGAGCAAGGTGATTGCCACGCTGAAGGTGGGCGCCAACGAGATCAAGCTTCCGAAGATCTGGACGACCACCGGCGTGGAATCCGGCGGCGCGCTGTATGTGCAGTACACCGGCGGCGCCGGCGCGGGGGACGATTACGCGGTGCGCGTCAGCGGCGGCACGGCCGTGCCCGTGCTGGATCTGTACAAGGTGACGGACGCGGCGGAGCGCTCCGCCCGGGTGACGGCATATCTGGCCGAGCTGGGCGCGTATGTGGCCAATATCCCGTCCGTGCACGCGTCCGTCCACCAGGGCGAGGGCTCTGTGAGCCGGGAGGTCGATTACGACTACAACGAGCGCAGCTGCATCCTTGGTGCCACCGATATCATGCTGGACACCATGATGCTCTCTCTGCCGGCCCAGCAGGTGCTCTCCGGCTGCGGCGGGAGCGCGCAGACGCTGCTCAACTCTCTGGACGCCATGGAGCGGATGATGGCGCTTTTCTATCAGCACAAGGGGCTTAACGCCAGCGCCCCCAATCCGGTGGACAGGATCCCCAGCCGTCACCTGAACATCCGCTACCAGCAGATGTTCTCCGGCGCGTTCATGTATGCCTCCGGCGACCACATCGGCATCGAGTGGCCGGAGACGGCGGGCATGGTCAACTGCTCCGGCGTGGTATACGACGGCAGCGGCATCTATCAGAGCGGCAATTACTTCGGTTGGGGCATCGCCCATGAGATCGGCCACGACATCAACCAGGGCAGCTACGCCATCGCCGAGATCACCAACAACTACTTCGCCGTGCTGGCCCAGGCGCAGGACACCAACGAGAGCGTGCGCTTCGAGTACCCGAAGGTGTACGAGAAGGTGACCAGCGGCGCGAAGGGAAGCGCGGGTAACGTGTTCACCCAGCTGGGAATGTACTGGCAGCTGCACCTGGCCTATGACAAGGGATTCAACTTCAAGACCTACTCCAGCTATGAGGAGCAGCTGGCAAACCTGTTCTTTGCCCGCGTGGACACCTACGCCCGCACGCCGTCCAGCGCCCCTGCCCCCGGCGGCGTGGCGCTGACGCTGACCGGCGCGGATACCGACCAGACGCTGATGCGCCTTTGCTGCGCGGCTGCCGGAAAGGACATTCTGGACTTCTTCCAGCGCTGGGGCAAGACGCCTGACGAGACGACGGTTGCCTATGCCTCCCAGTTTGAGAAGGAGACCCGGGCCATCTATTACGTGTGCGATGACTCCCGCCGCTACGCGCTCACCCACGAGGGCGGCGGCAGCCTGAGCGCCGACGGCACCACAACTGCGGTGGGTGCGGTCACGGTCACGGCTGATCCCAATATGGCGAACCATGTGAAGATCGCCATCGCGCCGGGTGGCGTGGTGAGCGACGAGCAGGTGCTGGGCTATGAGATCGTCCGCTGCACCATCGCCGGCGGGAAAGTGGAAAAGCGTCCGGTGGGCTTTACCACAACGGACAGCTTTGAGGATGTGGTATCCGTCATGAACAACCGGGCGGTATACTACGAGATCACGCTGGTGGATCAGTATCTGAACCGCTCCGCGCCTGTGATCACCGGCGCGGTGAAGATCCGCCATGAGGGCGAGCTGGACAAGACCGGCTGGTCTGTCCTGACTGAAAACATCACCGCCGATCCCAGCGACATCGGCAGATCCGGCGGCGACCAGGATATGCCCGAGGTGGTGGAGGAAGACGTGGCCCTGCGCATGGCGGACGGCAAAGTGGAGACTGTCTACAGGGGCACGGCGGGCGAGAACGCCAGCGTTCTGGTGCATTTCGGCCAGAACCAGGTCGTCACCGGCTTCCGGTACACGTCCGGCGGCGGAACGCCCATCGACGGCTATGTGATGGACGTGCGTCAGGACGGCCAGTGGGTGCGAGCCGCCGAGGGCAGACTGGGCGGCGATGACACCGTATACTTCTCCAATCCGGACGGCAAATATGTCAGTACCTATAGCGCCGACGCCATGCGCCTGACGCTGACCGGCCAGGCCGGGCAGATGATCTCGGTGGCGGAGCTGGACGCGCTGGGCCTTTCCGGGGACAACGTGGACTTCCGGTATGCGGAGGGCGGCGCGGCGGCCATCGGCTATTTGAGCCAGCCCTTCCAGTACGGCGACGGGCCCAGCGATTATATCCCCAGAGGATCGCTGGTGTTCACCGGAAGCTATAAGGGCAACGCGGCCTACAACACGGTGGTTCTCTACGACCAGGACGGTTCCATTGTGGCCGCCAAGGCCAAGGACGGCACGCTGAAGGCATATCAGGTCATCATGGCCGATCTGCCGGAGACCGGAAAAATACAGGATGTGACCGACGGCGTGTGGATCTACTGGATTCAGCCGGAGGATCTGACGGTGGATCTTGTCATCCCGCAGCGTGTGCGGGTGGAGCTCTACCGAGTCAACAACGCCCTGAACAACGAAGGTCATCGGCTGGTCAGCGACAGCCTGTTTGTGGACGTTCCCGCACCTCTGGGCAGTATCAGCCTGGAGGGGAACAGCTGAAGAGGGGAAGGAGTAGAGCATGAAAAGAAACTGCTTAAAAAAGATCCTCTGGACGGTATTTTTCCTGCCGCCGCTGCTGGCCATGCTGCTTCTGCTGGGGCCGGCGGCCCTGGCGGAGGGGGTGGATGCGGGCACCGACACCATCCAGGTGGCACAGGACGGGACGGTCACGCTCCTGTCCGGCCACATGGGGGGCGAGCGGATCTCCTCCGTCCAGTTCCAGCTGCGGATCGAGGACGGCGGCGCGGCGTTTGCCTTTTCTCCCGCCCTGGGCGACAGGCTCCTATACTGTACCCATGGGGACGGCACGCTGAACATCTATATCGCCGGCACGGCGCCCTTGATGGCGGAGGGACAGACCAGCATTGTGGTGGGCACGGTCACCGGCGCTGTCACGCCGATCCAGGAGTCCATCGGATATGTGTACGGCCGGCAGGTTCGGTCGCTGAATGTGCCGGAGGAGCAGGAAGAGCTGCCCGAGGCCGGGGTGAAGGGACTGCTGGCCCAGGCGCTGGCGGACGCCAACGCCCTGTTCGGCGGGGAGACGGATATCGACAAGTACACCCCCGACAGCTGGAAGGCCCTGCAGGACGCCATTGTGGCGATCGAAGCGCTGCTGGAGCAGGACGATCCCACGGAGCAGGAGGCGCAGGCCGCCCTGGACGCGCTGGAGAGCGCAAAGGCGGGCCTTACCCTCACCAGCCGGGGCCGGCTGGAGGTAGCGCTGGAGAAGGCCGCGGCGCTGGACGGCGCCCGGTATACGCCGGACAGCTATGCCGCCCTGCAACAGGCCGTCGCCGCCGGCAGCGGCGTTCTGGCGGACAGCGCCGCCCAGGATGAGGCGCTGGAGGCTGCGGCCAAGGCCATCGAGGACGCGATCGCCGGACTGGTGGAGTTTACACCCGCGGACAGCTCCGGTCAGATACACGCCGATCCCTCTGATCCGGGATCTGACGGCGCAAGTTCCGGGGGAGAGTCCGAAATCACGCCGGCGCCCAGCGAAGCCCCCGCTGTGAGCGAGACCTTCGCCCCTGACAGCACTGACACGCCGGAGGCGAACGCTGCGCCAAGTGCCAGCCCTGCGCCAAGTGCCAGCCCTGCGCCAAGTGCCAGCCCGGTTCCCAGTGCCAGCCCTGCGCCCAGCGCGGCGCCCGCTGCCAGCGGGAACGTGCCCCACACGGCGGATGAGACCGTCCTTCTGCCCTGGGCGTTGATGCTGTGCCTGTCCGCCGGACTGCTGGCGGCACTGTCTGTGCGGTGCGCCAAGCGCCGCCGGTAACAGGAATATAGTTTTTCACATCCCCGGCTTCGGCCGGGGATATTTTTATCAGGTGTATGGGAATATTTACCTTGCCGTCTCTATGTGTTATACTGGAGCAAAGACTACAAAAATGGGGGATCGCGGTATGTACCAGTTTGACCGGCAGCGTTATGAGAAGCGGATGCAGTGGTTCTGCCAGGCACGGTTTGGCATGTTCATTCACTTTGGGCTGTATGCCATACCCGCCAGAGGGGAGTGGGTGCGCAGCGCCGAGCGAATGCCGGAGGCGGCGTATCAGCCCTATTTTGACAGCTTCGACCCGACACAGTTTGACGCGCGCCAGTGGGCCAAGGCGGCGGCAAGGGCCGGGATGCGCTACGCTGTGCTCACCGCCAAGCACCACGACGGCTTTTGCCTTTTCGACTCCGGCCTGACGGACTATAAGGTGACGAATACGCCCTTTGGGCGGGATATCGTCCGGGAATTTTTGGATGCCTTCCGGGCAGAGGGGCTGCGGGTGGGGCTCTATTACTCGCTGCTGGATTGGCACCACCCGGACTACCCCCACTATGGGGACGCCCATCATCCCATGCGGGACGATCCTACCCAGGGCAACGAGGGCCGGGACTGGGAGCGATATCTGCGATATATGCACGGCCAGGTGCGGGAACTCTGCACCGGCTATGGAAAGCTGGATCTGTTCTGGTTTGATTTCAGCTACGGCCCCATGACGGGGGAAAAGTGGCGGGCGGCTGAGCTGGTGGACATGGTGCGCACGCTGCAGCCGGGCATCGTTATCAACAACCGCCTGGAGGCCAGCGGAGAGGGGTTCGGCTCGCTGTACGACTGCCATCCGACGCCCTGGCACGGGGATTTTGTCACGCCGGAGCAGATGATCCCGCCCAGGGAGTTGAAGGATGTGCAGGGGAACCCGCTGTACTGGGAGAGCTGTGTGACGATGAACGGCAGCTGGGGCTATGCCCGTGACGACAAGTGGTATAAGCCGGCAGCGCTGCTGATCCGAAAGCTGGTGGAGTGCGTCAGCCGGGGCGGAAACATGATCCTGAACGTGGGGCCGACGGAGACGGGCGCGTTTCCTCCCCAAGCGCTGGATATCCTGGAGAAGATCGGCCGCTGGATGGAGCGAAACGGACAGAGCGTCTATGGCTGCGGCGCGGCGGGACTGGAAAAGCCGGACTGCGGCCGCTTTACCCGCCGGGGCGATACGCTGTATCTGCACGTATACGAAAACGCCCTGGGGCCGCTGCCGGTGATCGGCCTGAAGAGGGAACAGATAGCCGCTGTGACCTGCCTTGCGGACGGAAGGAGGATCTCTATTTCCAACAGCTGGGTACACAGCGACTACCCGGATATATGCTTTCTGGATCTGGGGCCCGATCCCGTCCTGCCGGACAGCGCCGACACCGTCCTGCGGATCGATCTGAAGGGCGCATGACAGACACACGCCTCCCACCGAAAAAGTGGGGGCGTGATTCTCGTTTTTTCGTCAAAATATATGAAATGTCAAAGACAGAATCCAGCGTGGGCACGGCACTACAGGAAAACTTTTTCTAGAAAATCTTATGTTGAATATTTTCTACGTTCATGAGTTCTTTTGTTTGCAGGGAAATGCCGCGGAAAGATGGGAATGATTCGAATAGAATTATAAATATATTTACAAAGATATCGTAGCTGTCTGTAGAAGTTTGCTTTATTCATTGCGCGTATATTTTGGCATTGAAAGGGATAAGTGTTTTTAGTATGAAAGTCTGGGAGAATGTTGCACAAATACCATGTATGTGGTATACTATCTGCTAAGTATACTGGAAGTGCTGTCGATGACGGGAATCGTTTGGTTGAAGAAACTGGATAAATAGGCAGGAGAAAAATTCACTATGATATTGATGATATCATCCATCGTAAAAGCATTATTGCCAATAATACTAATTGCAATAGGATATTTCGTCCTGCGTAATCGATTGGATAAACGTCAGCTTTTGGGAATGTGCGTGCTGACAGTCATATTTGCATTGATCGCAAATTGGGCATCAAACTCGGTTCCTTCCCTGCGCGATGAGGTAACATTGACAGCGCTGGGAGAGAAGAACGCGGAGGCTCAGGCGGAAGAAGTATATTTGCAGGGCTATACCATCGACGGGAAGGAGTATATCTGCGGAAAGGATCTGGATATCCGCGATGGGAAGTGGTTTTGGACGGGAGAGACCTATTGCTGGCGCATAGAATCTGACACACGTCAGCCAGAGGGTGTGACCAGATCTGTCACAATAGCGATCCCTGTCGGCTGGAGTCGGACGCTGAACTTTGAGGGCGACGTGTGGCGTGGAATTGTGGAGATCAGCGCCGGAGACGTCACCAAAAAAGTTGATACTTACACTGCAGAGGGAAGCACTGTAGTGGCCTCTATTGGCAGAAGCAAGACCAATGTGCTGATTTGGAACCAAGCGCTGCATCTGGCGGTATATGGGCTTGTCTTTTTCGTGCTGGTCATGGCCCTATATACTGCGGCCGTATGGAAACGTGAGCGCTTTCGCCAGTTCAATGCCAACCATAGGGGTGTATTGCTGTTTGCGGCAATCGCTCTTTTCCAGTTTGTATTGGCAGTCAAGTATTCAGGCCTTGAGAGCTTTTGGTATGACGAGCTGTGCGAGCTGGGATGGACTGAAAGGTTTCCAAATCTGATCGAGCGTGCCTTTTGCGATGCCGTTCCCAGACCGATCTCGGAATTTATTCTAGGTGCGTGGTTTTTGATTGCTCCATTTGGCGATCGGGTTTTACTGATTTTCCCAGAGCTATTTACTTCGCTGGGCATATTCTTTATTGGTCTTTGTGGAAAGGAGTATAAGAGCGTTAGAGCAGGTACGTTCTCTGAATTGTTTGCCTCTTTTTCCTTTACGCTCCTAAATCAATGTTCCTATGAGATACGCAGTTACTGCATGTTTTTCGCGTTCTCTGCAGTTTTGCTGTACATAACAATTATTCGCTATAAGTCAAAAGGGAAAACAGAGCGTAAGATAATGATCGCTTTTACGGTGGTAATGGTGATTTTTTCCCAGACACATTATCACGCGTATGTCTTTTTGGCAGCTATATTTATATTTGAAGTTTTTGTAAATTGGAGATATAAACTTAATAAATTCAGTGTTGTTCCATACTGCATTCTTGGTATATGTACGATTCCATGTGCTGTTTCAGTGCTGAAGTCGCATTTCGTTGAGGCTATTGAGGATTATAATTTTGCATCCTGGCAGCCTGTTCCAACACATTATAATGTTACAGATTTGCTAAATTATCTTGGATCGTATTATGGGATCGTCCAGGTGCTGTTTTGGACAGGATTGGCGTTTGCTTTGGTGTCTTTTCTGTTTGAGAGACATGAAAGCCCAAGAGTTGATTTATGTGAGTCCTTGACCGGGGTCATACCGATTTATTTGCTTGCTTTTGTTGTGCTGTTCTTCTACATATACGGCAACCTGAAAACAAATGCAACGTTTTGGTATAACAGATATTTCACTGATCTACTGCCATGCTTTTATATGATTTGTGGATTTGGGGCAGATAAAGTTTGTGATCTGATCGATAATAGTTTGGGTTATAAGAAAACCTTTATAACTACGGCTATTGTTGTTTCTGCGGTAATGTTACCTACTGTGGAAGCAAATTTTGGAAATGTTGATTTACGTACCAGTTATGAGCCCTATCGGCAGGCTGCTGATTGGATTTATACGCAAAGTAATTATATATATAATGACTCTATTGTTATTTTAACTGATCTTGCTGGTTCGTCCAGACTCGGGTGGACTTCATATTATGTAGAGCGCTACGGTAAGAGAGATCCAATTAATATCGTTGGGGGAAAGAATATTGATATTCTTCAATATGACCGTGTTTATACAGTTCTTCTCCATGGTTCGATAGATCCAGATATTTTGGATATTTTGAGTGAAAACTATTATATTGATTCTGAGTTCAATGATGTTGGAATTACTGTTTATAACCGCAAATAGTTTCTTAATTATTTTGTATTTTGATTTCTGTATTATTGGAGTTTTGTTATGAAAGTCGTTCTGTTGGCTGGGGGATATGGTACTCGGATATCGGAGGAATCGCAGTTCAAACCGAAACCGATGATCGAGCTGGGCGGAATGCCCATATTGTGGCATATTATGAAACTCTACAGCTACTATGGATTCAATGAGTTCATCATCTGTGCCGGGTACAAGCAGCACATTATAAAAGAGTACTTTGCCAACTATTTCCTCCATACGGCAGATGTTACATATGACTATACCGGCGGGAAGAGTGAGATGACGGTTCACTGCAGTACGGCAGAGCCGTGGAAGGTGACAGTGGTGGATACAGGGCTCGGCGTCATGACCGGCGGGCGCATCAAGCGTATCCAGCGCTATGTGGGGGATGAGCCGTTCATGATGACCTACGGCGACGGCGTTTGCGACGTGAATATCGGGGAGCTGGTGGAGTTCCACAGGGCCCACGGGAAGATCGCAACGCTCACGGTGGTGATGCTGGAGCAGCAGAAGGGCGTTCTGGACATCGGCGGGGACAATGCGGTAAAATCGTTCCGGGAGAAGAATCTCTCGGACGGCGCGCCGATCAACGCGGGTTTCATGGTGCTCAATCCGGAGATATTCGATTATCTGGATGGTGACGGGTGCGTGTTTGAGCGTGAGCCGATGGAGAGACTGGCAGAGCAAGGCGAGCTGATGAGCTATTTGCACCGTGGTTATTGGCAATGTATGGATACGGCCCGGGAGAGAGATATAATGGAGAAGCAATGGGCCAGCGGACAAGCTCCATGGAAGGTGTGGGACTGATGCAGTTTGATTTGGGGTTTTACTGCGGCAAGCGCGTGCTGCTCACGGGGCATACGGGTTTTAAGGGCACCTGGATGAGCCAAGTGCTGACCGGCGCCGGCGCGAAGCTGACCGGGTACTCCCGTGGATCAGAAAAGGAGCAGAGCCTGTTTGCGCTGGCAGAGCTGGAGAAAAAACTGAACCATATCGTGGGAGACGTGCGGGATCTTGAGCATCTGAAGAAGGTATTTGCCCAGGTGCAGCCGGAAATCGTCATCCACATGGCGGCCCAGCCCATTGTCCGGGACAGCTACATAGATCCGGTGTATACCTATGAGACGAATGTGATGGGTACGGTGAATGTGCTGGAGTGCGTGCGGCTCAATCCCTGTGTAAAGAGCGTTTTGAACGTGACCACGGACAAGGTGTACCGCAGCAATGAGGGGGCGTGGGGTTATCAGGAGAATGAACCGCTGGACGGTTATGATCCCTACTCTAATTCCAAGAGCTGTTCAGAATTGGCGACCCATAGCTATTGGAACAGCTTTTTCCGGGAGAGCGGCGCCGCGGTCTCCACGGCCCGGGCGGGGAATGCGATCGGCGGGGGAGATTTTGCCCACGACCGGATCATTCCGGACTGTGTGCGCGCGGTAATAAGCGGAAGGCCGCTGGCGGTGCGAAACCCGTATTCGATCCGCCCCTACCAGCATGTGCTGGAGCCGGTGATGGCCTATCTGATGATCGCTGCCAGACAGTATGAGGATCGCAGTCTGGCAGGGTGGTACAACGTGGGGCCGGACGAGTGCGACTGCGTGAGCACAGGCCGCCTGGTGGAGCTTTTTGCGGAGAACTGGGGCGAAGGGTTTGTCTGGGAAAACAGGGGAGAGCCGGACGCGCCCCATGAGGCGGATTTCCTAAAGCTGGACTGTTCCAAGATAAAAAGCACGTTCGGCTGGCGGCCGGCATGGCACATCGGCCAGGCGATGGAGAAGACCGTAAATTGGACACGGGCCTGGGTGGGAGAGAAACGAAACATGGGGGGGTATTCATATAAACATGGGGTTGACTATCTTACACGCGAGATGGACGCCGAGATACAGGCGTATATGGAAGCATAGTGGAGGCCGTGAGTATCGGCAATTGAATATTGGCCGCGTCTATGGCGGCCATTGCTTTCAAAAGTAGCAGTTCGATGCTTAAAGGTGATTTGACATGCGCACGAAGGAAGAGATCAGGCAAGACATTCTGTCGTTGATACAGGAGTACACCGACGTAGAGCAGGCAGCCAAAACCCCATTCCGGCCTGGACAGCGGATTCCCTACTGCTCCAGGGTATATGATGCAGCGGAGCGGATGAATCTGGTGGATGCGGCGCTGGATTTCTGGCTTACGGCCGGCCGGTTCTGCGAGGAATTTGAGCGCGATTTTGCGAGGTTCCTGGGCGTAGAGCATGTAGCCCTTGTTAACTCCGGCTCATCTGCAAATCTTCTGGCGTTTATGACGCTCACCTCGCCGCTTCTGAAAGAACGTGCCATTCATCCCGGAGACGAGGTGATCTGCGTAGCAGCCGCATTTCCAACGTCCGTAACGCCAATTCTTCAGTCCGGCGCCGTACCGGTATTTGTGGATGTAAAGCTGGGTACATATAACATTGACGTGAGCAAGCTTGCGCAAGCACGGTCGGAAAAGACAAGGTGCGTATTCCTCGCACACAGTTTAGGCAATCCTTTTGATTTGAAGGCAGTGAAGGACTTCTGCGATAAATATGGCTTGTGGTTGATTGAAGATAATTGCGATGCCCTGGGCGCAGAATATGATATGGGTCATGGCCCGCAAAAGACCGGCACGATCGGCGATTTGGGAACGTCCAGTTTCTATCCTGCTCACCACTTGACTATGGGCGAGGGCGGCGCTGTGTATACGAATAACGAATTGCTCAGCCGGATCATGTATTCCATGCGCGATTGGGGCCGCGATTGCGTATGCCCGCCGGGAACGGACAATACCTGCGGACACCGTTTTGACGGGCAGTTTGGGGAATTGCCCCGTGGGTATGACCACAAGTATGTATATAGTCACTTGGGCTATAACCTGAAGGCGACGGACATGCAGGCTGCGATTGGCTGCGCCCAGCTGAAGAAGCTGCCCACATTTGTGCAGCGGCGGAGAGAGAACTGGCAAAAACTACGGGACGGGCTGGCCGGCTTAGAGGACAAGCTGATCCTGCCGTACTATGAGGATCGGGCAAAACCCAGCTGGTTTGGGTTTCTGATGACCGTGCAGGAAGGGATGTCCCGGGATACTGTGGTTCAGTATATTGAAAGCAAGGGAATTCAAACAAGGACATTGTTCTCTGGGAATATCATCAAACACCCCTGCTTTGACCACATCCGGGGAACAGACGCTTATCGCGTGGTGGGTTCGTTGGAGAATACAGAGCGGATTCTTCGCGATACCTTTTGGGTGGGTGTTTATCCCGGAATGACCGACGCGATGGTCGAGTATATGGCGGACACGATCAGGAAGGCTGTGCAGTGATCCAGAGGAAACTTTCATGATACGAGCAAAAAAGGGTATGGCCCCGGGTGAAAGCCTGCGGTGGTATGGGTTCTGGCTGTTAGACTGGATCAAAGGCGGAGCAGTCAGAAAATACTTCGATCAAATCGAACGGGCTGACCGGATGGGCGTTTCTCCGGAAGAGGTGCAGGAGAAGATCAAACGCCTGATCGAGCACGCGACAAGGACAACGACGTTTTATAAGGATTTTCCCAGCGACACGCCGTTGGAGGCGCTTCCGCTCATGGATAAGAACAAATACAGGGAGGAATATGAGGCGCATCTGTCCTCCGTCTATAAAGACGCGGGGGACAACCGGATCATGTACACCAGCGGGTCGACGGGAACGCCTTTTTCCATGATCCAGGACAGGAACAAAATCAACCACAACACAGCAGCGGGGATCTATCTGAGCACAATCGGCGGATATTACATCGGTATGCGTTGGACGTTTATTCGCCGATGGGTGCGCCAGGTGAACAAGGGTAAGCTGGAGTTTCTCAAGGAGAATATGGTATTCATAGACTCCGCTGTCTTGGATGAAGAGGCCATATCCAATATTCTGGCGATATTGAAGAAAAAACGGGTGAAATATGTCATGGGCTACGCCAGCAGCCTGAGCGCCATCAGCCGGTATATTGATGAGCATGAGATGGATATGTCCGGGTTTCGTGTTCAAACGATCCTGTCCACCTCGGAGGCGCTGGCGGATCGATCCCGGGACAGGCTGCGGGCACAGTTCGGCTGCCCGGTGGGAAGCTGGTATTCCAACGAGGAAAATGGCAATATTGGCATTGCTGCAGACGGCCTGCAGGAAGGGTATTACATTGACTCGGAGAGTTACTATATCGAGCTTCTGAAGCTGGACTCGGATGAGCCGGCGGAGGACGGCGAGGTGGGGCGCATCGTAATAACGGATCTCTATAATTACGCGTTTCCGATCCTGCGGTATGACAACGGCGATTTGGCCGTTGCACATAGACAGGATATGGGGGATGGCCGGTACAGACTGTTTTTCAAGGAAGTTTATGGCCGCAGGAGCGATATGATCTATGACAGCGAAGGAAGACTGATCTCGCCCTATTGTATCACGAATGGAATGTGGGGAGTTGGCGGCATAAATCAATGGCGCTTTATTCAGACTGGTATCATGGAATATACCATGGAGCTGAGCGGAGACGAGCAGGTCATAGACACCGCTGACGTACTCAAACGACTAACGCCTTATTTGGGGCAGCAGGCAAAGGTCTCAATAAAATTTGTAGACGAGATCCCCGTTCTGCGTTCAGGAAAGCGGAAATACATTGAGAACAGATGTCCTGCTTATGCAGAGAAGAAGTTTTCCGTGTGACCTTCGCCGAGCAAGAGAAGGGTACTGAAGTGAAAATTAAGGTTGCAGATTTTGTCGCGCAGTTCCTTGCCGCGCACCAGATCACGGATGTTTTTTCCGTGACTGGCGGGGGAGCGATGTACTTAAACAACGCGCTGGGACGCCACCCAAAGCTCCATGTTACATACAACCACCATGAACAGGCCAGTGCCATGGCGGCGGAGGCATACGCGCGAGTGAATAACGAACTTGCGGTAGTCTGTGTGACAACAGGGCCCGGCGCGACGAATGCTGTGACCGGCGTTGCTGGAGGATGGGTCGATTCTATCCCCATGCTGATCCTATCCGGGCAGGCGCGCTATGAGACCACGGTGCGCGGATCAGGGCTGCAGCTGCGCACACGGGGTGTGCAGGAAGTAGACATCCTCCGGGTCGTCCAGGCCATAACAAAGTATTGCGAAATGGTCGATAAGCCGGAGAAGATCCTCTTTTGCTTGCAGAAGGCCCTGTTCTTGGCCAAAGAGGGCCGTCCGGGCCCTTGCTGGCTGGACGTCCCGCTGGATGTGCAGTCTGCTGTCATTGAGACAGATGATTTGGAGCAGTTCAGTGCTGATGGCAACGGGCACGATATAGATGATGAGACGGTCTGCCGGATATTGGATCGCCTCGCCGCGGCACGCCGGCCGTTGCTGTTTGCCGGCAACGGCATCCGCCTTAGCGGCGCTCACAGCGCGTTTTTGGAAATGGTAGAGGTGCTGGATATCCCGGTGGTCACCGGAATGAGCAGCATAGACGCTATAGATACCGACTCTCCCCATTTTGCTGGAAGAAGCGGCACAACAGGGGAGAGGGCGGGGAATTTTGCCGTTCAGAATTGCGATGTTCTCCTTTCCATCGGCAGTCGCCAGAGCTTTATGCAAACAGGCTTTACCCACGAGCGGTGGGCTCAAAATGCTTATAAAATACTCAACGATATCGATCCGGAAGAGCTGAAAAAAGACAGTCTTCACGCGGATATGCCTGTACCCGGAGATGCGGCGATTCTGATTCGCAAGCTGACGGAGCTGGCCAGAAAGAGACCGCTGCCAAAGTATACCAGCTGGCTGCAGCAGTGCGCTGCGTGGAGGGAAAAATATCCGGTAGTGCAGCAGAAGCACTACCGGGATGGGAAGGTCAATATTTACGCCTTTTTCAGAGAAATGACGGCCATGCTCTCGGCGGATAGGGATATCGTTGTCAGCGCGGGAACATCCAGGGTCGTCGGAAGCCAGGCCAGCATAATAAAGAGAGGCCAGCGTTTTTTTACCAATCCAACGCTGGCGTCTATGGGATTCGACCTGCCCGCTGCCATTGGCGTATGTGTGGCGGAGAAGAAAAAGCCGCTTGTTCTTGTAACAGGGGATGGAAGCTTGCAAATGAATTTGCAGGAGCTGCAGACGATCGTTCACCATCAACTGCCCATACTGATCTTTGTTATGAACAACCAGGGGTATCACTCCATTCGGATGACCCAAAGGCGTTATTTTGATGATTCGCTGGTGGGAGTTGGGCCCGACAGCGGCGATATCAGCTTCCCGGATCTAAGCAAGCTGATACCGGCCTATGGCATCCGGTATGAGAGCATCGGCACAAACGCTGAATTGAAGGAGAGGCTGGAGCAGGTTCTGCAGCTGCAGGGCCCGTGCGTGTGTGAGGTGATGCTTACAACAGAGCAGATCACAGAACCAAAGCTTGCCAGCAGAACGACGGAGGACGGCAGGATCGTATCAGGCACGCTGGAGGATATGGCGCCGTTCCTATCCAGAGAGGAACTGGCTGAGAATATGCTTGGGCAGTGATATTAATATGCATTATTGTATGACTCGCTCGGCCGCTTCATGCTGGCCCTATGTGTGCCGGGGAGCTCGTGCCGGTTCTTAGGGAAAAGAATAAGAGCGATTTGCATTTTTGTGAACGTAAGAAAAATTGTCAGAAGGTGATACCATGAGAAAAATCAGCGTTCTGATTGCTACTTACAACGAGGAGGATAATGTCTGCCCGCTTACCGAGGCGCTGGTGGAGATATTCAATACCCAACTGCAAAACTACGATTATGAAATTGTGTTCATAGACAATCACTCTACCGACAGCACGCGGAAGAAGCTGAGAGAGCTTTGCGCGGCAAATCCGAAGGTCAAGGCAATCTTTAATGCCAGAAACTTTGGACAGATGAAATCGCCTGTTCATGGTCTGCGGCAGACGACGGGTGATTGCACGATCAAGATGGTGGCGGATTTCCAGGATCCGCCGGCGATGATCGTCGATTTTGTGCGAGAGTGGGAAAAGGGAGCAAAGATCGTGATCGGCGTAAAAACCTCCAGCGATGAGAATCGAGTGGTTTATTTCCTCCGAGGCGTCTATTACAAGATGCTAAGGAAGATATCGGATGTAAACCATATCGAGCAGTTTACCGGGTTCGGACTGTATGACAAAGCGTTTATTCAGGTACTGCGCCAGCTGCATGATCCGCTGCCCTATATGCGCGGGATCGTGGCCGAGCTTGGATTTGACTATGTGGCGATACCGTTTAATCAGCCGAAACGACGCAGCGGCAAAAGCAAGAACAACTGGTACTCGCTATTTGACGTGGCTATGGTGGGAATAACGTCATATTCCAAGGTTCCGCTCCGATGCGCCACTCTGGCGGGTGGAATTATGGCGGTATTGAGTTTTCTTATCGGGCTGCTTTACCTCATTCTGAAGCTTATATTTTGGAAACTGTTCTCCGCCGGCATGGCGCCTGTGGTCATAGGGATGTTCTTCCTGGGCTCCGTTCAGTTGCTCTTTCTTGGGCTGCTGGGGGAGTATATCCTGGCAATCAACACACGCGTCATGGACAGACCTCTGGTGGTCGAGGAAGAGCGGATCAATTTTGATCAGAACACAGAGGAGAAGGCCTCTGATGAATAGGATTGTGGTGACAGGCGCGAGCAGTATGATCGGCGCAGCGATCGTAGAGCAGGCGCTCAATGCAGGGTGCAAGCAGGTGTTTGCAGTTGTTCGCGCAGGCTGCGGGAAACTATCGCGGCTTCCTCGGAATGAACGAGTAAAAACAGTTTTCTGTGATATTGATCAGTATGAACGGCTTCCAGAGCTCATTCACGAGGGTTGTGAGGTGTTTTACCACATTGCCTGGGATGGTACTGGCGCTTCCCGTGATCGAAGCATCCAAGGACAGGCGAACAATGTGGTCTATACGTTGAAGGCGCTGCACGCGGCAAAGGATCTTGGCTGCCGCATGTTTATTGGGGCGGGATCACAGGCCGAGTATGGCAAATTGATGCTTGACAAAATAGGCCCGGATGCACCAACCAGCCCAATCAGTGCATATGGGGTGGCAAAATATGCTGCCGGCCGTCTGGGGAGGATGGAAGCAGATCGTTTGGGCCTGGACTTTGTATGGGCCAGGGTGTTTAGCGTGTACGGAAAATATGATAAGGAAACGTCAATGATAAGCAGTTCTCTGCGCAGATTTCTTCGGCATGAACCGGCAGATTTCACCGAGGCCAGCCAGCGGTGGGATTACCTTTTCAGCGACGACGCGGGGCGTGCGTTCGTTATGATTGGGCAGCGGGTACATGGCAGCAGGGTATACTGCATTGGCAGCGGACAGTCCCGTCCGCTCCGCGATTATATTGTTGAGATGCGCGACGCAGTCGACCCAGCGCTGGAGATCGGCTTTGGAAAGATACCCTATACCGACGCTGGGCCGATCAGCATATGTGCGGATATAAGCGCGCTTACGGCAGACACAGGCTGGCAGCCGGTGGTGGAGTTTCAGCAGGGGATACGGGAATGTATTCGCTCAATTGAAGAGGGTAACTTTTAAAATAGGAATACCCCCGGCAAAGCCGGGGGTATTCCTATTGGCACTGGTCAATGGTACTCACATATCGGATGTGTACACAAGTTCCAGGGCAGGATTAGAAAGCGCGGCGTCTTCCAGCACGGACAGGAGCTTTGCGCCGTAGCCGCCACTCTGGCGCAGTGCTTGGGCGCCCGCGAGCACGACAGTGCAGGGGGGCATGGCCGTCAGGCAGTCATAGAGCGCGTCCAGGTTCTTGCCGTAATAGTCCGGAAGATCCAGCGTTTGGGCAAGATATGCGTGGGCAGATTCCCGCTGGGTGAGATTTGCGCAGTCCAGATAAACGGTTTTCACCATATCACCTCATAATCCTCTGTGACGGTCACTTCCCGGAAGGATTCATAGTGATCCGACGTGTAGAAAAACAGGCCGTCGTCAGAAAAGATGAGCCGCCGTGCGCCCCGGGAGCCGTAGCCGTCGGTGTCGATGTCGCATTCCGTATAGTGCCGTCCGGGGGATTCCGGCAAAAGCTCTTCCCGGTTGCCGAAGGTGTCCCCGCCGATGGCGGCGCCCTGCTGATAGCGCTCCACAGAGCCGCCCTCCCAGCCGAGTTTTCTGGCTTGGTTCTTGGTGATATAGTTGGGCGGCAGTTCATCATAGGCCGTCAGATACAGCACCACGTTTTCCACATCATAGTAGTATTCCCCGTATTCCGGCAGCCGGTCATCGGCCTGCGCTGCAGGAGAAACTTCCTCCGCCGTCTGCTGCGGGCCGCAGGCAGCGGCGGTGGTCAGCAAAAGCGCGGCGAGAATGCATATGAAAAACCGTTTCATCTTCATGCAGATACCTCGGCGTCCGGATCTTGCAGACAGTCCAGCGCCAGCAGAATGCGCACGGACTGGCGGTTTTTCTCCTTCTCCTGCGGGGGAAGCTGGGAGTAGGGGACGAGATCGGCGTGTATGCGCCGGGCGGGATCTTTGGAGGCGCCGTTGGCGGGCGTGCCGCCGCGCCAGTTGTTCAGGTAATGGTAGCGGCACCAGCGGATGTGCTCCAGCTCGGCCAAGAGCTCCAGGATCTCCGGCGACAGCCGATCCGGGTCAGCGGGCTGGCCCATGGCGGAGAGCATAGACAGGCGGATGTCATGATAATCCGCCGCGCTGATATTGGAGTAGCGGGTGAAGGCGTCCAGCTTCCGCCAGGCGTTTTCGCCGTCCTCGGCGGTCTCCGGCACGCCCTCGTAGAGGCTGGCATAGCGCAGATTGATGCGCTTGGCCCGGGCGATGAGCGCGTCGCTGAATATGTTCTCCAGCAGCTGCGCCTGCTGTCGCCAGGCGAACAGCGCCAGCCGCTGCTGACCGGCCAGCAGCCTGGGGGTCTGGGTGTCGGCGGCGAATACGTCGATCTGGCCCGGGGCGGCGGTGGCCAGCAGAAGCTGCCGCAGCAGAGCGAGCTGTTCCTGTTGGGTGAGGACGATCACCGCGTCCGCCTGCTCCAGCAGTGCCAGATGGGCATACCAGGGGTCGTCATAGAAGATGACCGGGTCGGAGATGCAGTCCAGCTGGGTGTGGGTGGCACGGAAGAGGGCGCCGTCGCCGAAAATGTGGTATTCTATCCGCTGCTGCGGGGAAAATACGTTATCCAGCAGGGCGTAGGTCAGCAGTTCCTCGCCCAGCTTTCCGAAACCGAGAAACACGATCTTCATCCGATGCCCACGAGCGGCGGAGAGGGCGTAAAGATCCCGGCGCTTCCAGAACATCCGGGCGGCGGTCTCTTCGGGACAGAACAGGTGCAGATGGGGCTCTGACACGGCCTGGGCCTGCAGAGAGCTGCACTGGGCGTAGACGTCCGCGCTGCCGAGAGAGGATCGGTAACGGTTATAAAAGGAGAAGAGCTGATCCTCCTGCTGCAACAGGATATAGCGCTGGGCGCGGACAAAGCCGTCGCTGCCGTCTATACCGTATTTCCCCAGCTGGGCGAGGATCTCCGCCTTCTCCGGATCAGAGCCGTAAACGGCGACGCTCTTGCCGCTGTGATAGCGTATGTAGCGCAGCAGCCGGTCGCGGACGGCAAAAATGGCCAGCACGACGCCGCTGGCCGTGGACAGCGGGGCCGTCCAGCGGGCAATTTCCACCAGTATATTGGGGGGACTGTCCGCATAGTTGAGCACGTACATGGTCAGGCTGTTATAAAGCGCGTCGCCCGGAGACATGGGCGGCGACGCCACGATGTGCAGCCCCACGAATCCCAGTATGCCCGGAATGAGAAAGGCGGCCAGTTTGCCGAGCTTGGTGAAATAGGTGCGCATGGTATGCACTCCTTCTTGTCCGGCGGCGGAAGCTGCCGGTTTCTTCGTCACAGCTGGGTGACGGTGGCGCTCTGGAGCTTCCGCTCCCAGGTCATGGTGTCCTCCACGATCATGGCCTGGGCAAGCTGCTCGGACAGAGAGTTGAGCACGTCGATGGGGACGGAGGCGCCCATCTGCCGCAGGGTGTCCACCTGGGCGAGGATCTGGCCGAGGCGCTGGGACATGCGCACGTGGTTGTCATAGGTGAACCGGAAATTGCACAGGGAGATCTTGGAGGAAAAATAGGAGGCCCAGGCGGGCAGCATCAGCGCGACCATATTGGCGGCGCTGCGCACGAAGCTGTTCAGGTCAGCGTTGTTGATGGTGCCGGTCAGGGGGGAGATGCAGACGTAAAATTGCAGCAGCGCCCGGAGCAGAACCACCCCGAAGCCGGCGCCGAAGATGACCTTATACCACTTGTCCATCCGATCCAAGATCCGACGGAAGCGGGCGGCGGAGGCGTTGTGGTAGGCGATCTGGTCGGCCAGCATCTCGTGGATGTGTTCCAGGGCCTTGCCGGCGCTCTGACCGTCCAGCCGCATATTGACGGGCTCGCCGTCCAGGGTGAGGCTCTGTATGCCGGCGCGCAGGCTCTCGCTGCCGCCGCACATCACCCGCAGGTCGGTGTAGATCCCGTAGGGGACGAGGTGGATGAGAAGCCGCAATATCTCGGCGACACAGCGGTTTTGAAGAAATGCCCGGTGTTTCTCCCGCACGCCCTCGTTCCGGGAGAGGAAATACACGTACAGATTCAGCAGTCCGTGGATGAGAAAGCCGGTGCCCGCCAGTATGGCCCGGGACGTGGAGCCCATGCCGGTGACGGACAGTAGCGGCTCGGCGTAAAAGCCCACCGCCAGAAAGGCGGAGGCCACAAAGGGCAAAATGGCCCGCCAATAGATGATGGCCTGATACTGGGTGTTCAGGTTGATGGCGGCGCTGTCAAAGCGCTGGTACCGCTCCAAGATCCGGCGGCGCACCGCCTCTGAACCGGCGCCCTCCGCCTCCAGAGAGAAATCGTCCTGCAGGATGCGATCCTCCTCCGGTGCGGTCTGGGGCTGGAGCGCGCGGTATTTATTGAGGAACCGGCGGCGCAGCGCGGCCCCCAGAGAGAGCAGGGGGATGGACTTTTCCGTGTCCGGCACAGGCTCGGGCGCGGCCGTCTGATGGGAGGCGCACAGCTTTTCCAGGCCGGCGGGGGACAGGGGATCGTAATAGGACTCATGAGACCAGTATGCCGCGCCGGATTTGGAGGAGATCCACAGGCAGGGGGTGCCCTCCTTGTGGGCAAGCTGGATCATCTCCCAGGAAGCGCCGGCGGCCTGGGTCACATCCTCGTCCCAAACGGCCAGCACCAGGTCGGCCCGGTCGCACATCGCCTCGCCCAGCACGCTGCGCAGGGGCGTGTCCTGCCACAGCACGCTGCCGCAGGCAGGATAGTCCTGGGGATCTTCCCGCTTGCAGAAGCAGAAAATGTCCTTCTCCGGCACGTCCAGCAGGGAGATCCACTCCTGGCCGGTATAGGAAGGACTGACGAGAAGCTGAATGCCCTGTCCTGCGGGCAGATGGGTCTGGATGAACGCGAACTGTTCCTTGATGGAATGAAGGATCTGCCTGTCATCCGGCAGCAGGCCGCTCACGGCCAATTGAAACGCCAAATGGATCGCCTCCTGGATCGACTTGCTTTTTCAAAGCGCCCGCCGCGGAGCCCTCTCCGGGTCGGGACAAAATGACAAGATCGACAATGATTCAGTATAACACGACAAACATACAATTACAAGATGAGCCGCGATCGGGACAAACGGCAAAAACGTGATAACCCATAAGCATAATTCAAAATAAATATTGACTATATTACGAATAATAGCGGATTTTACGGGAAATTGATGAAATAATATACAATATTTATTCGATGAATATGAATAACAAGAACGGGGCGTCGGTGGTACCTAACGTCCCGTTCCTTGGATTACTCGACGATCTCGTTCTGATCCCGGCCCATGGCGTGCATATACTCGTCGTACGTGCACGTGCGGTCGATGCACCCGTCGTCGGTCAGCTCGATGATCCGGTTGGCCACGGTCTGGGTCAGCTGGTGGTCATGGCTATAGAAGAGGATGTTATAGGGGAAGGCGTCCATGCCGTTGTTGAGCGCTGCGATGCTCTCCAGATCCAGGTGGTTGGTGGGCTGGTCGAACATGAGCACGTTGGCCCCTGCCAGCATGGTTTTGGAGATCATGCAGCGCACCTTCTCGCCGCCGGAGAGGACGGACACGTTTTTGTATACGTCGTCACCGGAAAAGAGCATCCGGCCCAAAAACGTGCGCAGGTAGCTCTCCCGCTTGTCGGCGGAAAACTGGCGCATCCAGTCCATCAGCTCCAGCTGGCAGCCGTCAAAATAGGGGGAGAAGTCGCGGGGCATATAGGCCTGGGTGGTGGATACGCCCCATTTGATCTCGCCCTCGTCCGGCTCCAGCTCGCCGGCCAGAAGCCGGAAAAGGCAGGTGATGGCGTTCTCGTTGGCGCCGATGATGGCGATCTTGTCCTCCTTGCCCATGATGAAGGAGACGTTGTTGATGAGCTTTACTCCGTCCACGGTCTTGGAGACGTTGGTGACGAAGAGGCGGTCTTTGCCCGGCTCCCGCTCCGCTTTGAAGCCCACCCAGGGGTAGCGGCGGGAGGAGGCGGGCATCTG
>CANQDL010000022.1 GCA_947591105.1 uncultured Oscillospiraceae bacterium
CCCTGGTCATGCTGGGGATGATGGTGGCCGTCATGCTGGTGCTCATCATCAAGGTGCTGCCCGTGTTCAACCAGGTCTTTCGCCAGCTGGGCGCCGGGCTGACCGGCGTGAGCGGGGCGGTGCTGCGTATGGGCGAGGCCATGAGCCGCTACAGCGTGGTGTTCGTGATCGTCGCGGCCGCCGTGGCGGCGGTGTGCGCCTACTTTCTGGCCTCCCGGAAGGGCCGGGCTCAGATCCGCCGCTTCTCCACCCGGTTCTTCGGCACGAAAAAGCTATCGGAAAAGATCGCCTGCGCCCGCTTCGCCAGCGGTATGCATCTGGCTCTGGGCAGCGGCCTGAATATCGACGAGAGCCTGGACACCGTCTCCCGGCTGGTGGAGCACCCCACCGTGGGCCAGAAGACCCAGACCATCCGGAAAATGGTGGCCGAGGGCGGAAGCCTGGCCGACGCCATCACCCAGACCGGCATGTTCACCGGCGTGTACGCCCGGATGGTCAATATCGGCGTCAAGACCGGCGCCATCGACGAGGTCATGCGCCAGATCGCCGAACAGTACGACGACGAGATCGAACAGAATATGCAGAGCGTTATCGCCAAGCTGGAGCCCACCCTGGTGGCCATCCTGTCCGTGGCGGTGGGTATGATCCTGCTGAGCGTGATGCTCCCCCTGATGGGGATCATGTCCAATATCGGCTGACCGGGGAGGGCGCGCATGAACCGATTCCAGAAAAATCCCGCCCGGTTCCGGGGATGGAGCGCCGCCCTGCCGGCGGTGTTCTTCCTGGCGATGCTGGGCCTGTTCCTGCTGGGACTGAACAGCCTCGACCGCACCACCGCCCGGCAGGAGGCGGAGGGTCTGAAAAATTCCATCCTCCAGAGCGCCGTGCACTGCTACGCCATGGAGGGGTTCTATCCCGACAGCCTGTCCTATCTGCAGGAGCACTACGGCCTGCAATACGACCCCGACCGGTACGTGGTCGCCTATGAGGTCATCGGCTCCAACCTGATGCCGGACGTGTCCGTCATCCCCCTGACGTGAGGCGCCGCCTATGGGAAGAAGAAGCTCGACACAGACCCATACCGCCGATATGCTGTTCACCATCGGCCTGTTCTGCGTGTTCGCCGCCGCCGCCTTCATCCTGGTGATGATCGGCATACAGGCATACCAGAACACCGTGTCCCATATGCAGGACACCTTCTCCACCCGCACGGCCCTGTCCTATGTGGCGGAAAAACTCCGGCAGCACGATACCGACGGAGGCGTGGCCATGACCGAGGTGGACGGACTGCCCGCGCTGGCCCTGTCCGACCAGGTGGGCGAAAACACCTACCTCACCTATATCTACTCCGACGGGGAGACCCTCTTTGAGCTCACCGTCCGGGACGGCACCCCCGTCTCCGCCGGCATGGGCGACGAGATCATGCAGGTGAGGGACTTTACCATCGACCGCAGCGAGGACGGATTTTACAGCTTTTCCGCCTCCGACAGCAGCGGACACACCGTCCGCTATCTCACCCACCTGCGCAGCGGCGCCTGATATGATCCGGCGCACTTTCCGGGAAAGGAGGGGCATCCGTGGGCGTTAAGAACAACTCCCGCTCCAGCCTGTTTCTCATCGAACTGATCATCGCCATACTGTTCTTCTCCCTGGGCGCGGCCGTGTGCGTGCAGGCCTTCGTCAAGGCCCACACCCTCACCGCCCAGGCCCAGGATCTGAGCTTTGCCTCCTCCGCCGTGTCCAGCGCCGCGTCCGTGGTGAAGTATACCGGCGGCGCCCTGGAGCAGATCCAGGAGCAATTCCCCGGCGCCTTCGCCGACGGGGACGGGGTGGCCGTGTGCTACGACAGCCAGTTTGCCCCCTGCCAGACCGGCGACGCGGTCTATACCCTGCGCATCCAGACCCGGGACGAGGGGGATGTCCGCCAGGCCGATATCCGGATGGAGGATCGGAGCGGCCAGACCATCTACGGCTTGCAGCTGCGCTATCCCGCCGCCCAGCTGCTGGAGGTGCGCCATGGATAGACAGCAGAAGGCCCACAAGTCCATCATCAGCACCGGCACCACCTCCATCGTGCTCATTTTCGTGATGCTCTCCCTGCTGACCTTCTCCGTGCTCAGTCTGGTCAGCGCCCAGGCCAACCTGCGTTTGAGCCGCAAGAGCGCCGACAGAACCACGGATTACTACCAGGCCGAAAACGCCGCCAACGACATCATGGTCTCCCTGCTGCGGGACTGGGCGGCCGGATCGGAGGAACTGGCACAGCAGGCGCCGGACGGCCAGGTGCGCTATGAGGTGCCCCTGGGCGAGGATCAGGTGCTGGCCGTGGCCCTCACTCTCCCCATGGACGGGGAGCCGCTCAAGATCGAACAGTGGCAGGTCGTGTCCCGCTACGACTGGTCGCCTGACGATACGCTGAATCTTCTCGGCACGGGCCCTCTGCCCGACGCTCTGGATATGGAGGACTGATCGGATGACTATATTGGATTTTCTCACGGAAGCAACAAAGCGGGGCGCCAGCGACCTGTTCATCGTCGCCGGCCGGCCCCTGTCCTATAAGCAGGGCGGCAAGATCCTGCTGATAGACGAGGAGAAGGTCATGCCCCAGCACACGGAGGCGCTGGTGAAGGAGATCTACCAGCTGGCCCACCGGGACATCAGCCGCCTGAACCAGATGGGCGACGACGACTTCTCCTTCGCCATCCCCGGCCTGAGCCGCTACCGGGTGAGCACCTATATGCAGCGCGGCTCCCTGGCCGCCGTCATCCGGGTGATCACCTTTGAGCTGCCCGACCCCCACGCGCTGGGCATCCCCTCCCAGGTGGTGGGGCTGAGCGAGCTGAAAAAGGGCCTGGTGCTGGTCACCGGCCCCGCCGGAAGCGGCAAGTCCACCACCCTGGCCTGCATCATCGACCAGATCAACCGCACCATGGAAAAGCACATCATCACCCTGGAGGATCCCCTGGAGTACCTGCACCGGCACCAGAAGAGCATCATCAGCCAGCGGGAGGTCAGCTCCGACACCGCCAGCTACACCGTGGCGCTGCGGGCCGCTCTGCGTCAGAGCCCGGACGTGATCCTGCTGGGGGAGATGCGGGACTATGAGACCATCTCCATCGCCATGACCGCCGCGGAGACCGGCCATCTGGTGCTGTCCACCCTCCACACCCTGGGGGCGGCCAACACCATCGACCGGATCATCGACGTGTTCCCCTCCAGCCAGCAGCGGCAGATCGCCGTGCAGCTGGCCAGCGTGCTCCAGGCCGTGGTGAGCCAGCAGCTGGTGCCCGCCGCCGGCGGGGGCGTCACCGCCGCCTTCGAGCTGATGACCGCCACCACCGCCGTGCGCAACATGATCCGGGAGAACAAGATCCACCAGATCGACGGGCTCATCTACTCCTCCTCCACCGACGGCATGTTCTCCATGGACAGCAGCCTTCTCAAGCTGTGCAAGGACGGCCGGATCACCCGGGACGAGGCCCTGGCCCACAGCACCAACCCGGATATGCTGGCAAGAAAGCTGTAAAAGCATATATGGACAGCAAGAGCCCCCGCCGGCAGCGGGGGCTCTTGCTGTGTCTTTTTACAGACTGTAAAGCTCGGTATACTTTTTTGTGAGGTAGTCGGTGTAATAGGCCGGGTCGAACTCGCCGCAGGCGTTGGCCACCACCTGCGCCGGCGTCAGCAGCCCGCCGAACCGGTGCACCTTCTCGGTGAGCCATGCGGTGATATGGGTCAGATCCCCCCTGCCCACCGGGCCCCACACGTCCATGTCCTTCTCCATATTGGCCAGCATCTGGGCGCCGTAGGCGCTGCCCAGGGCGTAGGAGGGGAAGTAGCCGAAGCTCCCGCCCGACCAGTGGGAGTCCTGCAGGCAGCCGTGGGCGTCGTCTGGCACGTCCACCCCCAGATATTCCTTATAGAGCCGGTTCCACTCCCCCGGCACGTCCTTTACCGCCAACGCGCCGCCGATGAGGGCCTTTTCGATCTCGTAGCGGATCATCACGTGCAGGCTGTTGGTCAGCTCGTCCGATTCCGTGCGGATCAGGGAGGGCTGGGCCCTGTTCACCGCCCTGTAAAACCGCTCCGCCGTCACGTCCCCCAGCTGCTCCGGGAACAGCTTGCGCATCTTGGGCCAGACGGCCTCGATGAAGGGCCTTGAGCGGCCGATGATGTTCTCGTAAAACCGGGACTGGCTCTCATGCACCCCCATGGACACGCCTCCCGCCAGCACCGTGTACTCCACCTCCGGACTCACGTCCAGCTCGTACCGGGCGTGGCCGCCCTCGTGGATGACCGAGTACATGGAGCTGGCCAGATCGTCCTCGTAGTAGTGGGTGGTGATGCGCACGTCCTTGCTGTTGAAGTTCAGCGTGAAGGGGTGCTCCGTCTCTCCGATGCCGCAGTGGGCCCGATCCAGGCCCAGAACCTCCATCAGATAGTCGGAAAACCGCCTCTGCTGCTCCACGGGATAGTGCCGGTGCAGGAAGGACACGTCCGGCTGGGGCTTCTCCCCCACCGCCTTTATCAGGGGCACCAGCCGCTGCCGCAGCACGGAAAAGAAGTTGTCCAGAAATCCCATGTCCACGCCCCGCTCGTACTCGTCCAACAGCGCGTCGTAGGGGGCCTTGTCCGGGTCGTAATAGCCGGCGAACCGCCGGTTATACTCCACCAGCTTCTCCAGGCAGGGCCGGAAGAGCGCAAAATCGCTGGTCTGCTTGGCCCTGCGCCACACGTCGCTGGCCTGGTTGGTCAGCTGGGCATAGGCCATGTATTCCTCCGCGGGGATGCGGGTAAGCTGCCGCACCGACCGGTTCAGCTCCTCGGCCTGGCGGGCGTGGAGCCGGTCAAGCTCCCCCTCGTGGGCCGCCAGCGCGTCCAGCGTCTGACGCATCTCCGGGCCGGTCATGATCCGGTGCTGCTCCCCGGCCAGGATGCCCAGGGCCACGCCCCGGCCCTCCGCCGTGTCCCTGGGGGCCACCGTGTCCCCGTCCAGATAGAGGGCGGAGCTGGCCGTGTTGTAGGCGTACAGCTTTCGCTGGATATCCTCCAGACTTTGCAGCGCTTGCTTTAGTTCCATGTCCATGCTCCTTTCACGCGCCCACGTATATCTGGGCGCTCTGCCAGTCCGCGTCCGCCGGGATATAGGCGGTGAAGCTCCCCTCGTCGGGGACGGCCTCGTACACCGCCATGTCCACGGCCAGATATACCGCCTCGTCCGCCGCCGTCTCCGGCAGGGTGCCGGAAAGCCGCCGGTACCCCTCCATGGCGGCGTCTGCGTCATCGGCCGTCAGCGTGCTGTCCACCGGCCGGGCGTCCGCAAGCACCCCGGCGTCCCGCGCCGGGGCGGGATACACCGCCGGGTATTTCAGCAGGTACGGCAGGGTGCGCTCGGCGATCTCGATCACCACCAGCGTGGCCTGCTGTTGGTTTACATAATCAAGTCTATAATTGGTCTCCCGGGAGAAGTACGCCCGCCCGAAGCTCTGGGCCATATAGGGGTACAGACTCCGCCCGGAGGAGTCTCGGAACATGAGCAGGCTCCCTGGCACGCCGGGATTTTCCGTCTCGATGCTGATGTCGTCCGCCGAGCGGAAATTGCTCAAATAGCCGAAGGTGAACCCGGGTTCCCAGGTGTAATCCGCCTCCAGGGCCGTTCCTGTGGGATAGAGCATCTCGTAAAGGTCGCCTTTGTGATCCAACACCGGCGTGAAGGGCCCGGAAAAATAGTCCGTATCCTCCCCCGCCGCGGCCATGATGGCGTCCGCCGCCAGGGCTGCGCCCCGGCTGTTCCAGTGGCTGTCCCACTGCCAGTAGAGCTCCTCGTCCTGCTGGACAAAGGGGTCGTATAGGTTAACATAATTTACATCCTGCTCTTCCAGCGCGGCCTCCAGCCGCTCCCGGTTGCTCCCCTCCGCCACGGTCACATACTTCGGGGCGTGCTCCGGGTACAGGGTATACTTGCCGCACACGGCGGTGAAGAGAAGATCCGCCCCCTGGCTCTGGGCGTACTCCTGCATCAGGGCCAGGCCCCGGGCCGCGCACCAGATCTGCCGGTCGGTCATCTGGCCGGCGCCGGAGATGTCGTTCACCGCCCCGCCGTAGAAGAGCCAGCCGTCCGGGCCGATCAATACGTCGTCATTGGCGGAGGTGGCAAAGCCCTTCGCGCACAGCCGATCCCAGGCGGTGATCCCCTCCAGACGCAGGAAAAAGCCGCTGCCGATATAGCTTTGCAGCTGCTCCAGCACGCCGGTGTTGAAGCTGCCGTCGAAATTCGTCAGCTGGGGCCGGCTGACCGGGATCTCGTTGGCCACGGCGGGGGCCGCCCCGAAAATGGCCATGCCCACCGAGGGCACAAGACAGGCCAGGAAGAACACCGCGGTGAACAGGATGTACCAGATCTTTTTCATCACGCGCCCCTCCCTAGAACTGCAAATAGATGAACGGCGCAAAGCCGCTCTGGGCCATGCGCATCACGCACAGCGCGAAGAGCCCCAGACACAGCACGTAAGACGCCGGCTGCGCCCACCTGCTGCCGGACAGGCGCTCCTTCGCCCCCGCCGGCACCGCCAGACACAGGATCAGTCCCAGCGCCAGCAGCGCCACGGCCAGCGGCGTGCACAGCGTTTGCAGGGTCAGGGTGGCCTGGGCCGTAAAATGCCAGCCGGTGAACATGGCCCGGATCATCTCCCAGGCCAGAGAAAAGCTCCCGGCCCGGAACAGCACGTTGCCGATGAGGATCACCAGGGCCGTATACACCCGCAGGGCGACGCGGCCGCCCAGGGTCTTTTCCATGCGCTTGGCGGGGATGATCCCCACCCCCTCCAGGGCGCAGAACAGCCCGTGCCAGACGCCCCACAGCACGTATGTCCAGGCCGCGCCGTGCCACAGGCCGGTGAGCAGCCACACCACGGCCATGGGGATGAGGATGGACAGCTTGTTGGCCTTGGGCCGGCCGTACCTGGCCGCCCATTTTTTATAGAGCTTTTGCAGGGGCCGGCTCATGACCATGGGCATATAGAGGTAGTTGCGGAACCAGGTGGTCAGGCTGATGTGCCAGCGCCGCCAGAAATCCGTCATGCCCAGGGCCGTATAGGGCCTGTCAAAGTTCTCCGGCAGGGTGAAGCCGAACACCTGCCCTATGCCCAGGGCCATGTCGGTGTAGCCGGAAAAGTCAAAGTAGATCTGGATGGCGTAGCCCACCGCCCCCAGCCAGGCCAGACGGGCGTCCAGGGCCGGCGCGGCAAAAAGCCCGTCCACCATCCGGCCCAGCACGTCCGCCACCAGCAGCTTTTTGGCCATGCCCACGATGAGCCGGCGGATGCCCTTTGCGGTGCCCTCCGCCGTGCATTGCCGCTCCCGCAGCTGGGGCGCGGCGGTGCGCCAGCTCACGATGGGGCCGGAGGCGATGGCCGGGAAGAAGGATATGTACAGCGCCGCGTCCAGAAAGCTCTCCGCCACGTTGGCCGGCTTGCGGTAGACCTCGATCACATAGCTCAGGGCCATAAAGGTGAAAAAGGAGATGCCCAGCGGCATGGGCAGCGACGGCAGGGGGATATCCGTGCCCAGCAGGGCGTTCAGGTTCCCGATGAAAAAGTCCAGATACTTGAATACCCCGATCAGGCCCACGTTGAACACCGCCGCGGCGGTGACCACAGCGCGGCGCCTGGGCTTTTCCGTGATCCGGCCCAGCAGGCGGCCCGCCCCCCAGTTGACCAGCACGGACAGCAGCAGCACTGGCACATAGCCCAGCCCGCCGAAGCAGTAGGACACCAGGCTGAGGATCAGCAGCACCACGTTCTTGCCCCGGATGCCCGGCGCTATATGGTACACGGCGAACGCCGCCGGAAAAAACGCGAACAGGAAGATCGCGCTGGAGAATGCCACGCGTACCCCTCCTTCCCAAATAGCCTAACAGCAAACGCGGGGCGGCATAGGCCGCCCCACGTTTTCGGCGAAATTCAACACCATTCCTTGTAGCCGGAGGGCTCTTTCTTCGTCTCCGGCTTCACGTAGGAGACCACCACCCGGCGGTTGGGCTCGGTGCCCGTGGAGCTGGTGGTCACGCCCTCGTAGTCCTGCAGGGCGGTGTGGATGACGTGGCGCTCATAGGAGTTCATGGGCTCCAGCGCCATGGAGCGCTTGTACTTGACGGCCTTGGCGGCCATCTTCTCCGCCAGACGCACCAGAGAGTCCTCCCGCTTGGCCCGGTAGTTCTCCGCGTCCACGTTGATGTGGGCCCGGCGGTCGCTGCCCCGGTTCACGGCGTAGTTGGTCAGGTGCTGGATGGCGTCCAGGGTCTCGCCCCGGCGGCCGATCACGGCGCCGATATGCTCGCCGGCCAGCTGAACGTCCAGTCCGCCGCCCTCACGGGGGGAGATGATGATCTCCGCCTGCACGCCCATATGCTCCAGCAGTCCCCGGAGAAATGCCTCCGTCTGCGCGGCCTGGGTGCCCTCCGCCCTGACGGCGGGGGCCGCCTTGGGCGCTTCCGGTGCCTTGGGGACGGGAGCGGGCTTGGGCGCCTCCGGGGCCTTGGGGGCGGGGGCAGCCTTGGGAGCTGCCGGGGCCTTGGGTGCCGGTGCGGGCTTGGGGGCGGGGGCCTTCTCGTCGGGGGCCTCATAGCTCACCCGCACCACCGCGTCCACGGCGCCGATGCCAAAAACGCCCTTTTTGCCACGCTCGATGATCTCAACGGACACGTCGTCCCGCTCCAGGCCCAGCTCCGCCAGAGCCTTGGCGATGGCGTCGTCCACCGTCTTTGCGCTTATCTCAACAGATTTCTGCATGATACTTGCCTTTCTCCGTTACTGCTCGCCGCCGTCGGGAGCCACAGGCTCCTCCGGCGCGCTCTCCGGCTCCTCCGGGGAGGTCTGCTCCGCCCCGGCCGGCGTCTCCGGCTCCTCTTGGGGCGCGGGCTCTTCCGCCGGCACGGCGGCCGTCTCCGTCGCCGCCGCCAGTTCAAAGCCGGTGTCCAGGGTCTGGATGTCGCCGCCGGCGCTCTCCTCCGCCTGGGACGGAGCAGCTTCCGCCTCGGACGGCTGCTGGCTCTCCTGGGCGGCCGTCTGGTCGTACAGCTCGCTCTCCTGCGCCGCGGCCTGGGTCTTCGCCTCGGCCTCGTCCGGGTTGGAGTACCGGTCTGGCACATAGGCCCGGCCTCTGGCATAGCGCCGGTCTCCCACCTGGGAAGCGGGGATCTCCTCCTCCGTCAGGCCCTTCTTGGCCAGCTTGGCGGCGCGAACCTCGGCGGCCTTGCGCTCCACTTCCTTCTGGGCGGCGACGGCGCGCTTATTCTTTTTCGACGTGTTCCGGTTCTCGGTGGTCGCGCCCTCGGCCTTGAGCTTCTCGGTCTGCTTGCGCTTGGCCTCCAGCTCCGCCTCCCGGGCCTTCTCCCGCTCGATGCGGTCGGCGTCCTCGATGTCCAGCTGTTTGGTATAGACCTTATTGAGGATCACATCCTGGACGGTGGCGAACACGCTCTGGGCGATCCAGTAGATGCCCATGACGGCGGGCATGGTGAAGCAGATGTAAAGGCTCATGAGGGGCATGATAAGATTCATGGTCTTCATCTGCTGCTGTTGCTGATCCACCTGGGGGTTGGAGGCGTTGGCCACCTTCATGGAGAGCCAGCTGAGCAGCGCCGACAGCACCGGGATCATGAACAGTCCCAGCGCCGGGCCCCACACGGACGGGTCGCTGAAGTCCCATCTCCAGAAGGAGAAGGAGGGCGTCTGGCTCAAGTCCAGTCCCAGGAAGTTGTAGCTTATCTCCTGCAGCTTGTCCGAGATACCGGTAAAGCTGCTGAAGTTCTCGGTGATGAATTTGGACTGATAGATCTGGTCGTAAAACGCCGCCCGTCCGGTGCCGGCCTGATAGCCCATGGACGCCAGCTTTTCGAACAGAGCGCCGCCCTCGGCCAGCAGGCTCTCCGGCACGCCCATCATGGTGGTCAGCGGATAGCGGATGGCGTTGTACAGCGCGATCAGGATGGGGAACGGCAGCAGGCTCCACAGGCACCCGGACATGGGGCTGGCCCCCTCCTCCTTGTAGAGCTTGGCCATCTCCTGCTGATAACGCTGCTGGTCGTTGCCGAATTTCTTCTCCAGCTCCTTGAGCCGGGGCGTAAGGCGGGTGACCCGCATCATGCTCTTCTTGCTCTTGAGCTGGAACGGCAGCATGATGAGCTTTACCACCAGAGCGAACAGGATGACGGCCACGCCGTAGTTGCCCGTCAGGTTGTAAAGCCACAGCATCAACACGCCGAAAGGCTTTGCGATCGCTTTTAACATAGCACTCTCCTATTTACGGTACAGGGTCGTAAAAATCGTGTTCCCCGCGGTGGAAGGGGTGGCACCGGCATATGCGTTTGAGAGCCAGCCAGCCGCCCTTCCATGCCCCGTAGCGCTCAATGGCCTGCAGGGCATACTCGCTGCAGGTGGGAATGAACCGGCAGCAGGGCCTGGTGAGAGGGGAGATATACTTCCTGTAAAAACGCACAACAGCCAGCAGCAGCCGCTTCATCGCGCCGCCCCCAGCTCTTGGCTTGCGGACAGAAATTCCGTCTCCAGCCGCCTGTAGGCGGCCGTCGCGGCCCGGGTGCGGGCCACCACCACCAGGTCATAGCCCGGGCGGAGCCCCTCCTCATGCAGGCGATAGATCTCCCGCAGACGGCGGCGCACCAGATTCCGGGTATGGGCCTTGCCCACCTTGGCCGTCACTGTCAGGCCCAGGCGGTTTTCAGCGCCTCCCGTCCGGCGGGCATACACCACCAGACAAGGTCTGACGGCGCTCGTCCCCTTCCGGTAGACACGGCGGAAATCCCTGTTTTGTTTCAGTGAGGAAGTAAATCTCACAGCTCCCCGCTCGTTTCAGGCAGCTTTTCAGTAGCTCAGCTTTTTGCGGCCCTTGGCCCGGCGGGCGGACAGCACCTTCCGGCCGTTGCGGGTGGACATGCGTTTGCGGAAGCCGTGCTCCTTCTGTGCGTGAAGCTTCTTGGGCTGATAAGTCCTAAGCATTTTTCTTCGTCCTTTCTTTTCGTATTACTCATCGGCGGCGCGGACCGCCGTAGTTGGCAACTGCTCCATTATATAAAAAATTGCAATCTGTGTCAACCAGAAATTCTCCCGCGGCGGTCAACGCTTGCATTTCAGCGTGAAATAAGATAAAATGATAAAACTAAGCATCAGAGGGCCGTTTGCCGCGGCGCAGGCCGCGGGAACCGCCAGGCGGGAAAGGAGATATATCGCCATGACAGAATTACAGCAGCTGGAACAGATCCGCGCCCAGGCGGCGGCGGTAGCGGAGGAGCTGGTGCAGAAGGCAAACCTGCGCCGGGGCCAGACGGTGGTGGTCGGCTGCAGCACCAGCGCGGTCGCCGGCCAGCAGATCGGCAGCGCCCCCGCCCCGGAGATCGGCCAGGCCATTTTTGAGGGCATCCGTTACGTGCTCTATTCCAAGGGCATCTTTCTGGCCGCCCAGTGCTGCGAGCACCTGAACCGGGCCATCGTCATCGAGGGCAAAGCCGTCCCGGAGGCGGAGACGGTCAACGCGGTGCCCCAGCCCAAGGCGGGGGGAAGCTTCGCCACCGCCGCCTATAAGTGCCTGCCGGCTCCCGTGGTGGTGGAGCACATACGGGCGGACGCTGGTCTGGACATCGGCGGCGTGCTCATCGGTATGCACCTGAAGGACGTGGCCGTGCCCCTGCATCTGGAAAACCGCACCGTGGGCCAGGCCATGGTACTGGCCGCCCGCACCCGGCCCAAGTTCATCGGCGGCGCCCGAGCCGTCTACGACGAGGCGCTGAAATGACCGGGCTCAGCTGACGACAAAAAGAGCGCGCCGTGAAATGCGGCGCGCTCTTAAATTATACCATCCGATCAAAACCGGTCGTCCCGCATCCGGCGGTCGGGCTGGGGCCGGCCCCATTTCACCTTGGGCTCCCGATGGGCCATGATGCGCATGATGTTGCCCCGGTGCCGCCACACGATGATCAGAGCGGTGATCAGCGCCAGCACGCCGGACACGCCCCGCAGATTCTCCGCCGGGGTGAAGAAGAACACGGTGATGGCGCCCACCACGCAGGCGCACATGCTGGCCAGGGACACATACTGGGCGAAGGCCACCACAATGACGAACACGCCCGTGGCCACCAGTCCCACCCGCCAGTCGGTCAGCCACAGGGTGGTCATCATGCACATGACGCCCTTGCCGCCCCGGAGCTGATACTGGATGGGGTACATATGTCCCAGCGCCAGGCACAGTCCGGCAAACAGCTTGCCCACCGTCACATACAGGCCGCTCTTGTCCACGATCAGCATGAGCAGTCCGCCGGCCAGCACGGCAATGGCGCTCTTGAGGATGTCCACCGCGATGACCGCCGGGGCCCACTTTGTGCCGAACACCCGGACGAAGTTGGTGTAGCCGGCGTTGCCGGAGCCATACTTGCGGATGTCCTTGTGAAAGACGAAGCGGCTCAGAAGCATCGCCCCGTTCAGAGCCCCCAGGCCATAGGACAGGATCGCGATGAGGATGAGAAGGATCGGTATCATTCGTTTTCTCCTTTCTGACGGATCGTCAGCCTCACGGGGGTGCCCTCCAAGCCGAAGGCCGCCCGGATGCGGTTTTCAATGTATCTCTGATAGGAAAAGTGAAACAGCTCCCGACTGTTGCAAAAGATGACGAACTGGGGCGGCTTTACCCCGGTCTGGGTCATGTAGTAGACCTTCAGGCGGCGGCCCTTATCCGTGGGGGGCTGCTGCCGGGCCTGGGCGTCGGCCAGAAGATTGTTCAGCGTACCGGTGGAGATACGCATGGACGCCTGCTCATTGGCGGCGTTTATCATATCAAATATACGCCCAGTTCGCTGTCCCGTCAAGCAGGAGATGAAAATCACCGGCGCATAATCCATAAAACGCAGGGCCTGTTTCACCTGCCGGCGCATCTGTTCCATGGTATTCGTCTGTTTTTCCACCAGATCCCACTTGTTGACCACGATGATGCTGGCCTTGCCCGCCTCATGGGCCAGGCCGGCGATCTTGGTGTCCTGCTCGGTGACCCCCTCCCGGGCGTCGATCATGATGAGACACACGTCGCTGCGCTCCACGGCCAGCTGGGCCCGCATGACGGAAAACCGCTCCACCCGGTCGTTGACCTTGCTCTTGCGGCGGATGCCCGCCGTGTCGATGAAGAGATAACTGCCGGACTCGTTGTCCACGGGGGTGTCCACCGCGTCCCGGGTGGTGCCGGGCATATCGGCCACGATCACCCGCTTCTGGCCCAGGATGGCGTTTATAAGCGAGCTCTTGCCCACGTTGGGCTTGCCGATGACCGCCACATGGATGCGGCCGTCGTCCTCCTGCTCCGCCTCCGGCGGGGGAAAATGGGCCACGCAGGCGTCCAGCAGATCCCCGGTGCCGTGGCCGTGCACGGCGGACACGGCGATGGGGTCGCCCAGGCCCAGGTTGTAAAACTCATAGATCCCCGGATCGTTCGGGCCGATGGCGTCCATCTTGTTCACCGCCAGCACCACGGGCTTTCCGCTGCGCTGGAGCATACCGGCCACGTCCTGGTCGGCGGCGGTGATGCCGGTGCCGATCTCCGTCACCATGACGATCACGTCCGCGCTGTCGATGGCCAGCATGGCCTGCTCCCGCATGAACAGAAGGATCTCGTTGTCCGTGTTGGGCTCGATGCCGCCGGTGTCCACGATGTCGAACCGCCGGCCGGCCCACTCGCAGGGAGCGTACAGCCGGTCGCGGGTGACGCCCGGCGTGTCCTCGACAATGGACAGCCGCCGGCCGGCCAGGCGGTTGAAGAGGTAACTCTTGCCCACGTTGGGCCGCCCCACGATGGCCACCAGGGGTCTTGCCATATCGCTCCCTCCTTCTTTTCAGTATAGCACGGTAGGGACGGCTCCTATGCCGCCCCGGAATGGATCATATCCCTTTTCCCAGCAAAAAAGGGAGGCGCAAGGCCCCCCTCATCTTGCTCGCGATCACTTCTTCTCGTCGTCCACCTTGATGACGGCGCGGCCGTCATACTGACCGCAGGCCGGGCAGGCGCGGTGAGGCATATGCAGCTCGCCGCAGTTGGGGCATGCGACCAGCTTGGGAAGGCGCAGCTTCCAGACGCTGGAGCGCCTCTTGCTCTTTCTCGCATGGGAAACTTTTCTTTTAGGGACCGCCATGGTTCACACCTCCTGATCATCATCCAACAGCTGCCCGAGGGCCGCCATTCTCGGATCTATTTCTTTTTTGCAGCCGCAGGGGCCGTCGTTCAGGTCTTTCCCGCAGATGGGGCACAGCCCCCTGCAATCCTCCCGGCACAGATAGCGCTGATCCATGTCCAGGATGAGGCAGGTCTCCAGCACGTCGGACACATCCGCCCCGTCCCCGTCCAGCGGGAACACGCTCTCGCTGTCGGCGTCCTCGGCGTCCGCCTGAAGGGTGGCCGTGTACCGGGGGGCGAGCCGCTTTTCAAAGCGCCTTCCGCACCGGGCGCACCGGACGGTCATGTCCGCCGTCACCTCCCCGGACAGCTCCAGGATACCGGCGGTATTTTTCACCGTTCCCCGGGCCGTCACAGGGCCGCGAAAGTCCTCCAGCGTGGGAAACCGGAGCCGCTCCGCGTCCAGCTCACAGGCAAACGCGACGCTCTTTCCCGGCGCCTCGATGATCTCGTGCAGGTCTAATATCATTGGAAAAACCTCACATAGTCGCCAAAGTATTATAAATTAAGAACTTGTCGTTGTCAATCTCTTTTTTTCGTGTTATGATGCACCCATGCGAGAATATACCGTCATGAAAAACGACGCCGGCCAGCGCCTTGACCGTTTCGCGGGAAAGCTGGCCCCGTCCATGCCCTCCGCCCTGCTGCAAAAGTATTTCCGCCGCAAGGAGATCAAGGTCAACGGCCACTGGGCCCGGCCCGACCGGCGTCTGGCGGAGGGGGACAGGGTGCGGCTGTTCGTGCCGGAGGAGTTCTTCTCCCCCGTGCGGGAGCAGGACGGCTGGCTCGGCCGTCTCAATCCCGCGCTGGACGTGGTATATGAGGACGGGAACATCCTGCTGGTGAACAAGCGCCCCGGGGTGCTGTGCCACGACGCGTCCGGCTGGTCGCCGGACACGCTCATCGCCCGCATCCAGGCCCACGTCTACCAGGCCGGTCAGTGGGATCCGGCGGAGGAGAACAGCTTCGCCCCCGCCCTGTGCAACCGGATCGACCGGGGCACCGGCGGCATCGTCATCGCCGCCAAGACGGCCCCCGCCCTGCGCATCCTGGACGAGAAGATCCGCGCCCGGGAGCTGACAAAGCAGTATCTGTGCGTGTGCGTGGGCCGGCCCGACCCGCCCGCCGGACGGCTGGAGGGGTGGCTTTTCAAGGACGCGGTGAAAAACCAGGTCTACGTCAAGCCCCGGCAGGAGCCGGGAACCAGCTTCGCCGCCACGGACTACCGGCTCATGGAATACCGGGAGGGTCTGGGCCTGGTCTGCTGCCAGCTGCACACCGGCCGCACCCACCAGATCCGCGTGCAGATGGCCCACGCCGGCTGGCCCCTGCTGGGGGACGGAAAATACGGCCGGGAAAAATGCAACCGCCGCTACGGGGAAAACCGGCAGCTTCTCTGGAGCTGGCGGCTGGGATTCGACTTTGCCACCCCCGCCGGGGAGCTGCAATATCTGGCCGGACGAACCTTCACTGTGGAACACGTCCCCTTCGCGGAAAAATACTTTCCAAAATAGCGGCTCGGAGCATCCGGGCCGCTTTATTCCGTCTTGCGCCCTGCGGCAAAACGCGCTATAATATAGAATGAGGTAAAAGGCAACCGGAGAAAGCTTCGCGGGTCACCCCGCCACGTAAAGAAAGGAAAGGCACGAATATGACAAAACGCATTTTCAGCCTGCTGCTGGCCCTGGCCGTGCTGCTGAGTCTGGGCGTTCCCGTTCTGGCTGCGGAAGTGCCGACGGCGCCCTCCGCCGAGGACGCCAAGGCCAACGGCACCTATGACCAGGACGCCGCCCGGAAGATGCTGGATAAGCTCAACGAGTTCCGCGCCAGCGGCGCCTCGTTCAACAACGCGGACGGCAGCACCTCCACCGTCACCGCCGGAAACCTGACATACGACTACGCCCTGGAGCAGATCGCCATGCAGCGCGCCGCCGAGATCGTGGCCAAGTTCGACCACGAGCGCCCCGACGGCAGCAGCTGGGACAGCGCTACATATGACAGCGTCAAATCCGCCGCGGAGAATATCGCCGTGGGCGGCGGCGACCTGGGCAGCGCCGATAACATATTCATCTCCTGGCAGGAGAACGACCAGCCCTTCGAGGGCCAGGGCCACCGCCGGACGATGCTCAACCCGGACTACCAGGCGGTAGGCATCGCCTGCATCGAGTATAACGGCTACCGCTTCTGGGTGCAGGAATTTGGCACCGCCCCCTCCAGCTACACGGAGCCCATTCCCACACCGGCGCCCACGCCGGAACCCACGCCCGAGCCGACCCCAGAACCGACGCCCGAGCCCACGCCCGAACCGACTCCGGTACCCACGCCCGAACCGACCCCGGAGCCCACGCCCGAACCGACCCCGGAACCGACTCCCGAACCCACGCCGGAACCCACGCCCGAGCCTACGCCCGAGCCTACTCCGGAACCCACGCCCGAGCCGACGCCGGAACCCACGCCCGAGCCGACCCCGGAGCCGACCCCCGAACCTACCCCGGAGCCGACGCCCGAGCCGACCCCGGAGCCTACCCCGGAGCCCACACCTGAACCCGCCCCGGAACCCACACCTGAGTCAACACCCGAACCTACCCCGGAGCCCACGCCTGAACCCACCCCGGAACCGACCTCGATACCCGCGCCCATTGAGGAACTGCCGACGGCCACCCCGGAGCCCACGCCCACGCCGATCAACAGCGTGGACGGGCAGGTCGCCAAACAGGAGGGCGTGCCGGCGGTGCAGCTGCCTGACGGCACGGTCCTGGCCCAGCAGCTTCTGACGGCGGAGGAACGGCAGCAGGCCGCCAACGGCGTGCCGGTATCCGTCAAACTGGAGGTGTCGGACGCCAGCGGGTCTGTCACCGAAGAGGAGAAGACCCTGGTGGACGGCGCGCTGAAGAGCCTGGGCGGCATCGGCACCATCGGCCAGTATCTGGACCTGCGGCTGTCCAAGACGGTCAACGGCACGTTGACGCCGCTGACGACGCCTCTGGGCCAGACGCTCCGTCTGGTGGTCGAGATCCCCGAGGCCCTGCGGGCGGAGAATCGCACCTTCTCGGTGATCCGCCTGCACGAGGGAGCCGCCGCCATCCTGGCCGACCAGGACACCGACCCGAACACGGTCACGATCCTGACCGACCGGTTCTCCACCTACGCGCTGGTGTACACGGAGCCCGTGCCGGGAGCCACGGCCACGCCGGAGCCCACGGCCACGCCGGAGCCTACCGCTACGCCTGAGCCTACCCCGACGCTGACCCCGGAGCCCACGCCGACGCCCACGCTGACCCCGGAGCCTACGCCGACCCCGACGCTGACCCCGGAGCCCACGCTGACGCCTACGCCTACCGCAGCGCCCACGCTGACGCCTGTGCCAACGTCCCAGCCACCTGTGGCGCCTCCCACCGGCGACGGGAGCCATGCCGGGCTGTGGCTGGTCCTGCTGGCCGGCAGCGCCATTGCTCTGACCGCAGTGCTGCTGATCGCGCGGCGGGACCGGGGCTGAGAGGCCAGCGGCCTGATACGATAACCATCAAAAAACAGTACATTATGCGTCTTTGAAAACGCCGGGCAAGTCCAGCATCGGTTCTTGTCCGGCGTTTTTTGAAGTTCTGCGACAAGGAGGATATCATGACGATCTACGTGGACGCGAACGCCCCCAGAGAGGGAGACGGCAGCAAAGAAAGACCATTCAAGACCATCGGTCAGGCGGCGTGCATCGCGGCCCCCGGCGACGAGGTGCTGGTAGCCCCGGGCGTTTACAGGGAGTATGTGGACCCGAAAAACGCCGGGACGGAGGATGCCCCCATCGTGTACAAAAGCCGGGTCCCCCTGGGGGCGGTCATCACCGGCGCGGAGGAACTGACCGGATGGGAGCCCTACCGGGGTACGGTCTGGACGGCCAGCGTGGACAACTCGCTCTTTGGCGGGTATGATCCGTATACCACCTATGTGTACGGGGACTGGTATTTCGCCGGCCGGACGAAGCACACGGGCGCGGTCTATCTGAACGATAAGATGCTCTACGAGGCGGGGAGCCTGGAGGAGTGTCTGGCGGGGCAGGCGAGCGAGTGCTCCTGGGAGCCGGAGGCGTCCCGGCTGAAGTGGTACGCCCGGCAGGAGAACGGCCGTACGGTGTTCTTCGCCAACTTCCAGGGGGCGGACCCCAACCGGGAGAAGGTGGAGATCAACGTGCGCCGGGAGTGCTTCATGCCCTCCCGGACCGGCGTGGACTATATCACGGTCAGCGGCTTCACCGTGACGAAGGCGGCCACCACCTGGGCACCGCCCGCGGCGTTCCAGGACTGCATGATCGGCCCCCACTGGTCGAAAGGCTGGATCATCGAGGACTGCGACATCTCCAACAGCAAGTGCGCCGGGATCGGCCTGGGAAAGTACCTGGACCCGGACAACGAGCACTATTTCACCTATAAGCACGTCAAGAGCCCTACCCAGATGGAGCGGGACGCGGTCTGCCGGGGCCAGTACCACGGCTGGGTGAAGGAGAAGATCGGCGGCCATATCATCCGCCGCAACAACATCCACCACTGCGAGCAGGGCGGCATCATCGGCCGGATGGGCGGCGTGTTTTCCGTCATCGAGGACAACCACATCCATCATATCAACAACATGATGGAGCTGGGCGGCGCGGAGATCGCCGGCATCAAGATGCACGCGGCCATCGACGTGATCATCCGCCGGAACCATATCCACCACTGCACCATGGGCATCTGGACGGATTGGGAGGCCCAGGGCACCCGGATCACCCAAAACCTGCTGCACGACAACCAGCGGCCCGCCTTCGCCAAGCAGCTCAGCGGCGGCATGATGAGCCAGGACATCTTCGTGGAGGTGGGCCACGGCCCCACGCTGATCGACAACAACATCCTGCTGTCGGACGTATCCCTGCGCATGGCGACCCAGGGGGTGGCGCTGGTCCACAACCTGATCTGCGGCGCGTTCACCTGCGTGGGGGACGGCACCGGCCCCCGGTATACGCCCTACCACATCCCCCACCGGACCGAGGTCATGGGCTTCATGACGATCCTCCACGGGGACGACCGGTTCTACAACAATATTTTCGTGCAGCGCTGGCCGAGCGCCCCCCTGGAGGTCAGGAGCGACAGCCGGGACCAGGTCGTGTCCGAGAACCGGGAGGTGGGCACCCATGTGATGGACGAATATGTCACCTGGGAGGAGTGGATATCCCACTTCGACATGGACAGCGACACCCCGAATATGGCGGCGCTGGAACCCTGGCACGCCCACTCCCTGCCGGTCTGGGCCAAGGGCAACGCCTATTTCAACGGCGCGAGGGCCTGGAAGCATGAGACGGAAAACCTGGTGGACGAAGAAAGCCGGGTCTATGTGGAGCTGGCGGAGAAAGACGGCCGGTATTTGCTGGATACGAACGTTTTTGACCTGCTGGGCGGTTTCCGGGCCGGGATCGTGAACAGCGACGTTCTGGGATACGCTTTCGAGCCCGAGGAACGCTACGAGAACCCGGACGGCACGCCCATCGTCTTTGACCGGGACTACCTGGGCGATCACCGGGGCGCGGCGGCGCTCCCCGGCCCCTTCGCCTCCGCCGACGGCGCGAAAAAACAGGTGTGGTAAGGCATATGAATAACCCCGGCGGAAGTTTTCCGCCGGGGCGTTTTGCGTCATATAAGTTTTTCCAGCCGCTTGATCTGTTCTTTGAGCCGGTCCGTCTCGGCCGTATAGTCGCCGTAATCCGTCTCGTTGACCCGGAGGATGCGCTCGTAGTCCCGGATGGCGGCGGCGTAGTCCTTTTTCTGCTCGTGGATCTGCGCCAGGGAATAGAGGCCGTCGGTGACCCGGGGCGGGGCCTGCATGGCGAAGCATTTCTCGTAGTCCGCCTCCGCCTGGTCCGTCATGCCCAGCTTCTTGATCCTGTCCGCCCGGCCGCAGTATGCCTGCCAGGCGTCGGGGCTTTTCTCCACCGCCGCGTTCCACAGCCGCAGAGCCTCCTGCCGGTCGCCCCGGCCCAGGGCCACGTCGCCCAGGTACATGATGGCCTGGTGGTCGTCCTTGACGGTCTGCATGGCGTGGATATAGGGCTCCGCCTCGTCATAGCGGCCGTCCGCCAGCAGGTTCTCGATGAGGGCGTAATAGCCCCGAAAGCTGTCGGGATTTTTCTCCAAAAATCCCTTGAAATACTCGATGACCTCGAAGTGGTTGTCGTACCACTCGTCGCCGAACGCGCCGCCCATGGCCTCCAGATAGGCCACCCAGCCGGGCTTTTCCTCCGGGGCCAGGTCCAGGGCGTGCTTGGCGTACTCCGCCGCGAGATAGTGGTCATATTGGGCCCGGT
This sequence comes from uncultured Oscillospiraceae bacterium, assembly GCA_947591105.1. Taxonomy (GTDB): domain Bacteria; phylum Bacillota; class Clostridia; order Oscillospirales; family Oscillospiraceae; genus CAJOIG01. The sequence goes on from CANQDL010000022.1 coordinate 20,552, forward strand.
GGTTGTAAAGATAGGCCAGGTCCGTATAGGCCCGGACGTTTTTCGGCTCGTCCAGCAGCACCTTGTTGAGGAACGCCGCCGCCTGCTGGAAGGCCTCCGCGCCGATGTGGCCCTCCCGGTCCAGCATGTTCTCCACCTGCTCGAAGCGGGTCTCCCGGGGCAGCTCGAACAGCTCGTCGATGGTCACGCCGAAGTAGGCGGCGCTGGCGGGCAGCAGCGTGATGTCCGGCAGACTGGCCTCCGTCTCCCACTTGGATATGGCCTGGAAGCTCACGCCCAGGTGGGCGGCGGCCTGCTCCTGGGTGACGCCCTTTTGCGCCCGCAGCGCCTTGATGGTCTTTCCGATCTCCATAGATATCCGTCCTTTCAAATCGTGCCGGGGCCCTCGGTGAGACGAATATACCATGTCGTGCGGGGCGGGGCAATAGAGGCGGATTCGAGGCGATTCTACGGCCGGTTGAGGGGTGCGCTCACAGCCGGCTCTGGGGCTCGCCCCAGCGGCCGAGAGAGCGGCCGTCCCAGCCAAAATAGGTCTCCGTGACGGAGCGGACCGGCCGGGCCCGGCGGGCCCGTTCCTCCACCGTGAGGGACTCGTCCGTCAGGTACGGCTCATACTGCACGTTCCGTATGGCGCACAGCAGCACCGCGCCGTCTCCGTGGGGCAGATGCTCCTTCACCTCCAGCTCAAAGTTCACCGGCGACGCCTTCAAAATCGGCACGGGCAGCTTGAGGCCCGGCTCCGTATCCAGGGGGATGGCGGCCTTTTCGGCGCTGTACCCGCTGGTGTTGCCCAGCTTGTCCGCCAGGGGCAGAAGCGCCTCCGTCACCAGGTTGGCGGAGAATACGCCCGTCTGGCGGATGCGGTCCAATGTCAGCTTCGGCTCGCCGATGGCGGCCATGAAGCCCAGGGCGTCGTCCTCGGCGTCCCAGTAATAGCTCATCCAGGTGAACAGGGCAAAGTTGGGCGTGCCGTCTGCCCGGTATGTGCCGTAGAGCATCAGGGTCTGGGGACAAAAGTCATTGGTGGGGACGCGGCTGATCTTGGTCATGGGATTCTTCCTCCTTTAAATTGTCCAGAACTCTGGTGAGATAACCTTCAAATGTCCGGACCTCCTGCTCCGAGAAGCCCCGGTAGTAGATGTCGTTCATCCGCTCCGACACCGCGTCGTAGCGCGCCCGGAGCCGCCTGGCCTTTTCCGTCAGCCGGATACGCACCCGCCGCCGGTCCTGCCTGTCCGGGACCCGCTCCAAAAGCCCGGCGGCCTCCATCCGGTCCAGCATGCTTGTCAGCGTTGCGTTGGCAAGGCTGGTCCGCCGGGCAACCTCCGCCGCCGGCAGCATGTCCTCCTGCCAGAGCACGTAGAGGATGCGTCCCTGGGGGCCGGTGAACTCCACCACGCCCTCCCGCTCCAGGATGCGCTCAAATACGCGCCCGCCAAGCTGCTTGATCCGCGAGATCAGAAATCCGCCCTGTGTCTGCATGGCATAGCCTTTCTCTTTTAAAAAGTTCGGTATGATATATTTCGTATTAGAAATATATCATACCGAACTATATTTGTCAACCGGTTTTTTTACACCAGCCGGACATTATATTTCTCCATCCAATAGTTCACCTGGAGCATGTAGGCGATGGTCTGGGGGGTGGTCATGAGCTGGCCGTACCAGGGCTGGGCCTTGTCGTCGAGCAAAAGCGATTCCAGCGCGTCCCGCCGGACGATGGCGAGCAGCGGCGCGTCGGGGTCCGCCAGCACCTGCCGCAGCCGCTTGGATACCTCCGCCATGTAGGCCGGGTTGTGGGTCTTGGGGTAGGGGCTCTTCTTGCGCCAGAGTATCTCCCCGGGCAGATAGTCCTTCATGGCCTCCCGCAAAAGGCCCTTCTCATAGTGCCGCAGGTCCTTCCACTCCCAGGGCACCGAGTAGAGGTATTCCGCGATCCGGTGGTCGCAGAAGGGGACCCGGACCTCCAGGGCGCTGTACATGCTCATCCGGTCCTTCCGGTCCAAGAGGGTCTGCATGAACCAGTCGGTGTTCAGGCGCATCATCTCCCGCATGCGCCGATCGACGGGGCTGTCGGAATCCAGCGTGTCCGTGTCGGCCAGGGTCATGCGGTATTTCTCCATGAGGTATTCCCGGGCGTCTGTGCCCCGGGCGTATTCCGGGGCCAGAAATCCCGCCCGGTACTGGATGGACTGGGCCCAGGGGAAGCCCTCCGCCATGCGTATTTTTTCGTCCCGGTACCAGGGGTAGCCCCCGAAGATCTCGTCGGCGCACTCGCCGGACAGGGCCACGGTCACGTGCTCTTTGATGTGCTTGCAGAACTGGATCAGGGAGGAGTCCACGTCGCTCATGCCCGGCAGGTCCCGGGCCTGGACCGCCTCGTACAGACCGTCCGCCAGTTCCAGGGTGTCCAGCACGGTCATATGGCTCTCGCACCCCAGCCAATCCGCCAGCTTGGGGATGTACACCGTGTCGCTGGTGGGCTGGAATCTGGTCTCGTGGAAGTATTTGAGGTGGTCCCGGTAATCCACCGAGAAGGTGTCCAGCCGCCGGCCCCGCTCCTTCATATAGAGGTTCGCGACGGAGCAGATGAGCCCCGAGTCCAGGCCCCCGGAGAGGAACGTGCCGATGGGCACGTCGGACACAAGCTGGCGCTCTATGGCGTCGGTGACCAGATACCGGACCGTATCGACGGTGGTCTCCAGATCGTCGGTATGCTCCCGGGCGGTCAGCTTCCAGTACCGTTCCAGCCGCAGGCCGTCCTTGTCGAACCAGCCCCGCCAGCCGGGCCGCAGCTCCTCCACGTCCCGGAACACCCCGTATCCCGGCGTCCGGCCGGGGCCGGTGAGCACCACCTCCAGCACGCCCTCCCGGTCGATCTCCGGCTCCACCGCCGGGTGGGCCAGCAGACCCTTCAGCTCCGAGGCGAAAATGAACGCGCCGTTTCTGAGCGCGTAGAAAAAGGGCTTCACGCCCATCCGGTCCCGGGCCATGAACAGCCGCCGCTTTTCCGCGTCCCAGACGGCGAAGGCGTAGATGCCGTTGAACCGGTCCACGCAGTCCCCGCCCCACTGGATGAAGCTCTTGAGGACCACCTCCGTGTCCGAGTGGCCGGCGAAGCCGTGGCCCAGGGCGGCCAGCTCGGCGCGTATCTCGTCGGTGTTGTAAAGCTCCCCGTTGTACACGATGGTGTAATACCGCCCGTCAGCGCCCGCGGTCATGGGCTGGCGGCCGTTTTCGATGTCGATGACGGCCAGGCGGTTGTGTAATAGCGCCGCGCACGCCGTCACATATGTACCGTGCTGGTCGGGCCCCCGGCTGGTCATGGACCGCTGCATGGCGGCGAACACGGCCCCCTGGTCCCGCAGGTCGTTGGCAAAGTCGATCACTCCCGCGATGGAACACATATCCCTATCACCCCGTTCGGCATATTTCGCGCATTTCAGTATATGCGCCAGGGGGGCAGGAGGTGCCGTTGACGGGCCAGGGATAGAAATGGTATACTGGATCGGTAAGAGGGGGCGTAGGTACTATGACGATTCAGGAGCTTGCCGCGGGGGATATGGACGAACTGCTGAGCCTGTATGAGAGCGTGGGCTGGACGAACTATACCCGTGACCCGGACATGCTGCGAAACGCCTATGTTCGCTCGATGCTGGCCCTGGGGGCCTGGGAGGACGAAAAGCTGGCGGGCGCGGTCCGGGCGGTGGGGGACGGGTGCTCCATCGTGTTCGTGCAGGACCTGCTGGTCCGGCCCGAGTACCAGCGCCGGGGCATCGGGTCCGCGCTGCTTCGTGCGGTCATGGAGCGGTTTGATGGAGCGTATCAGATGGAGCTTCTCACCGACGATGAGCCGAAAACAGCGGCGTTTTACGGGTCCCTGGGCTTCTGGCCGGCGGAGGCGCTGGGCTGCCGGGCCTATATCCGGATGAAGTGACCGGATGGAGAGGAAGGAACGGTTGGAAAGGGGAGCCGCATGACGATCATTCCCTATGCGGACAAATACCGGGACGACATGATCTTCATGGTCCTTCAGGCCAAGGACGCCCTGGGGCGGGTCCCGACGCTGAATGAGGACCTGCTGCATGTCAGCGAGCATTACGGGGGCCGGTTCTGGCTGGCACTCAGCGGGGAGGACCGGGTCATCGGGTGCGTGGGCTATGAGCCCTTCGCCCAGGGCGCGGCCAAGCTGCACCGGCTGTACGTGAAGGCCAGCCTGAAGCGGCGGGGCATCGGGTCCGCGCTGCTGGAAACGGCGGAGCGGCATATGAAGCGGGACGGATACAGGTATTCCGTGGCCCACCTGGGCGGGAAGGAGTATTTCGAGTCCAGGCAGTTTTACCCCAAGCACGGATATACGGAGTATGCGCCGGACTATATGCGCCGGGAATTGTGATAAAAAGGCAGGGACAGCGGCAAACGTGCCGCTGTCCCTGATTATATGGAAGGTCATCATATCGCCGTCAGGCGATACCATATTGAAAGGCTCCCTTGTGCAAAGGGAGCTGTCAGCGCAAAGCACTGACTGAGGGATTGTTACCAAGCTGGGATGTCCTCCAAGACTGGTAACAACCCCTCCGCCTCGCTTCGCTCGGCACCTCCCCTTGCACAGGGGAGGCTTTCCAAGAGGTGTATCCAATATTCACCCGTAATACTCGAATTCCAGCTCTGCGATGGAGATGGTGTCGCCGTCCTGCAATCCCATGGCCTCCATCCGGTCGTAGACCCCGGCCTCACGCAGCTTTCGGTCCATGTACATCCGGGACTCGTAGTCGGCGAAGTTCACCCGGCTCACCAGCCGGTCCAGCCAGTCGCCCTCCAGCAGCCACACGTCACCCTCCTTGCGGATGGCCAGGTCGTCCGCCGTGCCCAGCTTCACCTCCGGGGCCACGTAATCGGGCTCGTACACCGTCACGGGGGGCAGGTCTTTGAGCCGTGCCGCCGTAGCGTAAATGAGCTCCTGGACGCCCTGGTGGGCGGCGGCGGAGAGCTCAAACACCGGGTAGCCCTTGGCCTGTACATACGCCTTGAAAACCGCAAGGGCCGTGCTGTCCGGCGGCAGCAGGTCGCACTTGTTGGCGGCCACCAGCTGGGGCCGTGAGGCAAGCTCTGGACTATATTCTTTGAGTTCGTTGTTAATAGTATCAAAATCGATGATGGGGTCCCGGCCCTCAGAGCCGGACACGTCCACCACGTGGATGAGAAGCCTGCACCGGTCGATGTGGCGCAGGAAATCGTGGCCCAGGCCCGCGCCCTCGCTGGCCCCCTCGATGATGCCGGGGATGTCCGCCAGCACGAAGGAGTTATAGTCCCCCGCGTACACCACGCCCAGGTTGGGGAACAGGGTGGTGAAGGGGTAGTCCGCGATCTTGGGATTGGCCCGGCTCACCACGGAAAGCAGCGTGGATTTGCCCACGTTGGGAAAGCCCACCAGGCCCACGTCCGCCAGCAGCTTCAGCTCCAGCACCACCTCCCGGGCCTCCCCGGGCAGGCCGGGCTTGGCAAAGCGGGGGGTCTG
>CANQDL010000023.1 GCA_947591105.1 uncultured Oscillospiraceae bacterium
CGTTTGTGGAGGCCAACCTGGACTATATCAAAGAGCTGGGCATGAACTTCGTCCACCTCTACCTGACCTGGAGCTATTTCCAGGGGCCGGGCCTTACCGCTGAAAACGTGGTGAACCTCTCGCGGCTGGAGCAGCTGGACGAGATCATCTCCTGGTGCATGGAGCGGGACATCCACATCCAGCTGGTGTTCAACGACGTGCCCAATTTGGATTATGATGGACGATACGACCACGTTGAGGATTGGGAAACCGGTGAAGAATGGTTCGCCGCCTGCGGCACCGTCTTTACGGATGAGACGGTGCGGGACAACGTGACCGCCTTCTGGCGGATGCTGGCCCGGCGCTACGCGGATATCCCCAACAACTACCTGAGCTTCAACCTGATGAACGAGTGCGTTCCCGCCGACGATGACAATTACGTCTGGGCGTTTGCGGACGCGGTGAACGCCATCTGGGAGGAGTCCCCCGGGCGTGTGATCGTCGCGGATGTCCACGCGGGCGATGTGACCGGGGCGGGCATGGCCGAGCTGGGCTGCGCGCTTTCGTACCACTACTATGATATAAAGGACATTTCCGTGATATCGGCTGAGAAGGAAGCGGCCGAGCCGGGGTTTTATGAGAGCCTCACCGGGATGCCCAGTTTTGTGAACGCCAATCTCTACGGTCCGGCGTTCGGGGAAGGAGATCCGAACGCTGGCCCGCCGGAAGAGGCGAAGGGCGCGCTCCGGTTCACCGGGGCGGTGGGCGGCGCGGCGCTGTCCGTCACCGTAGAGAGTCTGGCCTCCTTTGACACGACCATGCGCATCTCCGCAGATGGGCAGACCCTTTACGAGGGCATGGAGCCGTATACATACGACGAGGCGACGGACTATGTCAGCGTGAATGTACCGGTGACCGTCACCATCCCGGAGGGCGCCGGCAGCTTTGAGATCTCCTGCCCGGAGGGTTCCGGCTTTTCCATGTCGGATATATCCCTGCGCCTGGCCGACGGGACAAAGCCTGCGCTGATGACCATTCAGGACTGGGGTGCGGGCACGCCGCTGGCAGAGGTGACGGTCGGCGAGGACGGGACATGCAGCAGTACATTCTCGCTGGCGGATGTCGATCAGGGAGTCTCCCTGGCGGATCTGGTCAGCGTCGGCAAGCAGTACGGCGTGGACGTTATGGTAGGTGAATGCGGCATTTTTGAGGGCGGCGATCCAATGGCTGCCGGTATCTCTCAGAATGCCACGGAGGCAATCCTGAAAGATGAGATCGACCTCTTTGAGGAGCTCGGCCTGGCCTGGGTCTGCGAATACGTCGGCCGGTACGCCCTTGTGACGGCTGCCCCGTACTTCGAGGGGGTCGAGTACCGGGATCTGGAGAACAGTCCGTATTATGCCAATGTGGAAATGGGAGAATTCTTTAAGGAATTATTGGCCGAATAATGCCTGCCGCCGCACCGCGCTTGGCTCCCATGCACAGGGGAGGCTGTGGGGCGGATGCAAATCCAAGCCGCGAAAACGCAAACGCTATCCAAAACTCGTTTTTTGACTCAAAGGGCCCGCTGCCGAGGCAGCGGGCCTTTGATTTGACCTAAGATCACTTCCCGGCGGTGAGGTACTTGTCTATGCGGCGCCCCGCGAAAGGTATAAAAGGGCGGCGGCTTTTGGTCAGAAAGGCAGATTTGTCTATTTTCCGCGCCTGCGGTATGTGTTATGATAAGCTAACGGCATGGAGAGGAAAAGAGGAAAGGGGAATAGGACGTGGCCTGGAAAACCGTTTTTTACATCCTGATCTGCTATCTGTCCGGCAGCGTGCTGTTCGCGGAGGCGGCCGGGACGCTGTTGGGGAAGCGGGAACTGCTGCAATCAAGCGAGGACAAGAATCCGGGGACTGTGAACGCTTTCAAATACTGCGGCTTCTGGTGCGGGGTGCTCACGCTGGCGGGGGATCTGGCGAAGGGATTTCTGCCGGTGTATCTGTATCTGCGCGCCGCGGCGCTGCCGAAGCGCTGGGCGCTTTCCCTGGTCATTGCCGCGCCGGTGCTGGGACATATTTTCCCCGTATTCCACCGGTTCCACGGCGGCAAGGGCATCGCCACTACCTTCGGCGTGCTGCTGGGGCTCTATCCCTATGGAAAGCCGGTGGAGCTGTTCGCGGCGGTGTTTATCCTGCTCTCTGTGGGGCTGCGGATACAGCCGACCTTTTACCGCACCTTTGCCGCCTATCCGCTGACCCTGGCGGCCATGGTCGTCTCCGGGGTGGAGGCGCCGGTGTATATCGGCTTTACGGTGATCACGGCGGCGGTATGCTTCCGGCTCCATAAGAGCAAGGAGGCACGGGCCAAGCCGGAGGTGAAGCTGCTGTGGACGCACTGATGCTCACCTGCGGCACCGGCGGCGGACACAACTCCGCCTGCGCGGCGGTGGCCCAGGCCATGGCCGCAAGGGGCCATGCCGTCACGACCCTCAATCCCTATACGCTGAAAAACGACCAGGTGGCGGAGGTCATCGACAAAGCCTATATCCTGCTGGCCCAGAAGGCCCCCAACGCCTTCGGCGCGGCCTACAAGCTGGGCGACGTATACCGGAAGCTGCCGTTCCCCTCGCCGGTCTATCAGCTGAACCGGCAGATGGAGCCGGTACTGGAGCGGTATATGGAGGAGCGCCGCTTTGACGCCGTGGTGACCACCCACCTGTTCCCGGCGGAGATCCTCACCAGCATGAAGCGGCGCGGGGCCAGCGTCCCCCGAACCTATTTCATCGCCACGGACTACGCCTGCATCCCCTTCACGGAGGAGACGGATCTGGATCGGTATATCATCCCCGCCAAAGAACTGACGGCGGAATTCGTCGGCCGGGGCATCGACTCAGAGCGCATCCGTCCTCTGGGCATCCCGGTGCGGCCGCCCTTTTATCAAAGGGAGGATCGGGACGCTGTCCGAGCGCGGATGGGCCTGCCCGCGGACAAAAAGATCATCCTGGTGGCCGGCGGGAGCATCGGCGCGGGGCACATCCAGCAGGTGGTGGGCATCCTCCTGGATCGGTACGGGCCCGGCGCGGATATCATCGTCGTCTGCGGCAGCAACCGGGAGCTGAAGGAGCACGTAGAGCGCGCCTTCGGCGGGCAGTGCACCGTGCTGGGCTTTACCGACCGGATGGCGGACTATCTGAAGGCGTGCGACCTCTACCTGTCCAAGCCCGGCGGGCTTTCCTCCACCGAGGCGGCCGTGGTGGGCACGGCGCTTGTCCACATCACGCCCATACCGGGCTGCGAGACAAGCAACATGCACTTTTTCGCCCAAAAGGGCATGAGCCTTGCCGTCACCTCGCCGGAGCATGAGCTCACGGCCGCCTGCGACAGACTGCTGGAGGCGGGCGCCAGGGAGCGGATGATCCAGGCCCAGCGCCGCATCATCCCCGGGGACGCCGCCGGGGCCATATGCGAGCTGCTGGAGGGGGAATATAAAGCTGCGCACTTGCCGGACGGTATCGCGGGCCGGCAAAATCATAGATCATATAACGGAGGAAAAGACAATGGGAACACTTCTGAAAGTCAAGACGAAGCTGAAGCTGGACAAGGATCTGCGCAAAATGCTGGTTAGGGGCAGCCGGCATGAGATACTGCTGGATCTGGACGGCGACGGCCAGGCGGACATCGGGCTGATCGACGAGAACACCGACGGCGATATCGACACCATCGCGGTGGATCTGACCGGCGCCGGGGTGTTCGACCTCTATTTCGTGGACACCGACCACAACGGCATCCCCGACGCCATCCTCTACTATGAGGACGGCAGCGAGGAAGTGACCGTGCTGGGCCTGGGCCAGGAGGTGGAGGACGCAATGATCTCCGCCGCCGCGGACGTGTATATGCTCATGCTGGCGGACGAGTACATCGCCGCGAGCATGGACGCCGCCCTGGAGGAACTGGAACAGGATGTGAAGGCCGCCCGCAAGCAGCTGCGGGGCCGCTGATAGCCCATAAAATCGAATGAAAAAACCGGCCCGCGGCCTTTGTCGCGGGCCGGTTTTTCTGTACTTCCCGGCCGGGAAAGTTTTTTCAAATAAGGCGGAAAAATTAAGACGGACTTCATCATTTTGCGCTCCCGGGCCGTTATTATCAGTAGAGAGCGCTTTGGAAGGGAGGCGGCGGCCGGTGGACGACGACGGGCTTGTGGAGCGGATACGGCAGGGCGACCGGGCGGCCGCCGAAGAGCTGATCCGCCGGCACTATGCCGCCGTTTTGCGGTATTGCAGGGCCCGCTGCGGGAGCGGCGACACGGCGGAGGATCTGACCCAGGAGACGTTTTTGCGGCTGTTCAAGGGTCTGGCGGGGTATAGGAAGCGGGGAAAATTCCGGCCGTTTCTCTATACGATCGCCCACCGGCTGTGCATCGACGAGAGCAGACGGCGCCGGCCCTGTCCCCTGGAGGACGGGACGGACGTGGCGGACGGGCGCGACGTCATCCGGCAGGCGGAGGACAGGGCCGAGGCGGACAGGCTTCTGGCGGCGCTGTCCCCGGAGCAGAGGCAGGCGGTCATCCTCCGGTACGCGGAGCAGTTCAGCTACCGCAGGATCGCCCAGGTGACGGGCTGCAATCTGCGGACGGCCCAGAGCCGTGTCCGGAGCGCGCTGCAGATCATGAGGAAGGTGTGGAACGGTGAGAGATAGGCAGATGATAGATTGCCTCCGGCGGGGGCTGGCCCGGGACGGGGCCCCCCGGCGCCTGGAGGAGACGGTCAGGCTCTGCGAGCGGATCATGGAAGGCCGGGCCTTTGTCCCGGCGGAGCCGCGGACGGGTTTTTGGGGCTTTTTGTCGGATGTGTTTCGCTTCTCCTGGGCGAGCGTCGCGCTTCCCCAGGCGGGGGCGCTGCTGCTGGCGGCGCTCATCTGCGCCGGGGCGAGGGATGCGGCCTGTGCGCCGTCCTGCAGCCCCCTGTTCGTGCTGGCCGCCGTGCCCGCCGTCTTTCGGGGGCAGTACTGCAGGACGAGCGAGCTGGAGGCGGCCACCCGCGCCTCCGGGCCACAGATCATCCTGGCCAAGCTGATCCTGACAGGGGCTGCAAGCCTGCTGTGCATGACGGCGGTGCTGGCGATGCAGGCGCGTCTGCCCGGCGGGCTTCCCCCCGTGGGGCGGGTGATCCTCTATTGGCTGGTGCCGTATCTGGCGTGCATGACCGTCATGCTGGCCCTGATCCGGCAAAGGAGAAGCGACGGCATGGCGCTGTGCGCGGCCGCCGCGCTGGCCTCCTGCCTTTTCTGGCGGGGCCTGTCCCGGCTGTGGCCGGCGCTGTACGAGGCGTCCGCCGTGGGGCTGTGGGTGGCGGGAGTGCTGGTTTTTTCCGGGTTCTTCGCAAAGGAGATCCTGTTCATCGTCAAGGCAAATAAGGAGGGAAAGATGTATGGAATTGTCCATTGACCGGCTGACAAAGCACTACGGCAGCAAGATCGCGGTGGACTGCGTCAGCGCCGAGCTGACGGCCGGCGTGTACGGCCTGCTGGGCGCCAACGGGGCGGGCAAGACCACCCTTATGCGGATGCTGTGCGCCATTTTGGAATCCACCTCGGGGGAGGTGTTCTTCAACGGGGAGGAGGTGACCGGCATGGGCGCGGCGTACAGAGACGTGCTGGGCTACCTGCCCCAGGATTTCGGGTATTACCCCAACTATACCGCCGGGGAGTTTCTGGCGTACATCGCCGCGCTCAAGGGCATACCGCGCCCCATCGCCCAGCGGCGCATCCGGCAGCTTCTGTCCGCCCTGGGGCTCCAGGACGCGGCCGGGAAGAGGATGCGGACGTTCTCCGGGGGGATGAAACAGCGGGTGGGCATCGCCCAGGCGCTGCTCAACGACCCGCAGGTGCTGATCCTGGACGAGCCCACGGCGGGCCTCGACCCCAAGGAGCGGGTGCATCTGCGAAACCTGCTGGCGGATTACGCCGGGGATCGGATCGTGATCCTGTCCACCCATATCGTGTCCGACGTGGAGGCCATCGCGGATCAGGTGCTTTTGATGCGAAACGGAAGATTCATCCTGCGGGGCACCGTCCCGGAGCTTGTCCGGCAGGCGGAGGGAAAGGTCTGGGAGCTGACCGTCCCGGAGGGACAGGCCAGGGAGTGGGAGGATCATTTCACCGTGGCCAACTTCCGCCACGAGGGGGACAGGGTGGTGCTGCGCATCATCTCCGAGGGCCGGCCCGCGGAGCAGGCAGTCCCCTGCCGGGCGACGATGGAGGATCTGTATCTTTGCTATTTTGGTCAGGAGGCGTGAGATGGAACTTTTTCGGCTGGAACATAGAAAGCTGTGGCGAAAGGCCAGCGTGCGGGTGTGCGTGCTGCTGTGCTTTGCCTATCTGGTCGTCTTTGGCGGTGTGCTCTCCTACCAGTGGTTTGAGTTTGGCAGCGCCGACGACGTCACCAGCGCCTTCGGCAACAACTTTGACGGGTACGCCATGATCCGCGCCTATCAGGCCCGGGCGGACAGCTACGGGGCATATCTGACCGACGAATCGCTCCAGCGGATGGTGCGGGATATCCAGGCGGACAACGCCCGGGGCATACGCTGGGAGAACAAGGATGTCCGCTCCACGGTCAACAGCTATCTTTGGCAGCTGTACCCGGAGCTGGAGCAGACGGACAACGCCTACCCCATCCTGATGGAATACTATGTGGACAGCTCCGAACTGACCGGGCTTTACCAGCGGCGGCAGGCGGCGCTGGAGGACTTTCTGCGCAGCCAGGGCCAGACCGGCGGGGAGGGGGCCATGCTGCTGGATATGAACGACAAGGTGCAGGAGCCCTTCCGATACGGGTGGGTGTGCGGATGGCAGCACGTTCTGGGCAGCTATCTGCCGGATCTGGGCGTTGTGATGGCCGTATTTCTGGCGATCGTTCTGGGGCCGACCTTTTCGGGGGAGTGGCGCAGCAACACCGCGCCGCTGCTGCTGACCACACAGGGCGGCTGGCGGCATCTGGCGCGGGCGAAGATCCTCTGCGGGCTGGCCTTTGCGGCGGAGCTGTTTGCCCTTCTGGCCGCTGGCGGCGTCGCGTCCCAGCTGGTCTATCTGGGCACGGCCGGGTGGGACATGCCCATCCAGACCGTGAAGATGCTGGCTGTGGCGCCCATGAATATGCTCCAGGCGGAGATATACGAGTACGCCTTCGCGCTGCTGGGGGCCGTCGGCTTTGCCGGGGTCGTCATGCTTCTGTCGGCCCTGGTAAAGAGCAACGTGCTGGCGCTGCTTTTGAGCCTTGCGGCGGCGTGGGGGCCCGCTGTAGTTGCCCAGTATCTTCCCTACGGCCTGCAGAAGGCCCTGGATCTGCTCCCTTTGGCAGGCAGCGCCGCGGACATATTCCGCACGAACACGTTTCACATCTTTGGGGAATATATCTGGTCGCCCTACCTGCTCATCACCGTTCCGATCCTGACGGGTCTTGCGTGTCTGCCCTTCGCCGCCGCCCGGTGGTGCCGGCGGCAGAGAGCGTAGGATGAAAGGGCCCCTTGCCGTCTTTACAAAAGCCCGGCGCCGTGGTAAGATGCAGAAAAATACAAAGAAAACCGGCGTTTGCCGGGCCCGAGGCGGGGCGGACGCCCGCCGGGGTTCGAGGGGTCACGATGAAAAAATACGAATTGGAGCTGAAGCCGGCTGCCCGGGCCGGGGCCGTGGTGCAGGGGGACAAGTGGCGCGTCACCGTGCTGACGGATCGGCTGCTGCGGATGGAGTACGACCCGGCCGGGCGCTTTACGGACAGCGCCACCCAGACGGTGCTGTGCCGGGACTTTCCCGTGCCGCCCTTCAAGACCGAGATCCGGGGCGGCGTGACCGTCATAAACACCGGCAGGCTGCAGCTTTTCTATGACGGGGGGCCCTTCTCCCCGGAGGGGCTGCGGGTGGAGATGTCCGACGCGCCCAACGGCTTTGCCTACTGCTGGCGGTACGGGGACAGGATAGGGGATCTGGGAGGCACGGCGCGGACGCTGGATATGGCCGACGGCCCGATCCCCCTGGAGAGCGGGCTCATGAGCCTGAACGGCTACACGGTGCTGGACGACAGCCGCACGGCGCTGATCGGCGGGGATATGTGGGCCGCGCCCCGGCCCGAGGGTGTGCGGGATCTGTACTTCTTCGGCTATGGGCACGAGTATATGGACTGCCTGCGGGACTTCTTCCGCCTGAGCGGCCAGGTGCCGCTGCTGCCCCGCTTTGCCCTGGGCAACTGGTGGAGCCGGTTTTATAAGTATTCCCAGCAGTCCTATCTGGAGCTGATGGAGCAGTTTCGCGCCCACGGCATCCCCCTGAGCGTGGCGGTGGTGGACATGGACTGGCACCCCACCCGCCTTCCGCCCCACTGCGGCAGCGGCTGGACGGGGTACACCTGGAACAGGGAGCTGTTTCCCGACCCACCCGGTTTTCTGCAAGAGCTCCACGGGATGGGGCTGAAGGTGACGCTGAACGTGCACCCGTCGGAGGGGGTGGGGGCCCATGAGCGGGCCTATCCCCAGATGGCCCGGGCCATGGGTCTGGATCCGGAGACGGGGGAGCGGATCGCCTTTGACGTCACGGATCGGACGTATATGGACGCCTATTTCCGGTATCTGCACCACCCGCTGGAGGAGGAGGGCGTGGATTTCTGGTGGGTGGACTGGCAGCAGGGGACGCGCTCGGCCGTGCCGGGCATCGACCCGCTGTGGATGCTCAACCACCTGCACTACCTGGACAGCGGCAGGGACGGGCGCTGGCCCATGACCTTCTCCCGCTATGCCGGGCCGGGCAGCCACCGGTACCCCATCGGCTTTTCCGGGGATTCGTTCGCCACCTGGCAGTCCCTGGACTTTCAGCCCTGCTTCACCGCCACCGCGGCGAATGTGGGCTACACCTGGTGGAGCCACGACATCGGCGGCCACCAGGGCGGAAAGCGGGACGACGAGCTGACGGCGCGCTGGGTGCAGCTGGGGGTGTTCTCGCCCATCATGCGCCTGCACAGCACGGACAACCCGTTTTTGGGCAAGGAGCCGTGGAAATACGGCCCCGAGGCGGAGCGGGCCATGACGGAATTCATGCGTTTGCGCCACCGGCTCATCCCCTACCTCTATTCCATGAACTATCTGACCCACCGGCAGGGGCTGCCCCTTGTCCGGCCCATGTATTACGAAAACGACTGTCCGGAGGCGTACACCGTGCCCAACGAGTACTGGTTCGGCACCCGGATGATCGTCTGTCCCATCACCGCCCCTGCCGACGGGCAGACGCTGCTGGGACGCTTTGACGCCTGGCTGCCGGAGGGGATGTTCTACGACTTCTTCACCGGCCGGCGATACACGGGCGGCCGGAGGCTGAAGCTCTACCGGGATCTGCGCACGATCCCTGTGCTGGTGCCCGCCGGGGGGATCATACCCCTGGACGGGTCGGCGGCGCAGAACGGCGCGGAAAACCCGGAGGTGATCGATCTGCGTGTCTGGCCTGGCGCGGACGGCCGCTTCGATCTTTATGAGGACAGCGGCGTGTACGGCGCGGAACCTGCCGTGACCCATTTCACCTTCTCCTGGGGAGAGACGGCCCGGCTCACGGCGACCGTAGAGGGCGATACATCCTGTATTCCTGCCGGCCGGCGGTATCGCGTGCGCGTGACGGGCGTGGACGCGCCCCGACTCGTGTCGGCGGAGGGGTGGCGCTATGACGAGCAGACGCGCACGCTCTGCTTTGAGCTGGATATGGGCCGGGGCGGATTCGAGGCCGAATTTTCCGCGAATGCCGCCGGGCCCGATCCCAAGAAGGAGGTCTACGACATCCTGTCCCGGGCCCGGATCTCCCACGAGCTGAAGCGGGAAATATACGACATCGTCCAGCGGGAGAAGGATCTTGCCCACACCCTGGCCGCTCTGGCCTTCCTGGAGCTGCCGGCGGCGCTGTACGGCGCCGTCACAGAGCCGCTGACGGCGGTGATGTGATCCCCTCTTCAACGAGAAAAGCGAAAACGGTACGGCGCAGTCCTTTGCGGGGACTGCGCCGTACCGTTTTAAGGGGACGGCGGTGCTGGCGTGAAGGCGGCCGGTCAATCCCGGCGCTTTTCCAGCTGGATCTGGGCCTTGTGCTTGCGGCCCACGTTCTTGCCGGACTGGATGGCCGCGGCCCGCATGATCGTGTCCGTGCCGTACTTCTCCCGGATGGCGTCCATGGCCCTGTCCAGCTTCCGGGAGCGCTCCCTCTTCCCGTCGTCGAAAAGGCACATCTGCCCGTCCTCCTCCCGGGTCACGTCGGAGAGGGTCACCCCCAGCAGCCGAAGGGGCGTGCGCCCGTCCCAGAGCTCCGCGAAAAGCTGCTTGCAGACCTGGTATATCTCCCCCGTCACGTCGGTGGCCTGGGCCAGCTTTCGCTGGTGGGAGCGGTCGTGAAAATCGCCGCCCCGGATGGTGACGGCCACGCAGTACGCCTTGGCCCCGTCGGCGCGCATCCGGGCCGCCACGCTGTCGGCCAGGGCCAGGATGATCCGGTGGGCCTGCTCCGCGGCGGTGACGTCCTGCTCCAGGGTGATGGAGTTGCCGTAGCCCTTCAGCTGCTCCGGCTCCGACAGGACGGGGGAGTCGTCCGCGCCGTTGGCGTAGGCGTGTATCAGTGCCCCCAGCTTCTTCCCCACCAGGGCCTGGACGGCGGCCGGCTCCGCCCGGGCCAGATCTCCCACCGTCCGGATATAGCCCCGCTCCAGCTTTTCCGCCGTGGCCCGGCCCACCAGGAACAGATCCCCCACCGGCAGCGGCCAGAGCTTTTCCGCCAGTTCCTCCCGGAACAGGGTGTGCACCCGGTCGGGCTTTTCAAAATCGCTGGCCATCTTGGCCAGGATCTTGTTGGGCCCTATGCCCACGTTCACCGTGAAGCCCAGGCTGTCCCGGATCTCGTCCTTCAGCCTGTGGGCGGCGGCGACGGGGTCCGGGTACATGTGGCCGGTGCCGGTCATGTCCAGAAAACACTCGTCGATGGAGAACTTCTCCACGGCGGGCGCGTAGGAGCGGCAGATGTCCATGAACGCCCGGGAGTTTTTCTCGTAGAGCATGAAGTCCGGAGGCGCCAGAACGAGCTGGGGGCACTTGCGCAGGGCCTGGGCCACCGGCTCGCCGGTCTTTACGCCAAAGGCCTTGGCGGGGATGGACTTGGCCAGGATGACGCCGGTGCGCTTGTCCCGGTCGCCGCCGATGGCGGAGGGGATCAGACGCAGATCGTCCTCTCCCCGGGCCACCCGGCGGGCGGCCTCCCAAGAGAGAAAGGCGCTGTTCACGTCCACGTGAAATATGAGCCTGTCCATGCCACCGCCCCCTTTGCTGTCCGGTCGGCTCCAGTATACCACAGCCGGCGGGGGAAAGCCATGGGGAATGTGCCGGCGGACGGGGAGCATACGGCGGCTTCCGGGTGTCTATTTAGGTCAAATATTGCCCTTTTTGCGCCATTTCCATTGACAAAAGCCCCCGGTTTTTGGATAATGCAAAGCAGAGGCCGGCGGATCAAAAGAGCGCGCCGGCGCAATGCGATATCGTGAGGAGGAGAGATCCCATGAAGAAGATCATTTCCCTGGTGCTTGCAGCCGCGCTGCTGCTGGGTATGGGCGCCTATGCCTGCGCGGAGGAGGAGCCCGCGGTCAGCAGCCACAGTCACACCCTGTCGGATATCTGCATCGTTTATAACGATCAGATCATCGACCTGTCGGACATGCGCATCGAGCTGGATGTGTCCGCCGACGGCCAGGCGAACGCCGGGCGGCTGCACGTGGACGTGAACGGACAGAGCGCGGCGGAGCTGGGCCTGACCATGGTGGACGGCATGCTCGTGCTGCATCTGGAGAGCCAGAGCCTGGGCCACGTGGACTATGCCATCGACCCGGTGGCGGTGTTGGCCCGGACGATGCAAAACGGCATTGACGGCCTGATCGGCCTGCTGCAGCAGATCGACATCGACGGCACGGCCCAGAGCATCGTGGACAGCATCCTGGGCATGGCGAACGGGGAGGGTCAGGAGCCCCAGATCGCGCCTGCCGAGCCGTCCCCGGAGCCCGAGACGAGCGTCAGCATACCGGACATCTCCATCGACGGGGACGTGATGGACGTGATCCTGGGCTGCATCAGCGAGCCGGAGACCGTCCACATGGGCGGCACAGAGTTTGGCGCGAACGGCAGCGTCACCGAGATGCCCGACGGGGAGTATCAGGTGCAGAGCTTCAGCTTTGACACCGACACCATATGCAAGATCCTGGAGATGATCCAGGTCAACGGGCAGAGCCTGGACGTGAGCGACAGCATCCGCCAGGCGGGTGTGGACGTATCGCTGGACGGCGTATTTTACGACGGGGAGCTGGCCCACATTGGCCAGATCAGCTGTGCCTATGCCTATGAGGATCAGAGCGTGAACGTCGGCTTCGGCTATAACCGGCGGCTCACCGAGGCGGGTGCCGCCACCAGCTATTCCATCGGCATGTCCCAGGGCGCCGATCTGGAGTCGCTGACTGGCATGTCGATCAGCTTCACCCTCTCGGACGGGGAGGCGGACGGCGAACAGCTCACCCCGGATTCCGTCAACCTGGACGAGGCTGTGGTGCTCAGCGATATGGACACCGAGCAGGCGATGGAGGAACTGTCCCAGGCCATGCAGACGCTGACGACGGATATGCTGGGGGCGCTTGCCCAGGTGCTGGTGGCGAACATGGACATGGACGCGCTGGCCGGCCAGTGACCGGCGCATTTGAACACACGAACGCCGGCTGACCTACGCGGGACGAAGCGGGGAAAGACAGGGATGAGAAGAAAGAACGCATGGCGATATGCCGCCGGCAGCCTGGTGCTGCTGGCGGTGGCGGCGCTGGTGCTGACTGTGTTCTCCCTGCTCAGCGTCACGGATCTGGAGGATCGGTACCTGGCGGACACGGAGAGCCAGCGCTTCGGCTGGCGCTATGAGGTGCTCATCGACGGACAGGCGAGTGCCTATGAGCCCCAGTTTACGGAGTTTGGCCCTGTCCTGCCCCCGGAGACCCAGGCCGTGCGGATCACGCGCACCATGGAGAGGGCCGCCTATGGCGACCAGCTGAAGTGGAGCTCATATATGTGTGGCGTGGAGGTGACCGTGGACGGGGAGCTGATCTACTCGGACTTCCCCGGCGCCGAACACGACGCCGACGGCTTCGTGCGCTCGCCCCGGCAGTGGGCCCGGCGGATCGTCCAACAGCGGGAGCAGTGGCTGGAGGGCCTGGACGTGCGCGCCTCTCTGCCGGCGGATCGTTCGGACGTGGAGGTGAGCGTGACCACCTACTTCCCGCCGGACTGGAACGAGCCGGGGCCCGTATTCCCCCTTGTGGGCAACATCGACGCCCGGGCGATCAGCATGACCGTCAGCTCCGTGCTGCCCATGGCCGGGGCGACGGTCAGCGCCCTGCTGGCGCTGCTGCTGGCGGGCATCTATCTGATGGACATCTCCAACGGCCGGGCGGACGGAAGAACGCTGCTGCTGTGCCTTTATTTTCTGCTGCTGTTTCTCAACCGGGCGTATAACTCGAACCCGGGCTATTACAGCGTGCTGACCAAGTGGCTGGATATCGGCCTGTTCCAGGAGATATACATCGCGCCGCTGTATCTCTATATGGCGCTGCGGCAGAAAAAGCCGTGGAACTACGTGCTGTGCGGCACGGTGGGCGTGTGGGCCCTTTGCGAGGGGACAGTGCTGTTTTTCAACGCGCGCCGGGGGATGATGCCCATGGAGGGCAGAAGCGGACTGGCGGCATTCGTGCTGTTTCTGGTCTTTGCCGTGCTGTTTTGCGTCAGAGCGGTGCGGGAGCAGAAAAAACGCCCGGCGGTGTATCTTTTCTACGGGATCTTCGCCGTGGCCGCCATTTGGCTTTGCGCCAAAAACCAGGCCTGGGAGCACGGGATGAGCGCATACCTGCGCTACGACCTGCTGATGTCGCTGGCCAACGGCAACTTCATGCCGGCGGTGAGTCTTGTCACCAGCGTGAGCGCCATGATGGCGTCGGTGGTGCTGGTGACGGAGTTTGTGTACCGCACCCTCCATACCCGCCAGGAGATGAGCGCGCTGGAAGAGCGCGGCCGGCAGACCATGGCAAGCTATGAGCGGGTGCTGGCCGCAGAGGACGCCACCAACGCCCTGCACCACGAGATGCGCCACCACATGACCGCCCTGTCCGCCATCCTCAAGAGCGGGGACATGGAGCGGGCGGCCAGCTACGCGGACACGGTGGCCGGGGAGCTGGAGATGCTTCCCGAGGGGCGCTACAGCCAAAACGTGCTGGTAAACGTGGTGGCGGGCAGCTATCTGGATCGGGCCAAGAGCCAGGGCGTGCGTGTGGAGCACCGGCTGAACGTGCCGCCGGAGCTGCATATCGCGGACGAGGACTTGAGCGTGTTTTTGAGCAATATGCTGCAAAACGCGCTGGAGGCCTGCCAGCGGATAGGGCCGGAGAAGGAGCGCTATATCCGGGTGGATATGCAGTTGCGGGGAAATTTCCTCTTTATCCAGTGCGTCAACAGCGCCCCGGACGAGGACGGCCAGCGAAAGGAGCGTTCCCGCCGCGGCTACGGCCTGGCGGCTATGCGCAGGGTCGCGGAGAAGTATAACAGCGTGCTGGCGATCGAGCGCACGCCGGGGGCGTATTCGGTCATGAGCGACCTCTGCCTGCACCAGGGGGAGCCGGAGGATCAGGAGCAGAGCGTATAAGGAAACAGGGATCTATGGATTTTGCGACAGAATTGGCCCGGCAGTTTCATCTGCGGCCGCAGCAGACCCAGGCGGTGATCGACCTGCTGGACGGGGGCAATACCATCCCCTTCATCGCACGCTACCGCAAGGAGGCCCACGGCTCCATCGACGATCAGACCCTGCGGCAGATCGCCGGGCGGCTGGAGTACCTGCGGGGACTGGAAAAGCGCCGGGAGGAGATCGAGAAGGCCCTGGCGGACCAGGGCGTGCTGACGGAGCCCATGGGCGAAAAGCTGCGGCAGGCCAAGACCCTGGCGGAGCTGGAGGACATATACCGCCCCTACCGGCCCAAGCGCCGCACCCGGGCCACCGTGGCCAGGGAGAGGGGGCTGGAGCCGCTGGCCCAGTGGCTTTTGCGCTGCCAGCAGCGGTCTGACCCGCTCTCGGAGGCGGAAAAATACGTGGGCGGCGAGGTGCCGGACGGAGAGAGCGCCCTGGCCGGGGCCCGGGACATCATCGCCGAGACGGTCAGCGACGACGCGGCGCTGCGGGGAGATCTGCGGGCGCTGCTGAACCGGCAGGGGGTCATAGAGACCGCCGCCGCCAAGGATGAGGACAGCGTCTACCGGATGTATTACGACTACCGGGAGCCCGTGTCCCGCATGGCCGCCCACAGGGTGCTGGCCATCAACCGGGGAGAGCGGGAGGGCTTTTTGAAGGTGGCCCTGCGGGTGCCGGAGCAGAGCGCCCTGGAGCTGGTCAGGCGTGCGTTCGTCCGCCCGGAGGGCGGCGAGGGGGCCCGGCAGGTGGCCATGGCCTGCGAGGACGCCTGGACGCGGCTGCTGTTCCCGTCTCTGGAGCGGGAGCTGCGGGGAGAGCTCACCGACCGTGCCAACGAGGGGGCGATCCGGGTATTTGCCCAGAATCTGCACCAGCTGCTGATGCAGCCGCCGCTGAAGGGAAGGGTCATCCTGGGGGTAGATCCGGGCTTTCGCACCGGCTGTAAGCTGGCGGTGGTGGACGAAAACGGCCGGGTGCTGGAGACGGGCGTGGGGTATTTTACCCTGCCCGGCCAGGAGCGGCAAAAGCAGCAGGCGGCGGAACTCATCACCGGCATGGCGCGGCGGCACCGGGTGACGGCCATCGCCATCGGCAACGGCACCGCCTGCCGGGAGAGCGAGCGGTTCATCGTCTCCCTTCTGCCCCAAATGCCCGGCGCGGCCTATGCCATCGTCAGCGAGGCGGGGGCGTCGGTCTATTCCGCCAGCCCGCTGGCGGCCCGGGAGTTTCCCGATTACGACGTGTCCCTGCGCAGCGCCGTGTCCATCGCCCGGCGGCTGCAGGATCCTCTGGCGGAGCTGGTGAAGATCGACCCCAAGGCCATCGGCGTGGGGCAGTATCAGCACGATCTGAAGCAGAACGAGCTGGCCGGGGCCCTGGACGGGGTGGTGGAGCAGTGCGTCAACGACGTGGGCGTGGAGGTGAGCACCGCCTCGGCGGAGCTGCTGAGCCGGGTGGCGGGCATCGGCCCGGCGCTGGCGAAGAACATCGTCGCCTACCGGGAGGAAAAGGGCATCGGCTCCCGGGCGGAGCTGAAGAAAGTTCCAAAGCTGGGCCCCCGGGCCTATGAGCAGTGCGCCGGTTTCCTCCGGGTGGCGGACAGCAAAGATCCCCTGGACGCCACGGCCGTGCATCCGGAGAGCTATGAAAGCGCCCGGGCGCTGCTGGACAAGCTGGGCTTTGGCGTGGGGGACATCCGGGGCGGCGGCGTGCCCCAGATCGGCGACCGGGCAAGACAGTACGGCCTGGAGCGGCTGTCGTCGGAGCTGGGCGTCGGCCTGCCGACGCTGGAGGACATGCTGGGGGAGCTGCAAAAGCCCGGCCGTGATCCCCGCCAGCAGCTGCCGGCGCCGGCGCTGCGCACCGACGTGCTGGACATCAAGGATCTCAAGCCGGGTATGGAGCTGACCGGAACGGTGCGCAACGTGATCGACTTCGGCGCTTTCGTGGACATCGGCGTACACCAGGACGGGCTGGTGCACGTCTCCCGCATGGCCGGCCGGTTCGTCCGGCACCCCTCGGATGTGGTGAAGGTGGGGGATGTGGTAAAGGTCTGGGTGGTGGAGGCCGACCCGGTGAAAAAACGGATCGCCCTGACCATGGTCAGGGACAAGTGCTGACAGAACGTAAAAAAGACGTGCCGCACGGCACGTCTTTTTTCATTCCTGATATGCCGCCATCTGTTCCCGGCGGCGGTACAGATCCGCGAAGGCGTCCTTTTTCCAGCGCTCCAGAAGCTGCCCCATCTGTTCCCGGCGGGCGGGGTCGTTCAGCAGCGATACGGCGAAGGGCGCGTACTGGGTGCCGCTGCCCTCCCGGAGCCGGGCGCAGACCGTCCCGTAGGGGACGTAGGGCCGGTAGCGGCTGGCCGTCTCCTCCGCGGAGGACACCAGCGCGTCCGCCACGGCGATCAGGCAGATCATGGGCCCCATGGGGGAGCTGCTGATGGAAAAGTCCACCGGATAGCCGCCCTTTTCGTCGAAGCGGCGGTGGTGTCCCCTGGCCACGTCGGCAAACACGGCGGTGGACGTCTGCCGGCTCAAAAGCTCCCAGCCGCAGTGGACGTGGAGCTGGAGCAGGGCCTCTTCCTCCTCGAAAAGGCCGCGGCAGGCGGCGTTTTCCAGACTGAAGAAGTGGACGATCCCGGCGTCATAGAGCCGCCCGGCCTGGCAGGCAAAGTCCCCCAGCGCCTGGCCCCGGCGGGTCACATCCTCCACGGTCTTGAATCCGGGCAGGCCCACCAGCCGCTCCGGACAGTCCTCCGCCGCCCAGAGGGCCAGCTGCCGGGCCGCCTGCCCGGCGATCCACATCCGGGCATAGGTGGCCGGGTGGCACACGGCGAACACGTTTTGCAGCGCGTCGAAAAAGGGGGTGCCGCACAGCCGCTCCCGGTAGACATAGAGAAACTGCCGGAGGAAGAACATGGGCGTTTCGCTGTCGCTGTCGGGCAGTCTGACCAGCCAGGGGAACAGCCGGCGGGTCATCTTGCTCGCCCGGGCAGCCAGCCGGTGGATGTGCATATCGTCCTTGTAGTACTTGTTTACGTACTCCAGATAGAGGGCGGGGGCGCTGGCATGGGAGAACATGCTCTGAAAACCGAAGTCGTCGTCCGCGCCGGCGGTGGACAGGCTGTAAAGTCCCTCCAGCATCTCCGGCAGGAGCATGGCGCCGCAGTGGAAGCGGGCGGCCATATAGGCATACTGCCACCGGGGCTGCAGCGGCTCGCCCCGCTCCCGGGAGGCCTGCAGCTGGTGCTGCTGGATGGTCTGGGCCGATTCCAGCACCTGGGCGAAGGCGTCCGGCTCCGCCATGCCGGAGCGCAGATAGGAGAGAAGCGTGGTGCGCTCCTGGTGGCTTTTATATAAAAATGTATCCCAGGGAAGAGAGGGCGTCTTGGCGCGGATCTCCGGGTCGGAGAGGATGCGGATGGAGCGGGTGCAGGCCGCCAGCTTTGCCCGGGAGGAGGCGGGGTCGGCGGAGGTGTAGCTCAAGGCGATGTTGCCCATGCTCCGGTGGATATAGCCTCGGATCTCCGGGTCTTGTATATCGTCGTATTCGGTGTCGAAATAGGAGGCGCTCTCGGCAAAGCACATGCGCATCCGGCTGGTATAGAGCCGCAGCGGGTTGGGGGAGAGCATGGTCTCCAGGTTGTAAAGGCTCATCCCCACCAGGTACAGCTCCCGTATGAGCTCGTCCCGCTCCTTCCGCTGCCGGGCCCGATCCATCAGGGCCAGGTGGATGCGGTAGTGCAGCCCCACGTCCTGCTGGCCGCCGGCCATCAGCTGGCCGGCAAATTCCCCGATGGAGCCTATCTCCTGCCGGGGGGCGGCCAGGATGTCGTCCAGCACGGGAAACAGCTCCTGGCGCAGCAGCTGGGTGCCCCTGGCGATGGCCTGCTGCCGGGCCCGGCTGAACTGCACGAACGCCTCCGGCTCCATGGCGCCGGACGGGGGCAGCTCCGTCCGGACGTCGCGCAGAAGCGCCAGATACTCCTGCTGATACGCCTTCATGGGACGGACTCCTCTCCCCGGCCGGACGACCCCGTCTGCAAAAACCGCTGCATGGTGTCCGCCAGCGTGGCCAGATTCACCGGCTTGGGCACATGGCCGTTCATGCCCGCCTGCTCGCAGGCCTGGATGTCCTCCACAAAGGCGTTGGCGCTCATGGCCACGATGGGGATGGAACGGCTGTCGGGTCTGGGCAGGGCCCGGATGGCCCGGGTGGATTCATAGCCGTTCATCACGGGCATCTGGATGTCCATGAAGATCAGATCGAACTGGCCGGGGGCCGAATCCCGGAACGTCTCAAAGGCCTGTTTGCCGTCCTCGGCGCAGACCACCGAGGCGCCCAGCATGTTGATGAGCTCCGAGTTGATCTCCCGGTTGATCTCGTTGTCCTCCACCAGCAGGATCTGACAGCCCTCGAAGCTGTCCCGATCCTGATCGGCGGCGGAGGCCAGATCCTGGCGACCCTGGGGGGTGTACTGGTAGAGCGTCTCTCCCAGACGGGAGCGGAACAGGGGCTTTGGCACGAATGCCGACACGCCGTACTTGCGCATCTCGTCGGCGGAGAGGGTCCACTCGTAGGAGGACATGAGGATGATCGGCACGCCGCTGCCCAGTATGGCCCGCAGTTCCCGGCAGGTCTGCACGCCGTCCACCACCGGCAGCTGCCAGTCCAGAAGGATGGCCAGGTAGTCCCGGCCCTCCATATGGGCCTGGGCGGCCAGGTCGGTGGCCTCCCAGCCGGTGCCCACCGTGTCGCACGTCATGCCCAGATCCGTGAGGATGTCCCCCAGATGGCGCAGGGACGCGCTGTCCACGTCGGCGGCCAGCACCCGCAGGCCCCGCAGGGCCTCCAGTTTTTTCTCCTCCTCCTGCTCCAGCTCCAGGGGCAGCGTCACCGTAAAGCAGGTGCCCTGGCCCTCCTGGCTGGTGACGGTGATCTCGCCGTTCATCATCTTCACCAGGTTCTGGGTGATGGCCATGCCCAGACCGGTGCCCTCGATGCGGCTCACGCTCTTGTCCCGCTCAAAGGGCAGGAAGATCTTCTCCAGAAAGGCGGGGCTCATGCCGATGCCGGTGTCCTGGACGGCGAAGGCGTAGTAGACGTAATTGCGGGCGGATTTGCTGACGGTGTCCGTCTCCCACACCCGCAGGGTGATCGCGCCGTTCTCCGGGGTGAACTTGACCGCGTTGGAGAGGATGTTCACCAGGATCTGCTGCAGACGCATCTCGTCGCCCCGCACCCGCTCGTGGCGGATGCCGGTGAAGTCCAGCTCCAGACGCAGGCGCTTTGCGTCCGCCTGGGGCCGGATCACGGCCATGAGGGAGTGGATAAAGTCCGCCAGGGTGAAGGGCTCGTTCGTCACGGACATCTTGCCGCTCTCGATGCGGGACATGTCCAGAATGTCGTTGATGATGGCCAGCAGGTGCCGGGAGGACAGACTGATCTTGTCCAGACAGTCCTCCACCCGCTCCCGCTCGTCCAGGTGAGCCTGGGCGATGGTGGTCATGCCGATGATGGCGCTCAGGGGGGTGCGGATGTCGTGGGACATGTTGGACAGAAAATCGGTCTTGGCCCGGTTGGCCGCGTTGGCGGCGTCCAGAGCGCTGCGCAGGGCGGCGTTGGAGGCGTCCACCTGCTCATGGAGCTGGCGCAGATCGTCCGTCACGTCCCGGAACAGCACCAGGGTCGGCCCGTTCCGGCAGGGCGCGATCAGCGCGCCCAGGTCAAGTCCCCACAGCTCGTCATGCCAGTGGGACGCGCCGGCGTCAAGCTTTGGCGACAGGGAGGCCAGCAGCTCCGGCTCCCTGCCCGCCGTCAGAGCCGCCGCAGCCGCGTTGCGATAGACGGCGCGCCAGCCGCCCTCCTCCCGGCGCACCAAGAGCACCGGGGAGGGGACGGGATCAAAATATGTACTTATACCTTGCAGCATCTCTTCCATCGCGTATACGTCTCTTTTGGCAGATACGGTTTTGGTGGAAACGTCAACATTATACCATGAATTGATTACATTTTAACACAACTTATCCAGCTTGTCTATCTGAAAACAAAAAGCGGCGGGAAAATATTCCGCCCGGCGGGGCGGGCGGTCAGAGCCGCACCTGGGTCTTGGCGCGGCGAGTCTGTTTTTTGTAGGCGGCGACGAAGGGGTGGGCCAGGCCGCCCCATTTGGTGACGCGAAAGACCAGGTATTTCATCTGTTCCGACCCCTCCGCCCGGTAGGCGAAGATGAGATACC
Source organism: uncultured Oscillospiraceae bacterium (assembly GCA_947591105.1). GTDB lineage: Bacteria > Bacillota > Clostridia > Oscillospirales > Oscillospiraceae > CAJOIG01. Next base: position 20,978 of record CANQDL010000023.1, read on the forward strand.
GGGTGCTGGAGCGGATGCTCCGCTTTCTGGCCCCGCCGCCCAGAAGAGCCCCCATGGGGCCGAGCAGCGCCGCGCCCAGCACCGCGCCGCCGGCGCTGGAGACGTACTGCCGCTGGAGCTTGCGCTGGGTGGACACGGACACGCTGCATATCCGGTCGTTGGGCAGGGTGAAGACCTGATTCATGGCGCTGACGGACAGATAGGCGGCATGGTAGGCCAGCTTGCACTTGACCTCCGCCGGCAGATCCAGGCCGGACACGTGCACAAAGCTGCCGGTGCGGAGGGCCCGGGTCTGCCGGGGCGCGGATGGGGTCTTTTGTGTGTCTTTCAAGGGCGCTCGCCTCCCTAGGTCAGGATAGATCCAGTATAGCCCGGCGCAGATCCGCTGTCAATGCGCGCATAGCCGCCGCCGGGAATGAAGAATGCGCCGCCAGGCCGTCCGCGGCAGGCGGACAGTCTGACGGCGCGGGGCGCTTCGTCAGTGGGACGCGGGGGGCTGGATGGGGTAGTCGGCCAGCACGTCCCGGATGTGGGAGTAATCCTGGTTTGCCAGATGGTTATAGCGGGCCCAGCGGTCACGCAGCTGGGCGCGGGCCTCCACCAGCAGCGCCTCCGCCTGGTCGGGGAAGGTGCGCTGCAGGGAGTTGAAGCGGATCTCGCCCATGAAAAATTCCCGCAGGTCGTATTTTGGATCGGTGAAGTCCAGCACGAAGGGGTTCAGCCCCTGCTCCTTGCGCTTGGGGTCGTACCGGTACAGCACCCAGTAGCCGCTCTTGACGGCCAGCTTTGCCTCCTGCTGGGCGTAGGCCATGCCCTTGACGATGCCGTGGTTGACGCAGGGGGCGTAGGCCACGATCAGGGACGGGCCGTTGTGGGCCTCCGCCTCCTTCAGGGCCCGGATGCACTGGGCCGGGTCGGCGCCGATGGCCACCGAGGCCACGTACACGTTCTGGTACTGGGTGGCCAGCATGCCCAGATCCTTCTTGCCGGTGCGCTTGCCGGCGGCGGCAAACTGGGCCACCGCGCCGTAGGGCGTGGCCTTGGAGGACTGTCCGCCGGTGTTGGAGTACACCTCCGTGTCCACCACCAGGATGTTCACGTCCACCCCGGAGGCCAGCACGTGATCCAGTCCGCCGTAGCCGATGTCGTAGGCCCAGCCGTCGCCGCCGTACATCCACATGCTCTTTTTCACCAGCTGATCCTGGGCCCGGCGGACGCTGTCGATCAGCTCACCCTTCTCGGGGCAGGATCTGAGCGCGTCGATCACCCCGTCGCTCAGCTGGAGAGTCCGCTCCTTGTCCTCCAGGCCCTCCAGCCAGTCGCCCAGGGCCTTGCGCAGACGCCCGTCACCGGTCTGCTCCATCAGCTCCGCCGCCTGCCGGGCCAGACGCTGCCGCTGCTGATTTACGCTCAGCACCATGCCCAGGGAGTACTCGGCGTTGTTCTCGAAAAGGGAGTTGGAGAGCGCCGGGCCCCGGCCGTTGGGCTTGGTGGTGTAAGGATAGCTGGGCATGCTGAAGCCCCACGCCTGGGTGCAGCCGGTGGCGTTGGCCACCACCATCCGCTCGCCGAACAGCTGGGTCATCATCTTCATATACGGGGTCTCGCCGCAGCCGGCGCAGGCGCCGGAGAATTCCAGCAGCGGCTGCTCAAACTGGCTGCCCTTGACGGTGAATTTGCTCATGGGGTTGTCCTTGGGGGACAGGGACAGGCTGTAGTCCCAGTTGGCCTGCTCCGGCAACTGGCTCTCGATGGGCCGCATGACGATGGCCTTCTCCTTGGCGATGCAGGCGGCGGCGCAGCTGCCGCAGCCGGTGCAGTCCAGGGGGTCTACCTGCATCCGGTAGCGCATGCCCTGGGGGAAGTCCCTGCCCTTGGCCTCGTTGGTCACATAGCCCGCCGGGGCGGCCTTGGCCTCCTCCGGGGTGAGCAGGAAGGGCCGGATGGCCGCGTGGGGGCACATGACGGAGCAGACGTTGCAGCCGATGCAGTTTTCCGGCACCCAGCTGGCCACGTGGGAGGCAAAGCCCCGCTTTTCATACCGGGAGGTGGACAGGGGCACGGTGCCGTCCGCCGCGTCGCGGAACACGCTTACCGGAAGACTGTCGCCCTTCTGGGCGTTGACCGCGTGCATGATGGTGCGGATGTACCAGGGGGAGTCGGTGTCCTCCGGCTCCGGCTCGTCGGCGAGGGACGCCCACTGCCGGGGCACGGGGATCGGGCGGATGCCCTCAAGACCCGCGTCCACCGCCGCGCAGTTCATGGCCACCACCGCGTCGCCCTTGCGGTCGTATGTCTTTTTGATGGCCGCCTTCATATAGCCCACGGCCTCGTCCACGGGCAGCACCCCGGAAAGCTTGAAGAACGCCGCCTGGAGCACGCTGTTGGTGTGGCTGCCCAGACCCAGCCGCTCGGCGATGTCCGTGGCGTCGATGATGTAGAATTTGGCGTCGCGCTGGGCCAGCAGGCGCTTGACCTTGTTGGGCAGGTGCTTTTCCAGCTCCTCCGGGGCCCAGTTGCAGTTGAGAAGGAACGTCCCGCCGGGTTTCAGCTCCGTGACGATGTCGTACTTGGGGATGTAGCTCTGGTTGTGGCAGGCGATGAAGTCCGCCATGGTCACGTAGTAGGTGGACAGGATGGGGCTGTGGCCGAAGCGCAGATGGCTCTTGGTCACGCCGCCGGACTTTTTTGTGTCGTACTCGAAATAGGCCTGCACGTACTGGTCGGTGTTGTCGCCGATGATCTTGATGGAGTTCTTGTTGGCCCCCACGGTGCCGTCGGAGCCCAGGCCCCAAAACTTGCAGCTGATGGTGCGGGCGTCGGCGGTGACCACGTTCTCCCCGATGGGCAGGGAGTGGTGCGTCACATCGTCGGTGATGCCCACGGTGAAGTGATCCTGCCGCTTGCCGGCCATGTTGTCGTATACGGCGATCATCTGGGCGGGGGTGGTGTCCTTGCTGGAAAGGCCGTACCGGCCGCCCAGCACCTGGATGTGCCGGCCGCCGTGGATCAGCACAGAGCAGACGTCCTCATAGAGGGGTTCGCCGTTGGCGCCGGGCTCCTTCGTCCGGTCGAGGACGGTGAGAAGCTTGCAGCTGTCCGGCAGGGCGGCCAAAAAGTGTTCCGCGCTGAAGGGCCGGTAGAGCCGCACCTGCAAAAAGCCCACCTTCCGGCCCTGCCTGTTCAGATATTCCACCACCTCGCGCAGGCACCCGGAGACGCTGCCCATGGCCACCACCACATGCTCCGCCTGGGGGTCGCCGTAGTAGTTGAACAGCTTGTAGTCCCGGCCGGTGAGGGCGCTCATCCGGGCCATGTAATCGGCCACGATGCCCGGCACCGCGTCGTAGTAGGGGTTCACCGCCTCCCGCAGCTGGAAGGCCGTGTCCGGGTTGATGACCGTGGAGCGCATGAGGGGGTGCTCGCTGTTGAGGGCGTTGGCCCGGAACCGATCCAGGGCCTCAAAGTCCACCATCCTGCGCAGATCCTCATAGTCCAGCACGTCGATCTTCTGGATCTCATGGCTGGTGCGGAACCCGTCGAAGAAGTGCATGAAGGGCACCCTCGCCCGGATGGCCGACAGATGGGCCACCGCGGCCAGATCCATGCACTCCTGCACGCAGGAGGACGCCAGCTGGGCAAAGCCGGTCTGGCGGCAGGCCATCACGTCCGAGTGGTCGCCGAAGATGGAGAAGGCGCTGGTGCCCACCGTCCGCGCCGCCACGTGGATCACGCCGGGCAGCAGCTGGCCCGCGATCCGGTACAGGGGCGGGATCATCAGCATCAGACCCTGGGAGGCGGTGTAGCTGGTGGACAGCGCGCCGGCCTCCAGCGAGCCGTGCATGGCGCCGCAGGCGCCCGCCTCGCTCTGCATCTCCATGAGCTTGACCGGCTGGCCGAAGAGGTTTTTCTTGCCGTTGGCGGCCCACGTGTCCACATGCTCCGCCATGGGACTGGAGGGAGTGATCGGGTAGATCGTCGCCACTTCCGTAAAGGCGTAGCTGGCGTAAGCGGCGGCCTCGTTGCCGTCCATCGTCTTTTTTATCATGGTAACCACAGATCCCCTTTCACGCTATTAATACGCTAAACTAATGATAAGTTTAAGCTCTTCTTATTATCGCATGGCCCGGGCCGAATGTCAAGGCGACAGCCCTTACTTTTTATTGACAAAAATGCGCAGGGGGGGGTATGATGAAACCAAACCAAACCCAGCAAAATGTTAAGTTGAAAGCAGGAGGATCAGATCCATGTCAAAGCGTGTATTGAGTCTTCTCCTGACGGCGCTGATGCTGCTGTCCATGGTGCCCATGGCCTATGCCGAGGGCGATCCGGCGGCAGACCCCGCGGAGGAGCCCATCGTGACGGAAGAGCCCGTCGTGACGGAAGAACCTGTCGTGACGGAAGAGCCCGTCGTGACGGAAGAACCTGTCGTGACGGAAGAGCCTGTCGTGACGGAAGAGCCCGCCCCGACGGAGGAGCCTGTCGTGACGGAGGAGCCCGTCGTGACGGAGGAACCCGTCGTGACGGAAGTGCCCGTTGTGACGGAAGTGCCGGCGGAGCCGGAGGTCACCCCGGAGCCGGAAGCGCCCGCGGCCCCTGTTGAGG
>CANQDL010000024.1 GCA_947591105.1 uncultured Oscillospiraceae bacterium
GAAGCAGACCAAGAGCAACCCCTCTACCAAACGCGGTTCACCTCATTTGAGAAAGACCCTGTTTCAGGTCATGTCCATATATCTGCGCCTGGCGCCGGAGAACGAGCCCGTATACCAGTTCCTGGACAAGAAACGCTCCGAGGGAAAACCCTTCTACGTCTACATGACCGCCGGAGCCAACAAGTTCCTGCGCATCTATTACGCGAGGGTCAAGGAATACCTGGCCGAACAGGAAGGTCAAGGAACCATATGTCCTTGAGTTAGGGGAATCTACCATCTACCCTGGAAACATCTTAGACAGAAAGTGTACGTTTTCGATGTTTCCAGACAAGCTCTCGTCCTCTCTGCTCCTGCTCTGCGGTGTCAATGGTCTCAGCTATGAATCTGCCTCTGAGAAGTGCGGGGTGAGCCCACGGTACTTCGGGCGTATCGTCCGAAAGGAATCCTCCCCCACCATTACCGTTCTTGAGAACATCTGTACCGGTTTTGAGAAATCGCCCAACGAGCTGCTGGGCTATCCAGCGCTGGTGAAAACAGATATGCGCAGCATCCCAATGGCCGTTATTTTCACTCGCTGTTTTCATACCTGCCATGGGCTGACGGCTTTCCCTGTCTGTCCCGGCTGTGGATGCACACTGGAGCGCGAATACCAGAACTACTGTGACCGCTGCGGCCAAAGGCTGGACTGGAACGGCTACGACCACGCGGCCATTATCCTGCCTTAATACTTACCTCTGTTACATCCGCTCATCCCGGCTGGCTCTCGCCAGCCTTTTTGTAGTGCCCTTTCCTTACCTGCACTTTTTCTTCATTTTGGGCTTGACTTTTTATTCGCAGGCTCCTTGTTTTTTTGCCGCCGCTGCCAGAGGGCGGCTCTACTGTTGTTATAGCATGATTTGGCGCGCTTTGCAAGGGTGCAAAGAAAATGGACGCGCCGCCGGACGCGTCCATTTTGCCGGCTATTGGAGCATCTGGCGCAGGCTCTGCACCGCCCGGCGCTCCAGCCGGGACACCTGCACCTGGCTCACCCCCAGCACCCGGCTGGCCTGCTCCTGGGTCATGCCGTGGTAGAACCGCAGAAATACCGCCTGCTTCTCCCGCTCCGGCAGCCGCTCGATGGCCTGCCGCAGGGAGACGTACTCCACCAGCCGCTCCTCCTCCGTCCAGTCCCCCAGCATCTGCTCCAGGGGAAAGCCGTCCTCCCCGCCGGATTGCTGCAGCGACTCCACCGGCACCGTGGCCGTCTCCGCCACGGCGATGTCCTCCGGGGTGATGCCTGTCTGGGCGGCCAGCTCCGACACGGTGGGCTCCCGGCCCAGGGTCTGCTCCAGGGTCTTCCGGGCCGCCCGGATCGCTCCGGCCCGCTCCTTGACTCCCCGGCTGACCTTCACCGCCCCGTCGTCCCGGAGAAAGCGGCGTATCTCCCCGGATATCTTTGGCACCGCATAGGTGGAAAAACGGGTGCCGTAGCCCTCGTCAAAGCCGTCGATGGCCTTCAAAAAGCCCAGACATCCCAGCTGATACAGGTCGTCCGGCTCCACGCCCCGGCCAAAGAACCGCCGGGCCACGCTCCAGATCAGGCCCGCGTTCTGCTCCACCATCCGGCCCGCCGCCTCCCTGTCCCCGGACTGGGCCGCCCGCAGCAGGGTGATGGTCTCGTCCAATTACGTCCCCGCCTTCGTGCGAATGCGCTTTTTCATGGTCACCGTGGTGCCCCGGCCCACCACAGAGCGCACCTTCAGCCCGTCCATGAAGCTGCCCATGATGGTAAAGCCCATGCCGCTGCGCTCCTCGCCGCCGGTGGTGTACATGGGCTCCATGGCCTTTTTTACGTCCGGGATGCCCCGGCCCCGATCCCGCACCGTCAGCTCCAGCACGTCCCCCTCCAGGATGCGCAGCCGCAGCTGCACCGGCCCGGCCGTGTCCGGATAGGCGTGGACAATGGCGTTGGTCACCGCCTCGCTCACCGCGGTCTTGATATCCCCCAGCTGCTCCATGGTGGGGTCGAGCTGGACGGCGAAGGCCGCCGCCGCGGCCCGGGCAAAGCCCTCGTTGGCGCTCCGGGCCGGAAATTCCATCTTTATGTAGTTCACCTGCTTCATTATGTATATCCTCCAAAAACTTCTTGAAAGACCCCTGTGCAAAGGGTCTTCGCCGCCGTCAGGCGGCGGTCAAACCACCTGGATCATCCGGTCGATGCCGGAGGCGTCCAGCACCTTCAAAGGCTGGTTGCGGGCGTTCTCCACCCAGGCCCGGCCGCCCACCTCCGCCATGAGCCGGCATATTTTCAGCAGCAGCGCGATGCCGGAGGAGTCCATAAAGGACAGCCCCTCCATATCCACCACACATTCCCGGGGCAGATAGTCGTCCACCGTGCGGCTGATCTTCCGCAGCGCGGCGGCCGCCTCGTGGTGATCCAGTTCCCCACGGAAATACAGTGTCAGCCGCCCATCCTCGTAGCTTGAGAGCACCTTCATATCTTTTTCCTCCCCTGCTTGTCCAAAAAAATGGCGCTGTGCTTTCGGCACAGCGCCATTTTAATTTGTATTTGCTGCGAAAACGGTCGAAGCCGGGCTCTCACCCCAGGTTTTTCAAACTCTCCCGCAGATTTTCCGCCAGAGCCTGGGCCTTTTGGAGCTTGTCCCGCTCCGCGTCGACCACCCGCGCGGGGGCCCGGGAGACGAAACTCTCGTTGGCCAGCTTGCGCTGCTGGTTGGCGATGTCCTGCTCCGCCTTGGCCAGCTCCTTTTCGATGCGCGCCCGCTCGGCGTCCAGATCCACCAGCTCCGCCATGGGCATGAAGAGCTTGGCGTCGCCGGTGACCACGGTCACCATGCCCGCCGTATCCGCCGGGGCCTCTGCCGTCACGTTCACCGCCCCGGCATAGGCCAGGTTGGCCATATACACCGTCCCGGCCCGGAACACATCGGCCTTTTCCGTCACCAGGGTGATGTGGGGCCGCTTGGAGGGGGGCACGTTCATCTCCGCCCGGCGGCTGCGCACCGCCTTGACCGCCTCCATGACGGACTCAAAGTCCGCCTCCTCCTTGGGGAAGGACAGGCTCCCGTCAAACTCCGGATAGGTCTCCACGATGAGGGCCTCGCCGCCGTGGGGGATGGCGCCGTAGATCTCCTCGGTGATGAAGGGCATGAAGGGGTGCAGCAGCCGCAGAATGTCGGTCAGCACGCACAGCAGCACCCGCTGGGCGCTTTCGTCCCCCTCCCGCAGGCGGGGCTTGGTGATCTCGATATACCAGTCGCAGAAGCTGTCCCAGATAAAGTCGTAGATCTTGGTGGCCGCCAGGCCCAGCTCGTACTTATCGAAGTTCTCGTTGACCTCGGCGATGAGCGATTGCAGCTTGGACAGGATCCACTTGTCCTCCAGCTTCAGCTCGTCCGGCAGCCGGTTTTCCTCCACGGTCAGATTCATCATCACGTACCGGGCGGCGTTCCACAGCTTGTTGGCAAAGTTGCGCATGGCCTCGCACCGCTCCACGTAAAAGCGCATGTCGTTGCCGGGGGAGTTGCCGGTGATCAGGTTGAAGCGCAGCGCGTCGGCGCCGTACTGGTCGATGACCTCGATGGGGTCTACGCCGTTGCCGGCGGACTTGGACATCTTCTTGCCGTGGGGATCCCGGACAAGGCCGTGGATGAGTACGGTCTTGAAGGGCTCCTTCTTCATGTGCTCCATGCCGGAGAAGATCATCCGGGCCACCCAGAAGAAGATGATGTCATAGCCGGTGACCAGCACGTCCGTGGGGTAGAAGTACTCCAGGTCCTCGGTCTTGTCCGGCCAGCCCAGGGTGGAGAAGGGCCACAGGGCGGAGGAAAACCAGGTGTCCAGCACGTCCGGGTCACGGGTGATGTTCTCCGAGCCGCACTTCTCGCACCGGCAGGCGTCGGTGCGGGAGACGGTCACGTGGCCGCAGTCCGCGCAGTACCAGGCGGGGATCTGGTGGCCCCACCACAGCTGCCGGGAGATACACCAGTCCCGGACGTTGTGCATCCAGTTGAGGTAGGTCTTGGCAAACCGGTCGGGGACGAACTTGATGGTGCCGTCCTCCACCACCCGGATGGCCTCCTTGGCCAGGGGTTCCATCTTCACGAACCACTGGTCGCTGGCCAGGGGCTCCACGTCGCTGTGGCAGCGGTAGCAGGTACCCACGTTATGTAGGTGATCCTCCACCTTCACCAGGTATCCCTGCTCCTCCAGGTCGGCCAGGATGGCCTTCCGGGCCTCGTAGCGATCCATGCCGTTATACTTGCCGCCGTTGATGATGCAGCCGTTGTCGTCGATGACCAGGATCTGCTCCAGGTTGTGGCGCAGGCCCACCTCAAAGTCGTTGGGGTCGTGGCAGGGGGTCATCTTCACGCAGCCGGTGCCGAAGGCCATGTCCACATACTCGTCCGCCACGATGGGCATTTCCCGGCCCACCAGGGGCAGGATGCAGGTCTTGCCCACGATATCGCGATACCGCTCGTCGTTGGGGTTGACGGCCACGCCGGTGTCGCCCAGCATGGTCTCCGGCCGGGTGGTGGCCACGATCACGTCCCCGGAGCCGTCGGAGAGGGGATAGCGCAGGTGCCACAGGTGGCCGGGCTTTTCCTCATACTCCACCTCCGCGTCGGACAGGGCGGTGGTGCAGTGGGGGCACCAGTTGATGATCCGCTTGCCCTTATAGATCAGGCCCTTCTCGTAGAGGGAGCAGAACACCTCCCGCACCGCCTTGGAGCAGCCCTCGTCCATGGTAAAGCGCTGCCGCTCCCAGTCGCAGGAGGAGCCCAGGGTCTTCAGCTGCTCCACGATCCGGTCGCCGTACTTGTTCTTCCAGTCCCACACCCGATCCAGGAACTTCTCCCGGCCCAGGTCGAACCGGGTCAGCCCCTCGTTGACACGCAGATTTTCCTCCACCTTGATCTGGGTGGCGATGCCCGCGTGGTCATAGCCGGGCAGCCACAGGGCGGAAAAGCCCTTCATCCGCTTATACCGGGTGAGCACGTCCTGGATGGTCTCGTCCACGGCGTGGCCCAGGTGGAGATGTCCCGTCACGTTGGGGGGCGGGATGACGATGGTAAAGGGCTTTTTGTCCGGGTCACGCTTGGCGTGAAAGTACCCGCCGTCCAGCCACTGCCGGTACACCCGCTTCTCCACCTGCTTGGGGTCATACTGTTTGGGAAGCTCTCTCATCGGCACATCTCCTCTATCTCATCCCCGCCGGACAGACCCACGGTCTTTTTGTGCAGCTGTCCGTCCTTGAACACCATCAGGGTGGGGATGCTCATGATCCCGAACCGGGCCGCCAGGGTGGGCTGCTCGTCCACGTTCACCTTGCACACCGTCACGTCGGCGTGATCCCGGGCGAAGGCGTCCACAACGGGGCTCTGCATTTTGCACGGGCCGCACCACGCCGCCCAGAAATCCACCAGCACCGTTCCGCCGGCGATGGTCTGGTCAAAATTTTCCGCTGTCAGATCTATAACGCTCATTTCTCTCGCTCCTTCAAATATCTGTCCGCGGCAAGCGCCGCGATGTTTCCCTGTCCCACGGCCCGGGCGATCTGGTAGGGCCGGCCGGTGCAGTCCCCGGCGGCGAACACCCCGGGTACGCTCGTGCCCATATCCCCGTCCACGGCGATATGGCCGCCCTCCATGGCCAGACCCGGCAGCAGCACGTCCGCCGCCACCGCGTCCCGCAGCACGAACACCCCGTCCACAGCGTGCTCCTGCCCGCCGCAGACAAGGCCCGTCACCCGATCCGTGCCTATGATCTGCGCATCCTTCGCCTGGGCCCGCCCGAACCGGAGAACGCTGCAGCCGATGCTCTGCAAAAGATCCGCGTCCTCCTCCGCCTGGGCGCCCAGGCACAGTACAGCCACCGTTCGCCCCCTGTAGAGCATCCCGTCGCAGGTGGCGCAATAGCTCACGCCCCGGCCCAGATACTCCGCCTCCCCGGGCAGGGGCTTGAGGCTCTGCTGGGCTCCCGCCGCCAGGATCAGGCTCCCGGCCTGGAACACGTCTTGCTCCGCGCTGACCATGAAGCTGCCGTCAAAGGGCATAACCGCCGTGACCCTCCCGGTCACCCGGCGGACGCCCTGCCGCTCCAGTCCCGCCAGCATGGCCGAGAGCAGCTCCCGGCCGCTCATGCCCGGCAGGCCCGGGTAGTTGTGGATGGCCGGGGCCTTGGCCAGGGGCGTGGCCATTGGGTCGCCGGACAGCACCAGCGCCCTGCGCCCGCGGGCATGGGCCGTCAGCGCCGCCGAGATGCCCGCCGGCCCCGCGCCCAATATGAGGATGTCCCAGTTTCCTCCGTCCACAAGCCTTCCTCCTGCCGGGATCTTCCAAATTCGCTGATTTTATATTGTAGCACATCCGGCACGTTCCCCGCAAGGGCATACCGCATATTTTAGTATGCCCGCCGGCCGGCAAAAACCACCGAAAAAAGCGCGCGCCCCCTTTTCAAAAAGGGGGCTGCCGCGCCTTACCTGCGGCGTTTTGTCTCCGGCTGCTCCACGGCCTGGGCGGCCAGTGCCGCGTACAGCTCCGGATAGGCCGTCTGCATCCGCAAAAGCTTTCCCTCCCTGTCCAGGAAGCAGTGCTCGGAGCGGGCCTGGCAGACCAGGGTGCCGTCCTGCCTGCGCATCTCGTAATACATCTTCAGCCGCACCCCGTGGAAGGCCTCCACCTGGGGCAGGATGGTGATCTCGTCGGCAAAGACGGTGCTGACCCGATACCGGCAGTCCACATACATCACCGGCGAGACGATGCCCATCTGTTCGATCCGGTCAAAGCTCCAGCCGATCTGGTCGAGAAAGTCGATCCGGGCCTCCTCCATCCAGCGGATATAGTTGGAGTGGTGGACGATGCCCATCTTGTCCGTCTCGTAATACTGCACCTTGTGGCGATAGGGCTTTATCATTTCTTCTCTCTCCTGGCGGCAACATACCGCAACACAAAATACACGATCATCTCCACCGCCATGACCGCCGCCGTGATCAGCGCGGCCGCCTCAATGGACAGATACCAGGGGGCGGACTGGGTCACGTACAGCTCCGGGTGGGCGTGGTGCTCCCACGCCTGCCAGATCACGTCCGCCAGAAACGCGGCGCCGGTGAGCGTCATGATGATCGCCATGATCCGGTCGAGTTTTTTCATCCGTTTCTTCCTCCCGTTTTCCCCAGGCCCGGAAGCGTATCCAGGCCGGAATAGTCCTCCATATACCAGTCCGCCAGCCCGTCGATGGCCTGCCGGTCAGGATCGGAATGCACGTCATAAACGACGACGGTCTGCAGCGCCGCGGCCTTGGCCGCAAGCACCCCCGCCAGGGAGTCCTCAAAGGCCACACACTGCTCCGGCACAAGATCCATATCCTCCATGGCCCGGCGGTATATCTCCGGGTCGGGCTTGATGCGCTCCACGTCCTCACTGGTATATATCCTGTCGAAAAGCACGTCCAGCGGGGCTCTATTTATAATATTTTTATTCGCCGTCCGGTATATCTCCAGACTGCTCCGCCGGCCGGTGGTGGCCAGGATCAGGATATATCCCGCCCGCTTCAGCGCCCACAAAAACCGGTCGGCCCCGGGCTTATAATCCACGCGCTTCTCCAGCAGCTCCCTGGAGATCTCGCTGCGCCGCCGGTATATCTGCCGCCCTGTCAGCGCCGTCCCGTACCGGGCCGCCAGCACCTCGCAGTAGCGCAGGTATGGCTCCGGCTCGTCCCGGAACCGGGACAGGGTCTCGTCCCGCAGCCGCTGCAGCGCCCTTGGGTCCTCATCGGCGCCGGTCAGCTGGCGGTGCAGGATCTGATCCGTCTCGTTCCAAACGCCGATAGAGTCCACAAGCGTTCCGTCCAGATCGAACAGCACCGCCCGTTTTCCCGGAGGCATATTGCGTAATCTCTCCATATATCCTCTCCGTATAAAAACGCCTCCCTCTGCCGAGGGAGGCGGCTTGGACGAAGAACTCCTTACTTTTTGAGCATCTCCAGGATCTCATCCACCGTCTTTCCGCTGCTGACCAGCTCGGTGACGGCCTTCTCGATCTCCACCTTCTGGGCGGCGGCACTCTCGATAGCGGCGGCCTCCGCTTTCTTCTCCTCCAGGCTGAGCAGGGCCTTTTCCGCGGCACGCAGTTCCTTTTTCTTCGCCTTGAGAAGCTGCTTCTGCTTTTCGATGGCGGCCAGGATATCCGCCTGCTCCGCCTCCAGAGTCTTTTTCAGCGCCTGCTGGGCGGCGATTTTCTCCTCCAGCTTGGTCACGCTCTGAACGCGTTTTTTGTTCTTGCTTCCTTTCGGTCTGGGCATTGTTTTTATCCTCCTTCGGAGATCATAGTTTTTATCCGGATAAATTATATAATGCTCCGTCCGGAAATACAAGCCCTAAATTCAAAAAATATACGATAAACATGCCGGGAAAAAGGCGATGATCCGGTCGAAATATGGTAATATTTTCGGCGGACTATTTTCGATAAAACAATATGCCCAGGGTGCCCGGCCCGCAGTGGGAGCTGACGGTGCATCCGGCGCGGGTGTGGATGATCTGCTGGAAGGCAACTGCCCGGCGCACCTCTTCCTCCGCCGCGGCACGGATATCCTCCGACACCCCAGAGTCGGTGATGAACACCCGGCGGGGATCTACGCTGTCCGGTTCGGAGAGCCGGTCGCGCACATAGGCCCGCACGCACTCGATGAGCCTGCCCCGGTATTTCCGGCCCACGCCCATGGCCCCGTCCTTCACGAAAATGCACGGGTGCAGATGCAGCAGGTTGGCCCCCATGGCCGCCAGGGCGCTGCACCGGCCGCCCCTGCGCAGATACTCCAGCGTGTCCACCACAAAGCTCACGTCCAGCTTCTCCCGCCGGCGCTCCAGCTCCTTTTGGATATCCTCCGGTCCCATGCCCGATCCGGCCAGCTGGCAGCCGTCCAGCACCAGGTGGCCGATGCCCGTGGACAGATTCCGGCTGTCCACCACGTAGACATTGCCCAGCTCTCTGGCCGCGATGCAGGCGTTCTGGTAGCAGGCGGACATGTCGCTGCTGATGGTGAAGTGGACGACCGCGTCGTGATCCCGAAGGGCCGCGGAAAACGCGTCCATGTACTCCTGCACGTTCACCGCCGCCGTGCTGGCCAGCGTCCCTGTGGCGCGGATCTTCTCATAGAGCCCGTCGGGGGTGATATCCACCCCGTCCCGAAAGCTCTCTGCGCCGCAGTTGACCGTCAGGGGCGTGATGGTGATCTGATTTTGTTCCACCAGCTCCGCCGTCAGATCGCATGTGCTGTCGGCGGTTATTTTGATCCTCATATCCATTCATCTCCTGAAAAAGTCCGTGGTATAGATTATACGCCCCTCCCGGGCCGATTGCAATCCTCTTCCAGCAGCTGCCGGGCCCGGGCCAGCAGTCCGTCCCGCCGGTTTTCCAGCGCCCCATCCAGCACCTCGTCCAGCAGCGCTCCCAGCACCCGGCCCACCGCCGGCCCCTCCGCCGCGCCCAGGGCCAGTATATCCCGGCCGTTCACCGCCATGCTTCCCACCCCAAAGCAGGGGGCGGGCTCCGCCAGAAGCTCCTCCAATATCCGCTCCGCCGTCCCGATCAGGGTCTCCCAGGGGGTGTCTGCCGCCAGAATCGCGTTGACCCGGTCGGCGCAGTCCGCCCGCCAACAGTCCAGAAGCTGCCGCACCGCCTCCACGCCCACCTTTGCCAGCAGCCGCCGCATGGCTTTTTTCGTCTGGGGCGGCTGTATGGCGTGGTTTTGGATGAGCAGGCACACCCGCTCCCGGGCGGCGTTGTCGCACCGGAGCCGGCGCAATATGGCGTCGGCCATCTCCGCGCCCCGCTCGGCATGGCCGTAAAAGTGGCCCACGCCCCGCTCGTCGGCAAAAAAAGTCTCCGGCTTGGCCACATCGTGCAGCAGCATGGTCAGGCGCAGCACCGGCTCCGGCGGCGCGGCGTCCACCGCCAGGGCGGTGTGCGTCCACACGTCGTGAATATGGTGGGGGTTCTTTTGGTCAAAGCCCGCGGCGGGGGCCAGCTCCGGGATCACCTGAAACACCACCGGGGCAAACCCAAGCAGCACCCGGCCCGCGCCGGGGCCGGTCAGCAGGCCCCGCAGCTCGGAGAACACCCGCTCCGCCGCGATGTTCTCCAGCAGCGCCCGGTTTTCAAGGACGCTCTGCGCCGTGGCGGGCTCGACGGCAAAATCCAGCCGTGCGGCAAACCGCAGCGCCCGCAGAATGCGCAGTCCGTCCTCCCGGAAGCGGCGGGTCGGCTCCCCCACGCAGCGTATGATCCCCGCGGCCAGATCCGCCCGGCCGCCAAACGGGTCGATCACCGCCCCGTCCGGCCCCAGAGCCATGGCGTTGACGGTGAAGTCCCGCCGGGCCAGATCCTCCTCCACCTTGGCGACAAAGCGCACCTGCTCCGGGTGCCGGTTGTCCCGGTAGTCTCCGTCGGTGCGGAAGGTGGTGATCTCCACCGGGCCGCCCTCGGTGAGCGCCGTGACCGTGCCGTGGCGGACGCCGGTCTCTATGATCCTGTAACCGGCCAGCACCCGCTCCACCTCTCCCGGCAGAGCGCCGGTGCACAGATCCCAGTCCGCCGGCTCCTTCCCCAGAAGGCTGTCCCGCACGCAGCCCCCCACAGGGTACGCCTCGTGCCCGGCCGCCCGGAGGGCCGCCAGAAGTCTATGCACATGGGCGGGAACAGCTGTCATTTTCACGCCTTTCGGTTCGGACTTGTTTTTATCCGATGCCTGTGTTAAAATAAATTTATTACAATCAGGAGGGGACGCCATGAACATCCACGAATCCGCAGAGGACTATCTGGAAGCCATCTACATGCTGTCTATGGAAAAAGGTTTTGTCCGCTCCATCGACATCGCAAACTCCCTGGGTTTCTCCAAGCCCTCGGTCAGCGTGGCCATGAAGCAGCTGGAGGAAAACGGCTACATCAGCCGGGACGGAGACCGGATGCTCCATCTGGAGAAAAAAGGCCTCGCCATCGCCAAGCGCATCTATGAGCGCCATGAGACCATCGCCGCCGTGCTCATGAGCCTGGGGGTGGGACAGGAGAATGCCTACAAGGACGCCTGCAAGATCGAGCACGACCTCAGCGACGAGAGCTTCTCCTGCATCCAGGCGTACATCGCCGCCAACGGCCAGCCCATGGCGCCCGATCCTTCCGCCCACAAAAAGGCCCTCACGGAGCAGTAAACAGTATAGCGCATTTTCGGAAAAAAGCAACGACACAACGGCCTTACTTCCAGCCTGCCAGGGCATAAAATAGGGGCGCGTCTATGGGACGCGCCCTGATTTTTTCATAAACATGTCAGCCCGGGGCCGGCAGGGGAGAGGGCGTGGGCAACACCATGTCCGCATTTTCCGGCGCGGGGGTAGGTGTGGGCGGCACCGGTATGGGAGAGGGTGTGGACGGCGCCATGACCAATTTTTCCGGCGGGGAGGTGGGCAGGGGCGTGGACGGCGCCTCCACCGGCGCGGGAGAGGGGGTGGGCGACGCCGGCGACGCCGACACCCGCCACCGGCTCGGCATCTCCGTGGGCTGGAAGGTGCTCCAGAAGCTCTCCAGCGCGGCGTTGGCGTCCGCCTGGGTCACCGCTCCGGCGGCGACCCGGTTTTCAAGAAAGGTTCGCATGGTCTCCAGCTCTCCCAGGTAAGTCTGACTGCCCTCGAATTGCACCTGCCCGCCGCCGGCCTCCACGGTGACGCCGGACAAAAGGCCGGTCGTCGGCGCGCTCCACACCAGCGCCCCCACATCATAGGCATACGCCCTTTCCCCGTCGCCCTGGGAAAGATCCCAGTCCATGCCCACGGCCAGCACGACCCGGCCGTCTCCGTTGACGGTGCGGGACAGCTTTGCCCCGCTCTCCAGCGCGGCAGCCATGTCCTCCCAGGCGTCTGTCAGCGTCTGGGAGCGCTCCTGCGTCCATACTCCGCCGTCATAGCTTGCGGAGTTGGCCTCGGTGCCCTCGGCGGCAGCCAGCAGAGGCTCCTGCGCCTTCGCCCAGGCAGCAAACTCCGCCGCCGTCCACCACTGGATGTCGTCCTCCGGGAATAGGGCCTCCAGCCCCGCCTCCGTCAGGGGCAGCAGCACCCGGGCCTCGCCCCAGTCATAGGCCGTCCGCTCCGTCTGTCCGTCTGTCTCCGACCCCTCCGCCGGCTTGGCGTCGGTGGCGAACACCGCCGTCACCCCCAGGGTCAGAAGAACGCTTATCACCACGGCCAGCGCCGTCAGTTTTTTCATTTTCATGATCGCAGTTATACGCTCCTCCATAGCGTTTGCGGCAAAATAGCTGACGAGAGGCGTCAGGCCCCTGGCCTGCTCCATGTCGATGAGCACCCGGGCATAGTCCGCCCGGCCGTCCCCGTCCATGGCGCGCACCACCTGCTCGTCGCACGCCATTTCCATATCCCGGTTGGCCAAAAAGAACATGGCCCAGACCAGGGGATTGAACCAGTGCAGGCACACCGCGGCGGTCAGCAGGAGCTTTCGCAGCCCGTCCAGCCGCCGGATGTGGGCGTACTCATGGGCCAGGATGAGCTTCATCCGCCCCTGATCCCGCCAGTCCGTGGCGGCGGGCAGCAGCACCACCGGGCAAACCAGCCCGTAGGTCATGGGCGCCTTCACCCGGCCGGACAGGCGCACGGACACACGCCGCCGCAGCGGCTGCTCCGCCTGCCAGCGGCTGACAAAATCGTCCTCCACGTCCACCGCCTCCCGAAACCGGCGGCGGGCCAGACCGTAGCCCAGGGCAAAATACCCCGCGCACGCCGCAGCCCCCGCGGCCCAGACTGCTGTCCGCCAGGGCGTGTCCGCCCGGCGGGCCGGACGGGCCTGGCTCTGCTCTTGGGTGACCGTATCGGCCGCCGGCGCGGCGGCCCGGGCCGGATAGATGTCATCATGCCCGGCCGGGGCAGGGGCGGGCGTCGGCTCGGCCATCTGCACGTCGGCCGGCGTCGGCGCGGGCACGGCCAGCAGGCCGTATATGCTCGACGCCGACGGCACGCTCACCGGCAGGAAGAGCCGCAGCAGCGCTACCGTCCACAGCGCCGTGAAGGCGCCCTTGGGCAGCCGGTTCACCGCCAGCGCCCGGACGACGATCACCGCCAGGATCATCACGCCGCCCGTCACGGACATGTTCAGCAAGTCCATCCCAGCCACCTCATTTCATCTCATCCACGATCCGGCGCAGACGGGCGATCTGCTCTGCGGACAGATCCCGCCGGCCCAGCAGGGCTGCGAACAGCTTGTCCTCCGATCCGTCGAAGAGCTTGCCGATCAGCTCCTGGGTCTCCGCGGTCTGAACGGTGCTCTTGTCCACCAGCGCCCGGCACATGAACCGGGGCTCGGAGCGCTGGATAGCGCCCTTTTTGATACACCGCTTGATGAGGGTGTAGGTGGTGTTCACGTTCCAGCCCACCTCCCGGCCCAGCACCTCCGCGATGTGGGCGGCGGTACAGTCCCCCTCGCGCCACAGCACGTCCATCACTTTCAGTTCCGAATCATACAGCTTGTTATCCATTATGTCTCTCCTTGGGTTACTACCATGGTAATATTGACGTCATCCATATACTACACCAGTCGTATCCTTTTGTCAATACTACTTTGGTAGTAAATTTGAAAATTTTTCTCCCAGCCAAAAAAGCCCCCATCCAAGGGGGCTTTTGGCACTGCTTCGGCATGTCAGAGCTTTTTCATATACCGGGCCGCGGCCTTGAGCATCAGGCGCTTGAGTCCGGCGGTGTCGAACTGGATCTCCACCAGGTGATCCCCTCCCATGGGGGTCATCTTCACAATGGTGCCCTTGTGGAAGGCGCTGTGCTCCACCCGGTCGCCCACGGCAAAGCTGGGCGCGGCCTGGGTCTTCCGGGGCGCGGGCGGCGCCAGCGTCTTCTTCTGGCTCCGCTTCCAGTCCCGGATGGGCGGCTGGGTCTGCCCGGCGCTCCGGCGGCCGCTCCACGGGGCGGCGCTTTTGCCGCTGGGCCAGTCGTCCCCGTCCCCGGGCACGTCCTCAAAGTCGAACCACCCGGTGGGCCGCAGCTCCGTGTAGGGCCGGTCGATATGTTCGGGCGGGATCTCGTCCACAAAACGGCTGACCCGGTGGGGAGCCGTCTGGCCGAAGACCATCCGCTGCCGGGCGCTGGTGATGTACAGACGCTTTTTCGCCCTTGTGATGGCCACATAGGCCAGGCGCCGCTCCTCCTCCATTTGGGCCGTCTCCCCGATGGCCTGCAGGGAGGGGAACACCCCCTCCTCCATCCCCACGATGAACACCGTGGGAAACTCCAGACCCTTGGCGGAGTGGATGGTCATGAGGGTGACGGTGTTCTCGTCCTCCTCCATGGCCTGCAGGTCGGTATATAGGCTCACCTCGTCCAAAAAACCCGCCAGGGTCTCGTCCCCGGTCTGGCGCACGTGGGTGGCCAGAAAGCTCTTCAGCTCCCGTACGTTCTCCAGCCGGTTGAGACTCTCGTCCGTGCGGGCGCTCTCCAGCATCCGGGCATAGCCGGTCTTTTCCAGCAGCGCGTCATAGAGCTCCTCCAGTCCAACGCTCTGGGTCAGGGCGGACAGCTGGTTCATCATGTCCACAAAGGCCCGGATCTTCTCCGCCGCCCGGGCCAGCTCCGGGAACGCCTGGGCCATGGTCAGCACCGTGAACAGGGGCAGGCCGTTTTGCTGGGCGATGGCCGCCGCCCGCTCCACGGTGGTGGCGCCGATGCCCCGGGCGGGCACGTTGATGATCCGCGTCAGGCGCAGATCGTCCGCCGGGTTGAGCAGCACGAAGAAATAGGCCATGATGTCCTTGATCTCCGCCCGCTCGAAGAAGGGGTTGCCCTTGACGATGCGGGGCCGGATGCCGTTGCGCAAGAATGCCTGCTCCAGCGCCCGGGACTGGGCGTTGAGCCGATAGAGCACCGCGTGATCCCGCAGATTGTCCCCCTCGTCCACCGCCCGCAGCACCTGGCTTACCACGTACTGGGCCTCGTCCTCCTCGTTTTTCGCCACATACAGGGTGATCCACTCCCCGTCCCCGGCGTTTGTCCACAGCCGCTTGCCCTTCCGGCCCTGGTTGTTGGCCACCACCCCGTTGGCGGCGCTCAAAATATGGCCGGTGGAGCGGTAGTTCTGCTCCAGGCGGATGGTGCGGGCCTTGTACTGATCCTCGAAGGACAGGATATTTTCGATGGTGGCCCCCCGGAAGGCGTAGATGGACTGGTCGTCGTCGCCCACCACGCAGATGTTCTTCCGCCCGCCGGCCAGCAGGGTAGCCATCAGATATTGCAGGTTGTTGGTGTCCTGATACTCGTCGATCAGCACATATTTGAACTGCCGCTGGTACCGCTCCAGCACGTCCCGGTTCTCCTGCAGCAGGCGCACGGTGTTATAAAGCAGATCGTCAAAGTCCATGGCCCCGGCCTCCATGAGCCGCTTGGCATAGGCCCCGTACAGCTCCGCCGCGCCCCGCAGGCGGATATCCCCGCTCTTTTCCGCCGCCTCGGCGAAATCCTCCGGCGTCTGCAGGCGGTTTCTGGCCCGGTCGATGGTATTCAGCACCCACCGGGGCGGGTACATTTTCTCGTCCTTGTTCTGCTCCTTGAGGATGCGCTTCATCACCGAGACCCGGTCGGTCTCGTCATAGATGGTGAAGCTGTTGGGGTAGCCCAGCAGACTGGCGTCCCGGCGCAGGATGCGCACGCAGGCGGAGTGGAACGTCTTGGCCCAGATGTCCTCCGCCGCCGGGCCCAGCATGGCGCTCAGCCGGCTCTTCAGCTCGTCCGCGGCCTTGTTGGTGAAGGTGATGGCCAGGATCTGCCAGGGGGCCACCGGATCAAGGGCCGCGGCCAGCTCCGCCTGCACCTTGACGCTCCCGTCTCCGTCCACGTACCGGCGCATGATATCCAGCTTTTCCTCGTCCGCGTCCGGGGGCAGCTCGTCCACGTCCGAGGCCCGGCCGTATTTCATCAGATTGGCCACCCGGTTGATGAGCACGGTGGTCTTGCCGCTGCCGGCGCCGGCCAGGATGAGCAGAGGCCCCTCCGTGGCCATGACCGCCTGGCGCTGCTTGTCGTTGAGCCGGGGGAAGTTCTTGGCGATCACCCGCCGCCGGGCGTCTATGTATTGTCTCGTAAAAGTGTCCATGGGGAAAGTATACCATAAATCCCGGCGGGAAGGAAGCCCTTCCCGCCGGGTCTTGCTCTATTTGCGGCGGCTGTCAGCCGTAGATGTTGCAGCGCTGGGAAAGCCGAGATAAACAAAAGCGGTGCAGGGAATCTCTTCCCTACACCACAAGAAGCCACACAGCCCCGTATTTCCCGCTCTTGTGTTTCAGCACAAAAGCGGATATAATACGAAACGGTGCAGTTATACTGCTGTGTGGGAGGATGAGCCTCTCCTGCATAGGGGCGTGAGGTGGTTCCGACACCTCGCGCCCTGCCTTTATTCATCTCGCGGCTCTATTATATCGCGCACACCTCCTAAGTGCAAGCAGTTTTTACACGGTCCGGCCGTCTGCGGGCCGTGCTTTTGTATGGTATCGCTCTTGCAATCATTATGAGCCTCTCCTATAATTGAATCGGTTTTTTACGCGAATCACTGTGAACGGGGAGGCGGCCGCTCTGTTTACGAAAAAAGAACTTCGGGCACTGCTGGTGCCGCTGGTGCTGGAGCAGATCCTCACCGGGCTTATGGGCATGGCGGACACGTTCATGGTGTCCAACGTGGGCGAGGCCGCCATCTCCGGCGTGGCCCTGGTGGACTCCATCAACATGCTGGTGACCTACTTCTTCTCCGCCCTGGCCGCCGGCGGCACCATCGTCTGCTCCCAGTACATCGGCCACCGGGACACCGCCGACGCAAACCACGCCGCCAGGCAGGTCATGGCCCTGGCCCTGGGGATATCCCTGGCCTTCACGGTGCTGCTGGCGCCGCTGCGCCGGCCCCTGCTGGGGCTCATCTTCGGCACGGTGGAGCAGGCCGTAATGGACGCGGCGGACGTGTATATGCTCATCACCGTTTTGAGCTACCCCTTCCTGGCCCTCTATACCGCCAGCGCCGCCCTGCACCGGGCCACAGGAGACTCCCGGCGGCCCATGATCGTGGCCTTCGCCGCAGATCTGCTGAACATCGCCGGAAACGCCCTTCTCATCTTCTGCCTGCACATGGGGGTGCTGGGCGCGGCCCTGGCCACCCTTGCCAGCCGGATCGTCAGCGCCGTCATCATGCTGGGATACCAGGCCCGGCCGGGGCAGGTCATCTCCCTGGGAAGCCTGCGCACCTGGCGGCCGGATGGGCCTATGCTCCGGCGCATTCTGCGGGTGGGTCTGCCTTCCGCCGTGGAAAACGGGATGTTCCAGTTCGGCAAGCTGGTGGTGCAGTCCACCATCTCCTCCCTGGGCACCACCGCCATCGCCGCCCAGGCCGTCATCGCCGCGCTGGACAGCTGCATCGGCACCCCCGGCACGGCGTTGGGCATCGGCCTGCTCACCGTGACCGGCCAGTGTATCGGCCAGAACCGGCCGGACGAGGCCCGGCGGTACATCCGCCAGTTCACCATCCTGTCCACATGGGTGGTGCTGGGCATGGGCGCGCTTTTCTCCGCCGGGGTGCCCTTCATCACCCGCCTGACCGCCCTCTCCCCCAGCGGCGCCCAGCTGGTCTGCCAGCTGACCTGGTTCATCTGCGTGATGCGGGTGCTGCTCTGGCCCTGCGCGTTCACACTGCCCAACGGCCTGCGGGCGGCGGGGGACGTGGCCTACCCCATGATCGTGGGCTCGGCCAGCATGTGGCTTTTCCGCGTGGCGCTCTGCTGGGACCTGTGCCGCTACACGCCGGTTGGACTGTGGGGCGTGTGGTTCGGCTGGTGCGCGGACTGGCTGGTGCGGGCCATATGCTTTCTGCTCCGTTTCCGGGGAAATAAATGGCTGGATCACGACGTGCTGCGATAAACAAAGGCCGCCGGATGCGTTGCATCCGGCGGCCTTACCTCCGTCAATCAGCGCCTAATCATACCGTCTTCCCGGGACATATACGGCCGCCAGAAGGCCCGCCAGCGAGGCCATGGGCAGCCACGCGGCCAGAGGGCCGGGCCCGAACAGCCATTTGGCGAGAAAGCACACCGCCCCGCTCAGCGTCATGGTCAGCAGACACCATATCCGCAGCCAGCGCAGGATATGGGGCCAGTTCCGGTTGTTGAAGCCCACCCCCGGCACATTGATGCGCATCGGCCCGTCGCTGTAGAACCCGATCCTTTCCACGTCGTGATACCAGGGCAGCCGCGTGCGGGCGAAGAGGCAGAAATGCAGTCCGAACCCGGCGCTCATCCCCGTCATCAGCGCCGCGGGGTAGTAAACGCTCCAATGAGCGCTGTCCCGGCGCATCATGACCAGCAGCGCGGCGGCCTCGGCCAGGGCCGCCAGCAGGCACAGCCCATACCGCCATCCCCACTTTTTCCGATCCGCGCCGCCCCGGGCGGACTGTCCCTGGGACATGGTCAGCGCTCTGCGCAGCAGCTGTTCCGTCTCTGCGGCGCTCACCGGCCTCTCCGTCTCCAGATGCCGGCCCTCCAGCAGCTCTGTCACCGTCACGCCCAGCTCCTCCGCCAGCGGGATCAGCATCGAGATGTCCGGCAGCCCCGCGCCGCGCTCCCATTTGGACACGGCCTTGTCGGACACGCATATCCGCTGGGCAAGCTCCTTTTGGGTCATATTCCGCTGCTTCCGCAGTTCGGCCAAAAAGGCGCCGAACCGCTCCCTGTCGATCTCCTGCATCCTCTCACCCCCACCGTGACTATACCTCGGGACGGCCTTATTTGCAACCGACGGAGCGTAGAGTCAGGTTATTTGCGACCCAGGGCGGCAGACCAGGCCGGCGGCGACGGCGGCGTCCGCTCACCCCAGCAGGGGTCTTTTCTTGATCTGGGCCCAGCGGCGGGGATATTGGGGCGGGGTGGGCCGCACCTTTTCGATCACCGCGACGGCGTGCTCCACGTCCGTACCGGGAAGGGTGTAGCGGCGGATCTCCCGCACCCGGCCGCCCAGCGCCCGGACGGCAAAGTCCCCCCGGGCCACCTCCAGGTCGCAGTCCGTCTTCTTCATGGCCAGAAACAGTCCGCCCACCCTTGCCAGCGGCAGGCAGAGCTCCGCCAGCAGCGGCAGCTCCGCCACCGCCCGGCTCACCACCAGGTCGAACCCCTCCCGCAGCTGGGGCATCTCCTCCGCCCGGCCCCACAGGCAGGTCACGTCCTCCAGGCCCAGCGATATGCAGCCGCCCCGCACAAAGTCCATCTTCTTGCCCACGCTGTCCAGCAAGGTCAGCCGGATATCCGGGCGCATGATCCGCAGCGGCACCCCGGGAAAGCCCGCGCCGGTGCCCACGTCCGCCACCGCCTTGCCGGCAAAGTCCGCCACGTTCAACAGCGCGGCGCTGTCCAGAAAGTGCAGGCGGGCCACCTCCGGCCACGTGCGAATGGCGGTCAGATTGGTGGTCTCGTTGGTCTGCATGAGCATCTGCCCGTACCGGGTCATGGCCGCCAGCTGCTCCGGCGACGGGGACAGGCCCATCGCCTCCAGACCGGTTTTCAGAATCTCTTCCATCGTCGTCCCTCATAGAAAAGAGGCGCGCCGTCAGGCGTGCCTCTCTTTTGTTTTTCTTACGCCTGGGGGCAGTATACCACAGCCCTCCGGCCCATTTCAAGCGGCCGCAAAGAACCGCAGGTCGCCCACGTCGGCCACCCACTGATAACCCGCGCCCAGATCCTCCTTGGCCATATAGGCCGCGCCGTTGGTCAGATCGTAGCCCTCCAGCGCCATCTTGGCCGCGGCCACGGACGCCTCGTCCGGCTCCACGTAGATCATGCCGTTGGTCACCACGTCGAACTGGTTCTTGGCAAAGACCACCTCGTAGATGTTGCTCTGGTCGGAAAAATCCTCGTTCCCAAGACGGTTGACGCACACGTCCCCCACCGCGATCTTCGTGTCCATGGGCTTGTCCCCCGCCATGGCAAAGATCAGGCGGCTGAGCCAATATACGTCCGCCTCATCGTAATAGGCCGAACCCGGGGTCAGGGGAGAGATCTTGGTGCTGTCTATGGAGATCTTCCACTGCACCCGATCCCAATAGGCGGTCAGGCCCATGCACCGCACCAGCTGCTCCACCGGCAGCGCCACCGCGCCGTCAAGAGCGCGCACGCCGTGATGCAGATAGAGATACCGGTCGTTGCAGGCAAGGTAATTCTCCCCCGTCTGGGCCTGGAGCATCAGCCCGTCCATGGCCAGGGACACCGCCGCGCCGTTATCCAGGATCTGTGTGTCCAAGCCAAGCGCCCCGCAGAACGCCGCCACGCCCACATAGGGCTCGCCGCCGATCACGGAGCAGTCCGCGACCTTCTTGTCCTTCACGAACAGCGGAACGGAAAGGCGGTTATCGGTGGCCGTGGGAGCGGGGGTGGCCGTGTTCTCCTCGCCGCCCAACACGACGAAGGTGGCCTCCGGCTTCTCCGCCTCATACCCGGCCGTCTCAATTGAATCGTCTCTTGCAAAAACCGTCTGGCTCATCACGCCCATGGCAAGGCAGATCGCGCAAACGATTGCCGCTATTTTCGCAAACCACCGACTTCTCATTTGGACTGCCTCCCTTCGCATAATAACCGGAATTGCAGGAACTGGTTCCCCAAAATTCATTTTCGGTAATCATATTATAATGGAAGGAAAGCAACGAAAACAATCGGCAAACTGTCAAAAAGACGGCTTTTCAAATTGGAAATTGTAACAAATGCACAATAGCTTGTGTTGATTTTCCACACATCTGCCGAAATTTCTTCAATATCTTGTGTTTTGCAATTGGAAAAATTTGGTTATCGCATAAAAATTCGACAGAAATTTCCAAAATCCCGCAGGGTATGCACCGCTGTTTGCCCTAGTTATGTCTACAAAAATACAATTTTTCTTGCAGATTATGTTAACTGTTTCAGGGCTTTTGACAGCTGATCCGGGCAGGATGTGGGCTTGTCGCCGCAGCGGATGCCCTCCAGACGGGAGATGGCGTCTTCCACGCGCATCCCCACCACCAGGCGGGAGATTCCCTGGAGATTTCCGTTGCATCCCCCCACTATCTCCACACTTTTGATGATGCCGTCCTCGGCCTCGATGTTCATCAGCCGGGAGCACACGCCTTCGGTCTCGTAGGATACCTTCATTTTTATGTTCTCTCCTTTATGAAAATTGAATTTTCTGGTATATTTTCCCCGCCCCTTGCATATATATCATTGATGCGCGTTTCCCATACATATGAAAGGGGGCTTCCTCTTGAAGTTCAAACTGTTTTCTCTGGTACTGCTGCTGGTGTGTTTTGCCTTTCTGGGCATTCTGACCGGCGTCATCCCCACGGCGGAGCAGGACGCCGCCTCGGTCTTTCGCTTTCTGGATCAGGACGGGACTGCGTCCACCCAGGCCCCTTCGCCTTCCGCCGGCCCGTCCGCCTCTCCCCGGGCGGCGCCCGCGCCTCCCTCGCCCCGGCTGGCGGGTACGGCCGCGCCGGTGTCCACCGAGATTCTCACCGGCAGCACGGACGAGCCCGACCCGACCGGGGAGCCGCCCTCTCCGGCGCCCACCGCCCGGCCTGTGGCCGTCTCTGCGGCCTCCGCCGCCCCAAAACCGACGGCGGAGCCGGAGCCCACGGCAAAACCGGAACCCACGGCGGAGCCACGCGCCGCCGCAAGACCCTCTCCCACGGCGGCCCCGGCCACGGAAGCGCCCGCGCCGACGGCGGCGATCCACGGCTGGGAGCCGGACGCGGAGGTGGTGTCCACCACCATCACCTGGCACGATCCGCTGCAGAACGACACGGACATCCCCGTTGACGGCGCGGAGCTGCTGGGAAAGGAGCCCCAGCTCGTCCTGCCCGCCCAGGGCTATCAGATCCTCATCATCCACACCCACGGCACGGAGGCCTATACCCCCGACGGGCCCGACCAATACCAGGCCACCGCCGACTACCGCACCACGGACACGGAGCACACGGTGATACAGGTGGGTCTGGCGCTGGGCAAGGCGCTGGAGGAATACGGCCTGCGGGTGCTGGTGGATACGGAGCTGTACGACTGGCCCAGCTACAACGGCTCTTACAGCCGCTCGGAGCAGGCCATCCGGCAGTATTTGGAGAAGTACCCCAGCATCGCCATGATCATCGACCTGCACCGGGACGCCCTGGGGGACGAGGAGATGGTCTATAAGACCGTGTCCGACCAGGTAGAGCCGGCGGCGGCGCAGATGATGTTCGTCATCGGCACGGACGCGAGCCTGACCCACCCCAACTGGCGGGAGAACCTGGCTCTGGCCTTGAGCCTGCAGGGCCTGGTGGAGGAGGAATACCCCCACCTGATGCGGCCCACCCTGGTCTGCCCCTACCGGTACAACCAGCAGTTCACCACCGGGAGCGTCCTTCTGGAGATCGGCACCGCCGGCAACACCCTGCAGGAGGCCGTCAACGCGGCGGAGCTGTTCGCCGGCGTGGTGGGGCCGGTGCTGGCCGGGCGGGTAGCGCCGGACGCATAAGGCCGGCCCTCCCCGGGCATACTTATATCGGGCGCCGGCGGCGCTACATAGTATACCATGAGGAGGCAGAAAATGAAAGTAGCTGATATCATGTCCCGGAGCGTGGTCTCCGTCAACCACAAGGAGCCGGTGACCGCCGCGGCCCGGCTGATGAAGCGGCACAACCTGGGGGCGCTGCCGGTGTGCGACGACGAGGGCCGTCTGCGGGGACTGGTGACGGATCGGGATATCGTCACCCGCTGCGTGGCCATGGATTACGACCCCACGGACACCATGCTCCGGGAGATCATGACCCGGGGCATCCTTACCTGCTCCCCCGAGGACGGGGTGGAAAAGACCGCCGCCGCCATGGGCAGGGAGCAGATCCGGCGCATCCCCGTGACGGCGGAGGGAAAGCTGGTGGGCATGGTCAGTCTGGGGGACATCGCCCGCCGGGAGCGGACGGCCATGGAGGCCGCCGCCGCGCTGGCCGGCATCTCGGCCAACATCCGCCGGGGGTGATCCCCCGGAGAGAGAAAAATCAACTCCCGCGGCGGAGCGCATCTGCAAAGAATGCGTCCCGCCGCGGGAGCTCTATACCCATTCAGCAGCCGTCATAACGGGAAAACGGCTCCAGAAAACGGCCCTGCTCGTCCACATAGGAGTGCAGCCAGATCTCCACACAGTCCTCCGCGCCGAAGCCGTCCTCATCGGCAAAATACCTGCCATCCGGCTGGAGCAGCCACTGGAACTCCGCCCGGCCGTTTTCAAAGGGGCACAGCTCGTTTCTGAACATCGCCGCCGGGCGGAAGGGCATATCCAGCTGCTTCTCCCACGGGCCGTGCTCCACCCCGGGGAAGTGGACAAAGCTGCCGTCCGACCTGGTGATCCGCCGGCAAAAGCCCGGCTCCGCCTCTTTTCTCAGGCGCATATCCACAGCGTGGTATCCGCCGAAGCCGTTGGGCACCTCCCGGTATGTGCAGTAAAATCCGCCGCCCAGATCGTCCCGCAGCGTGGCCGGGCCGGCGTCGGCCTGCTCATTCTTTGAAAATAGACGCCTGATCGCCTCTATCAGACCCATGGCGCGCCATCCTTTCTTCCCTTGCCGCTCTCACGGCCGTGCCAAGGCGTCACTGGCCGCTGTCGTAGAATATCTTCTCGTCCGGCATGACCAGACCCAGCTTATCTCTTGCGATGTCCTCGATGGTCGCCTCGTCCAGCTGATGATCTATGGCGTACTGCAGGGCGGCGTTTTCCTCCTGGATCTTCTCCACCTGCTGCTGCAGCTGCGCTTCCGTCTCGTTGGCATTGGCCACTTTTGTCCGCATATTCATCAGGGCGATACACGCGTACGCGATCAGACCCACGATCACCAGCGCGGTCATCCAGCTGGTTCTGCGAAACTTCACGGCGAGCGCCTCCTTTCCGTCTTCCAACGGTTTGTTTCCAATGTGTAACTATTATTGTAAACCATTTCTTCCCGTTTGAAAAGAGTTTTTTGCCCTGTTTTTGCAAAAAATTCACACCTCGTCCCACCGGCGCCGCCAGAAAGGCCGCGCCCCGGGCCGCCTGACGCCAAACCGCCGCCCAGGCGGGCCGGCTCACGGGGGAGACAGTGCCAAACCAGAACGCCGCGCCCAGGGCCGCCAGCAGCGCCATATACAGCCGGGGGCGGCCCTCCATGCTGGCCATGCCCCCCACGAACAGCGCCGCCGCCGCGCACAGGCCAAAAAGGCCGTCCCCCAGCCAGGCGGGCAGGCCGGCCCTGTCCCGGGCGCCGCCCAGGGCGTCATACAGCAGTCCCAGCCCCGTCCCCAGCAGCACGAACCACCCGGCCTGCCGCAGCTGTATCGCCGCCGGAAGGGCCATCAGTGGAACAGCCGGGCCAGCAAACCGCCCCGGCCCGCCGCCTGGTCGTACTCCAGGCCGGTGATCTGGCCGGAGATGTTCAGCTCTCCGCTGGTCTTTTCCAGCTTATCCACCTTCAGCGCCGAGCCCCGCACATAGAGCAGGCCCTTGGCCGTGCGCACGGCCACCTCCCCGTCGTCGAAGCTCTGCACCTCCTCCACCCCGCTCATCCAAAGACTGCGGCAGTCGTCCATCGTCAGCCGGTGAGGCGTCTGGGCGGCCGGTTTCTTTTCCTCGTAGGCCATGAAAAACCCTCCCATGTCTTTTGCTACAAAGATATGGGAGGGCTGTTCATATTATGCTATCGCAGCCT
>CANQDL010000025.1 GCA_947591105.1 uncultured Oscillospiraceae bacterium
CTTACCATGGTGCGGGACGCCACGGCTGCTCTGGCAGCGATCGGACAGTATTTTGCCCAGACCTATCACACGGGGAGCTCGACGGCGGAGAACCGCACGCGGCTGGAGGCAGCAGGTTATCTCTTTACAGAGGATATAGTGGATTACACGAAATCCGGCTCTGTCTCCACCCTGGACAAGGGCAAGATCGATGACCTGAACGATGTCAGCATCCGCACGGAGCTGAATACCCACGTTCATGGCCGGGAGTATCATCACCGCGTGGCGGAGATCGGCTTAAAAGTCGGGCTGGAGTATGCCCAGATCAATACCATCCTGCGCCGTCTGCTGGATAAGAATGTCCGTTATGCCAACAAGCTGCTGGCATTGGAGACGCGGGAGGTATATGCGTTCGTCCTGAACAACGCGCACCGGCTGAAAGACGATATACGCAAGGCCATGGCGATCATGCTGGACCAACAGATCATCCACACGCCCAGCGTCACGACCGCGGAGTTCCATATCCCGCAAGCGTGCCTGTTCACCTATGACGCCACTGCAAAGTCCCAGACGGAGATGGATAAAAACGTGTACGCGGGCTATCTGGCCTCGGCGGAGGTGCGATCTGCTTCGGAGAAGAAGTTTGAGCGTTTTTGTGAGACCTGCGACGCCGTGGAGTGGGTTTACAAGAACGGTGACAAGGGCGCGGAGTATTTTTCCATCGTGTATCAGGACAGCTTCGGCAAGCAGAAATCCTTTTTCCCGGATTACATCATCAGCATCTGCGGCGAGATGTGGATCATCGAGACGAAGGGCGGTTTTGACCGTACAGGCAAGAGCGAGGACATCGACATCTTCTCCCCGCGGAAGTTTGAGGTCTTGAAGAACTATCTGGCAAAGTATGGCTTGCACGGCGGTTTCGTGCGGGAAGACAAGCAGAGCCAGGAGCTTTGCATTTGCATGAATGAGTATAGCGACGACATCAAAAGCGAGCATTGGAAGCTGCTGGCGGATGTGGTGGGGTAAGATGAAGACAGTGTGCTTAGGTCAGTTGCGCTCGCAGAGAAAATATCTAGCATAAATTGTAATAAAGAAGAGTGCATATAAATCAATGTGTTGATGAGTGCGGAGATAAGAGTATGGATTTTATCTGTGGTTATCCTAATATTACATGGCCTCAATTTGATGTCTGTAACGATGATCAAAGGATAGCGTTTGAAGATATGTGCCGCCAACTTTTTGCTTGTGAGTTTGTCAGTGATGGCGTATTGCCACATACGAACCCCAACAATCCAGGTGTGGAGGTTGAGCCGGTCTTGGAAAGTCAGAACGAAGATGGTAAGCCGCAGAAGTTAATAAGTTTTCAGGCAAAATACTTTGAAACTAGCGTTGATTATAGGCAGATCCAAGATTCTGCGGAGAAGACAGTAAAATACTATTCGGGAAAACTCGATGTCGTATATCTGTTTTGCAATAAAACATTAAACACAGAATGCCAGGGATATAAGAAAACAATAGATATATTGACCCCTAGTGGTATTGAGCTTGTTCCAATTTCGGACAGAGAAGTATTAGATTTAGCGAGAAAGCATTTGAGAGTTGGAAATTATTATTTCCGAAATAGAGACCGAGCCCAAGACCTTAGGGGCCTTTCTGGAATAAGTCTGCCGAATGTTAGCGTTGCTAGCGGTGAGGCGGAAACGGCTAGTTCACTATTGCCAGAATTGGCGGATGTTCAATATGTAAGTAATAACGAACTAATGAATGAACTTGTCGCTGAGCAAGTTGAGAAATGCAGTGCTGCGGTCATTAACCTTGAATTAAAAGGCTTAGAGGTCAGAATTGATCAGATACTAGACGGTAAACTTGACTATAATGAAAGCGTGGAGAGACTACAGTATTTCCGTTTCTTGCTAGCACTTCATAATAGTGACAAAGAAAAAGCTCTTCAATGCGCTCAGAAGCTAAAATTAGAACAATTTAGGAGCAATTCGCTCTTTTTGTTGGGCTTTTGGGAATCACCGTCCAATATAACAATCGATAGCTTTGTCAGATGGCTACCTGAAACTCAAGTGTTTATCATCAGTAAATTGTTTTCCGAGCAACGCTGGGATGACATTATTGTGTTAAATGAACAGAAACCAAAAAGTATTGATGGTCTCTGCGAAGGAGTAAAGAAACAGTTATTATTACATTATGGTTTGTCACTTTTTAATATAGGGAACTATTATAAGTCAAGAGTTGTTCTTGGGGATGTAGAGAGAACGTATGGCGATAGTGCCATTGTCTTCTATTCGTTCTGTGCAAGACTTCAGGACGCAATAGGCTCATATAGAAGAGGTGATTCTCTACAATCTGATACGCTAATTCAACAATTAAATGATTTCGCGGGATTTCGGGGTGAAGTGCCAACACTATCCCGGCAAAACGAACTACTTGTTGCAGCAATCGAACTAACAGCATATTACAAACTGGGATTTGATAAACGTGATTATCTTCAACAGGCAATTGATCGCTACTCATCATATACTGATGAGACACAGAATAATGAACAAATTAGATACTATATAGCATTGTGCTATGAATTGCTAGGCGACCTTGATAATGCTATAGCCATATACTCCTCGTTGGATTGGAAGAATAATGAGACATTTGCA
This sequence comes from uncultured Oscillospiraceae bacterium, assembly GCA_947591105.1. Taxonomy (GTDB): domain Bacteria; phylum Bacillota; class Clostridia; order Oscillospirales; family Oscillospiraceae; genus CAJOIG01. Next base: position 2,637 of record CANQDL010000025.1, read on the forward strand.
TTAAGGTTGATTTTGTGCTTAGTTTTGTATGGCAAAAGTGAGCAGGCTGTTGAAGATTACAATGAGGTGTCTAATGATATAATAACTCCTCATCTAACGGGAGTGTATTTGTTTGCACTTAGTCATATTAACGCTAAAAAGTATCAGGAAGAATTGTCTGATGCCGTAGCAAAAGTTTGTAACAACCCTGTGGAGCTATTTGCAGTTGCTTACTATGTAGAAGATGAAAATGTGTTTTGTAAATTGATTGTGCCATCAGTCAAAAACGCTTTTCAACAGAACAAAGAATTATTACTAACAGCTGATGAAGCTGTTAGATTTGGTTATATATTGCTGTTTGCTAATTTTGCGCAGATTGAGTTGCTTGATGTTGCTATAAATAGCGTTCCCGAGCTGATGATGCTCGATAAGTTTTTGGTTCATAATATATATACTGCCTTGTATAAAGTTGCAAATAAAGCATACCTAACCAAAGCTCAAGATGAAGAATGTAAATCGAATCTCGATGCTGTTGAAAGAATTGCGAATCAGTTTATTGAAGGGAATTTGTATGTTCAGTGGTTTTTGCAAATTAAAGTTCTTTGTGCAGGTGCAAATAGGCTACCTTTCAGTATGTTAAAATACTCAAAGCAACTATTTGAGTATACACATGATGCAGAAACCGCTAGGAACGTGGTAGCTTTACTTTTCGAGAGAAACGAGACAGACGCAGATGCATATGAACCATACCTCGATGTGTTAATAAAGTCGAATGTTCCAGAACATGCAATGGCTGTGGCATCTGCCTATTTGAAGACCGGAAAGAAGAACGATGCAGAGTTTTATGCCTATAAAGCTCTATATCTGCTAAACGGAAGAGATGACTATGAGATATTCAAGAACTATTTCGGATTTAGTAGCTATAAATTATACAGATTTCCAGAAGAAGTAGAGTACAAGACGATTCGAGGAAATATGGTGGTCACCCTGAGTGAAAAGCTTTCTCCAGATACTGATGATGAACAGGAACCTGACAGCAGCCGATGGATTCTTTGCTTAGAAATGGAGTCTGCTTTTTCAGATGAAAACAATTCAAGCCTTGGAGTTCAGCATATCAACAGAAGGAATCCTATATATTCAAAATTGCAAGGAAGTGGTTTGGGACAGATACTATTCTTGAATGGGAAAAAGTATCGAGTAGTATCGATTGTACCTAGAGAAGTATATGCTTTTAGGTACATTCTTGAAAAAGTCCAGCAGCATCCAGAGGAGTTCCAAGGGTTTGCATCTGTGCTTACTGTTGATGATCCTCAGAAGTTGGCAGCACAAATTGAGAAATATGGCAATAATTCTGAAAGGATAGAGTCGCTTTTAAAATCATACAATTTTGAGGATAGCGATATAGGATTGCCGATCGATGCTTTCGCCTTTGGGGACTATGATCAATATATTACTGTTATCAAGACATTTCTATATGAAAAGGATTTAGCATACTATGCGGGCCCGCCAGTAGTCGAAGAGTCTCTGCAGGACTGCTATGTCCCAGCTCTATCAACCTTGGTCATTTTAGCTGTGGCAGGATGGTTCAGTATCTTTGATGTTATCAAAGATAGAATTATAATCCCAGAGAGTTATATAGATTTCTTTAAAGATCAGTTCTCAAAAGCTGTTAGCAATCAAACTATATCACCGGGCTCTTTGGTTGCACTCAAAGACGGTGGACTGGCCATTGTGGAGAGGGATAAGAACCTTCCAGCAATATGGGAAGCACTGATTGACTTTTCTGAACAGCAAACCAAGATGAGTGTTACAGACGATGAGCGAATCAATCTTAAGATAGTTGAGGGAATGACAGCTGAGAAGCTATTTGCAATTTGCAAAATAGATAAAATTCAGATCGATGCTTTAGCGCTATGTAAAAAATCATGTGCGACGTATATTTGTGATGATTTGTTTTTTAGGAATCTGGCTACAGTTATGGGAATTCGTAATTTGAATTTTACATCATTGTTATTTAACTATAAAGATTATGATTATGTTATGCCTATTATCTTCTCGTTGTCGAAGACAAACTATATTTATACTCCATTTATCTATCAAACAAACGAGGATGCACAACGTTTGATTGTAAATTTAACGTCGGGAAGAAAGAAAAAAGTATATTATAATGATTTTTTTAGACGATACTTTAAGGTTTGCAGCGAAGTGCTTTGGCGTGTAGTATCTAATCTGTTCACTGATGAAAATGAGTTAGAGAGCAATTAGCAGTTTTGAGCAAGATACTGATTGATTAAATCCGGGTTGACAACGGCCCGGATTTTGATTATACTGGAACTACTCTTCTATGAGGTGGTCATGTTATGAAGTTGCTTGGCAGCAGGCTCCGCGCTTTGCGTGAGAGCGTTGGAATGTCACAGATAAAACTGGCCGAGGAACTCGGCTCCACACAGTCCAGCATCAATCGCTATGAAAACGGACAGTCTGCCCCTCCGATCCGATTGATGCGGAAGTACGCGGACTACTTTGACGTGTCTATGGACTACATTTACGGTCGCTGTGATGATCCGCGAGGCAAGCTATACAGCGCCAAACCTCCAGCGGCCGCGAATAACCCGGAATTGCGGAAGTTCATAGATATGTGCTTTGACCCGGAATCGCCTATGAATGAGAAGCTCAAAACCGCGCTGCTTCAGATGTTGGAGGAGACAAAATGAGAACCTCTAAGATGACCTCACTTATCACAGTCCAAAATGTGGCTGTGACGATCATGAGCGTGGATCAGAATGACTACATCAGCCTCACAGACATGGCAAAAGCCCGCACGGATGCCTCGCGGGCAGCGGACGTTATCAAAAACTGGCTTCGCAGCCGCACGACGCTGGAGTTTCTGGGGACTTGGGAGAGTATGTATAACCCGGATTTCAAAGTGGTCGAATTCGACCACTTTAAGAGCGAAGCCGGATTGCACACATTCACCCTCAGCGCAAAAGAGTGGATAGAAAAGACAAACGCCATTGGGATGTATGTGCAGGCCGGACGCTACGGCGGCACATATGCCCACAAAGATATTGCCTTTGAGTTTGGTTCTGCCATCAGCCCGGTATTCAAGCTATATCTGCTGAAAGAGTACCAGCGGCTGAAGGATGAAGAGAATGACCGTCTGAAACTGGAGTGGACGGCAAAGCGATTTCTCTCAAAGAATAATTACCTGATACATACTGATGCGGTCAAAAACTATGTGTTGCCGCAGAAGAATTATACGAAAAACACCGAATGGCTTGCCTATGCGGACGAGGCTGACCTTTTGAATGTAGCGCTCTTCGGCTGTACGGCGAAAGCATGGCGGGACGCCAACCCGGAGCTTGCCAAACACAGCAACATCCGGGATTATGCGTCCATTGCGGAGCTCACGGTGCTGTCCAATCTGGAAACGCACAATGCGGAGCTTATCAAAAGCGGCATGGGTAAAGAGGAGAGGTTTGCCACGCTTAGCCGGATCGCACAATATCAACTGCGGGTGCTTACCGAGGCCGAACGGATCAAGGAGCTGCCTGAAGGCGGTGAGGATAAATGAAAGCAGTGATCTATGCCCGTTATTCCTCCGACAATCAGCGGGAAGAGAGCATAGAGGGACAGATACGCGAATGCAATGAGTATGCCGAGCGCAATGGGATCACGGTCCTGTGCAGCTATATCGACCGGGCCTTGTCCGCTCGCACCGCCGACCGCCCGGACTTCCAGCGCATGATCCGGGACAGCGAAAAGGGCCTGTTCGACGTAGTGCTGGTGTGGAAGCTGGACAGGTTCTCTCGCGACCGCTATGACAGCGCCCACTACAAGCACATCCTGAAAAAGAACGGTGTCAAGGTGCTGTCCGCCAAGGAAAACATATCCGAGGGGCCGGAGGGTATTATTCTGGAATCCATGTTGGAGGGCTATGCAGAGTATTACTCGGCAGAGCTTTCGGAGAAGATCCACCGGGGCCAAAAAGAAAATGCTCTGAAATGCAAGAACAACGGCGGCTGGCGGGCGCTTGGCTATGCCGTAGACGCGGATGGTTCTTTCGTGATCGACCCGCTGACCGCGCCGATCGTCAGGGAGATATTTACCCGGTATGCCGACGGCGAGACGATCACGGACATTGCGCAGTCGCTCAATGACCGGGGATTGACAACGACCCAGGGAAGACCGTTCCGGTGCGCCACGGTGAGCATCATGCTGAAAAACCGAAAATACATAGGCGAGTACCGTTATGGCGGCGTGGTCGTGCCCAACGGCGTTCCGGCCATTATCGACGAGGAGACCTTTGCGCGGGTGCAGGAGCGGCTGGGGAAGAACAAGAAAGCTCCCGCCAAGGCGAAGGCAGCGGACGAGTATCTGCTGACCACGAAGCTGTTCTGCGGGACCTGCGGGCGGCTGATGGTGGGCGAGAGCGGCACCAGCGGCACGAGGGGCGTCAAGCATTATTACTACAAATGCGGCGGCGCGAAGCGGCATCTGGGATGCAAACGCAAGGCCATCAAGAAACAGTGGATAGAGCGGGCTGTCGTGCTCTGTACGGTGAAGCGGGTATTGCAAGACCGGGAGATAGAGCGCATCGCGGAATCCATCGTGAAGCTGCAGGAGCAGGAGGACACGACCCTGCCAGCGCTACGGCATCAGCTTCAGGAGTGTGAAAAGGGCATAGAGAATATGCTCGACGCAATCCAGGCGGGAGTGCTCACATCATCCACCAAGGAGCGGCTGGACAAGCTGGAGGCACAGCGGGACGATTTGAAAATCGCCATTCTGCAAGCGCAGATGCGAAGGCCCACATACACGAAAGAGCAGATCGTCAGCTGGATCAGCCGATTCAAATACGGCAACGCCAACGACCCGGCCTATCAAAAGGGCATTATCGATACGTTCATCAATTCGGTCTACGTCTTTGACGATAAGCTGGTATTCACCTTCAACTACCACGACGGGACGGAGACCATCACGCTGAAAGAGATCGAAGAAGCGTTCGGTTCGGATTTAACGCAACATGCTCCACCAAGCAAAAGGACACCGCGTGTGCGGTGTCCTTTTGCTTTGGTATGGGCATTTGAAAGGTGGATTCGCCAAAAAGAGGAACGGTGATCATGATACGGTCACCGTTTCTTGGCACTATTCCAGGTTGTAAAGTATCTGTCCAAACGGATCACAGCCCTTTCGGATGTATTTCCCGTCAAAATGGCAGACGATCTCACCGAAGCAGCTTACGCCCCGGCGGATATACTTACCGTCCTGGTTGAACCTGATCTGGCCGAAACAGCTTGCGCCCTCGCGCATATATTTGCCGTCGATATTGTACAGAATGGTTCCGAAGCAGTCCAGGCCCCGGCGGATATACTTGCCGTCAATATTGTAGGCTATCTCGCCAAAACAGCTCACGCCCCGGCGGATGTATTTGTAAGGCAGCATGTCATACGGTCATTTATCGTATTGGGCGACGGTGGCGTTTGTTCGTCCCGGCGCTGGCTCAAAACGACCGCAGGGCTTTTCATCGGCCTTCACGGAGTAATTGTTTCGGCTGCACTTAAAGCTGGTGGAATAGGCAGAGGTATAGGCGCTTCCCAGCTCACAGTATTTACACATGCCGCATTTGCCGTAGTAATCTTTTGACATGACAGACTGCCCCCTAAACATATTTTAATCCGCCAAAGAATCCGGTTCTGTAATGAGAAAGCTCGTCTTGAAGCGGTTTCAAAGCGTCTTCTTGATCCAGTCGCGAAATGCCTCTTTGCAGATACCTTTGTGCAGTTTCCAGACTTCGGGGAACACCGAGACCCTGTCTGTAAGTAAGGGAATAATTAAAATATGCTCTGCTGATCAGCAATTGATCAATGCCTATGGGATTGTCCGCGAAAACTTCGTCCTCGTGTTCGTCGAAGAACCGATAAGATTCGAGCATAGCTTTCCATGCCTGTTCAGAATCATCTGTTATACTTGAAATGTACAACTGTTTACAGCGGCCCACCAGTGGTGCTGACAAGGGGAAGACATTCAGATTGATCAAATCCAGATATTGCAATGCAGAAGCATAATCATCATCCAAATAGCTGGAGAGTGCCAGATTGTGGAGAGCAAAGTATAGCCCCCTTAGCACCTCGTATTTCGTATCAGAGGACAAATCGTCAATATCCAAAAGTTTATTAACCGTATCTACGATTTGGGAGCAACTGTTTGTAATATACTCCCAGTCGTTATAGAGCCTATGCATAGTTACTGATGCGACGGAACTGCTGATAAATGCTCGAGATGACTGAATGAAATCGTTTTTGCTGTCCATAGTATTACCTCCTGAATCTCTTTTTTGACATTGGACTGGTTTATGCTTTGAAAATGATAGTTCCTCTTCTATTATAGTAAAAATGTTTACTAAAGTCAATAGTAAACTTCTTTACTGGGGTATACTCACCCTGTCAGGGGGTGGGGCCGTGAAAAGCTATCAGGAGCGCATACGGGCGCTGCGGGAGGATCATGACCTGACCCAGGAGCAGGTGGCGAAGTATCTGGGCACGTCCCAGACGATGTATGCCCGGTATGAGCGCGGCGCCAATGAGCTGCCCCTGCGGCACCTGGTGGCGCTGTGCAGGCTGTACCACGTTTCAGCGGACGAGATACTGGGGATATGAACGCGCTGATCGTTTTGCGCAACTTATTCTACACTACCAGCCTGACCGATCTTGCCCGGCAGCTCGTGCGTAAGGCAGAAGAATAGCGGCCCCGGTTTGGCTCTCCTGGCATGACCAACAGCGTGAGGGCGGGAGCATCATATGCGAAGCTCCCGCCCTGTTCGATTCCATGGCAAACGAGAAGCGCTAATCTGTAAGCAGCCGTCCATTGTCATTCCATTCGCCATACATAACGCCCGCTTTGGTGTTATCTAAAAGCTTTTGTAAACGACTCTGAAAAAGTTCCGGCTGTTTTTTCTTGATCTGGATCGTATCGATCCTTACACGCTGATATAGTAGTGGAAAACTTTGAAAATTCTGCCAAACCTCTGGGTCAGCCTGCAGCGCCTTCAAAATATCGCTGTCGATCACAAAACCCTTCTCCGTCATATCCGGCAGCACAGCACGGCCAGAGGCTGTCATTCGCCCCAACCGCTCCATTCTGCGACAGCGTTCTTTGTTCAGTTCAGACCATACGCTCCCCTTTTTTCGGGGGGCTAATCTTTGCGCGGTAACACCATTGTCCATTTTCTTTGTGGTACTGTCGATCCAGCCAAAGCACATGGCCTCTTCTACCGCATCAATGTACCAAAATGTTTCATCATCAACAGGACGGCCACGCTTGACGATGACCCAGCATTCGGATTCTTTATCGTGATTTGATTGAAGCCATTGTCGCAGCTCATCTCGATTTCGAGCTTTCAGTAAATTTCTGAATTCCATTCGTTTTAACTTCACAAAAATGCAGTCTTTACTGCCATTCTACCTTGCGGCAGCGAAGCTGTTGGCGACCATACCCGCTACGATGAGCGCGATCCCAGCGAAGCCGGTCATGGTGGGCAGATTGTCTCCCAAAAATAACACCCCGCCCAGGATCGTGAACAGCACCTCCCCGACTGGGTCGCCTCCACCATGGCAAGCTGCCGGGCGTCGTGCTTGGAGAGGTTCGTGGCCTCGAAGAAGAGCAGCGTGGCGATGACGCCGGAGAAGAGCGCCACGGTGAAGCCCTGTGCGACCTGTCCCGCTGAGGGCAGGCCGTGACTGGCCAGGGCGATCCCACTCATCAACAACCAGAAGGGCATACTGCAAAGAGTCATGCCAAATACCCGCTGGAAGGTCGAGAACTCCGCAGGGCAGCAGGCCATCATCTTCCGATTCCCAAGGGGATAGGAAAAAGCTGCAATCAGGATCAGCACCAGCGCCGGCAGCGTTCCCTCCAGACGCATGGTACGGAAGTGGGCCGCTTGCAGCAGGAACACCCCCAGCAGGATCACGCCGGAACAGGCCAGATTCTTTCCGGGGATCTTTTTCCCAAACAGCGGCGTCAGCAGGATACCGGCTACGATGGTCAGCTGCCAGGTGGCCGCCACAAACCAACTTTCTCCATATACGGACGCCCAAGTCAGCGGCGCGTAGAACAGCCCGAAGCCCACCGTGCTCCACAAAAGCCAGGGGCCGGGGTTCGCCTTGACCTCGCGCAGCACCGCGCCAACGCCGCCGCGGCGGCTTGCCAGCGCCCAGGTCATAGGCAGCATGAACAGATAGCGGAGGCTGGCGCTCCACAGCCAATAGCCGCCGCCCAGATTCATGCTGCGGTTCAGCACAAAGGTGGCCGCGAAGAAAAGCGAGGCCAGCATACCCAGGAATATAGATCTTTTCATTCATCCTTGCCTCACGAAAGCCCGATCTGTCGTTCTAACATCTCCCCGGCAAATGGGAAGTTATCTGTGAATATGCACCCCGATTTGTTCAGTTCAATTCAAAAAGGATCTTCTCATAATCTTTTACATAGTACCGGATATTTTTGCGTCCTTTTTGAATGATCGTATGGCCTTCCGCTTCCAGCATTTCTTTTTGCGCTTTGATGCCGCCGGGATACTTTTCATTTAACTCCCCATTCGCTTTCAGCGTTCTCCAATAAGGCGTTTTATCCTCGGAACGCTGATAACTTGCCCACGCTGCAATAGATACAAAAATCCCGGCAGTGATCGGTTCCGTAAAATCCGCGCCGCTTATTTTTGCAAAATATTCACGAATCTTTCCGACAGTGATCACGCTTCCAAAGGGAATACGTTTCATTATTTTGTCATAGTCGATCGGCGGTGCAAAACACATTCTGCTCCCGCCATATTTTTCTATGCTCTTTTTATCCGTGATTATCTGAAATTTTGGCATATCCTTGCTGTCATTCAGCATAGCGTTAAAATCTTTTTTATCTTCATTAGCCATGAACATACCTCCTGCCCTCAAGCATAGCTTGTTTTTATAAGGAATGCAATGAGACAGTTTTGAAAAGATTTTTCCGCCCCAATCATCTTTTCGCTGATTGTCCCGGTTCACGCCAGCGGCACGACGAGCTCCTCCGTATAGGGAAAGTGATGCACCAGGGAGATGCTGACCGTGCGGGCCGAGACCGGCCCCCAATCCATCCCGGCTATATCGAAGGCCTGCGCCAGTTCTGCATGTGTAAGCTCCGCGGCCAGTGTGAGATGAGGCACCCACGTGCCGAAAACATACTGCTTTGACGGAAGGAATACCCGATCGCCCACCGCGTGGATCGCTTTGTTCATGGCGATCATCTCATCCGTCACAATGGGGACGGCAATGAGGGTCCCCGGCAAAAATGCCCCGAGGACGTCAAAGGTCATGGAGAAAGGCCGTAAGCTGCGCAAAACGCCCTCCATCACCCGAACCGGATCGGAGCAGTCTGCGATATCAAAGATCCCCATCGAGACGTGAGGCGGCTGCCCGCTGTCCAGCCGGGTCGTGTTCCCGGTCACCTGGGCCAGCTTTTTGATCAGCATATCAAAATACGCCTCCGTTTGCTGGTCAAAGCGAAGGATCACGTCGAACTGAGGTTCCTGGCCCTCTGTCTGTATATGTTTCATATGGCGGCTCTTTCTCTTTCTCTTATGTGTCGGGCTCTTTGGCGGCTGTCATGCCATGTCGTGCGGTTCCGGCATCAGCCGGGAGCACGACCGACGCGGGGGTATAATGACGATTTGACGTCATTATACCCCCGCGCCGCCCAAACCGCAAGCATGGGCCATGTCACACGGTCAGAAACCCGTTTTCCCGCTCCAGGTAGCGGCAGAACACGAACAGGCCGCACAGATCCTCCGGGGGCAGGCCCGTCTCGTCCTCTATGGTCCAGCCGCCCATGATCCCCCGGTGCAGGATGTGCACCACCTCCCGGTGGGCCCGGTCGTACAGGGAGTAGTCCTGGCCGCTGTGCATGACCATGTCGTACTCCTGCCCCTCCAGCGTCACGTCGGCATGGTCGGCCTTTGGCATATGGCACACGGGCCAGCCAGCGTCCGCGGGGTCGCTCCCGGCGGCATAGTGGGGCGCGGCCGCCGGTGTAGTAGGCAAGATCCGCGTCCGTGTAGGGCTCGGCTGGTACGATCTCATAGATGTCCGTGCCCAGGATGTCCGCCGCATACTCCGCAATGGCCTTGGTGGTGCCGGTGGCGGAGAAATAGGCGACCAGGGCCTTGCCGCTGGCCTCTGCCGCCGCAGGCCCTGTCAGGCAAAGGCACAGGCATGTGGCCAGCAGCAGGCAGGCGGCCCGCCTCATGACAGATTCTCCCGGAAGAATGCCTCCAGCTTGTCAAACGGTATGGCGTTCTTGCCGCCGCCGTCATAGAGGTCGGTGTGGACTGCGTCGGGGATGATGAGAAGCTCCTTGTTGCCGGCATAGGGGCTGTCCTTCACCATGGCCGCATAGGCGTCCCGGCTGAAGTAGCAGGAGTGGGCCTTCTCCCCGTGAACCAGCAGCACGGCGGAGCGGATCTCGCTGGCGTACTGCAATATGGGCTGGTTGAGAAAGCTCATGCAGCCGGTGACGTTCCAGCCGCCGTTGGAGTTGAGACTGCGGGCGTGGTAGCCTCGGGGCGTCTTATAGTAGTCGTAGTAGTCCTTTACGAAAAAGGGCGCGTCGTCGGGCAGAGGGTCGACCACGCCGCCGCCCAGGGCGTAGGCGCCCGCCTTGAAGTCCGCGATCCGCTGGGCGTTCAGGGCTTTCTTCTTCTCATAGCGGGCGTCGGCGGAGTCCTCCCCGTCAAAGTAGCCCTTGGCGTTGACACGGGCCATGTCGTACATGGTCATGGCCGCCGTGGCCTTGACGCGGGTATCCAGAGCCGCCGCGTTGATGGCTATGCCGCCCCAGCCGCAGATGCCGATGATGCCGATCCGATCCGGGTCTACGTTCTCCTGTACGGACAGAAAGTCCACCGCCGCCTGGAAGTCCTCGGTGTTGATGTCCGGGGAGGCCATGTATCGTGGCGCACCGCCGCTCTCCCCGGTGAAGGAGGGGTCGAAGGCCAGAGTGAGAAAGCCCCGCTCCGCCATGGTCTGGGCGTAGAGCCCCGCCGCCTGCTCCTTCACCGCCCCAAAGGGGCCGCACACCGCGATGGCCGCCAGAGGGCCGGCGGCGTCCTTGGGGGCGTACATATCCGCCGCCAGGGTGATGCCGTAGCGGGTGGGGAAGGTCACCTTCCGGTGGGAAACCTTCACGCTTTTCGGAAAAGTCTTGTCCCAATCCTGGGTGAGAGTAAGAGCCATGTCATTCGACCGTCCTTTCGGTTTTATTGTTGGTATTATACGCCCTTGACGGCTGATGCGCTAATGGTTATAATTAATATCATATTATTCGATTTTGGAATATCATGAGGGGGACGACCTGTGGAGATCCGGATGCTTCGCTATTTTCTCGCCGTGGCGCGGGAGGAGAACATGACCCGTGCCTCCCAGTACCTGCATGTCTCCCAGCCCACCCTGTCAAAGCAGATCCAGGCCCTGGAGGAGGAGCTGGGGAAGAAGCTGTTTGTCCGGCACAGCTTCGGCATACAGCTCACCGAGGAGGGGACGCTCCTGCGAAAGAGAGCGGAGGATCTGGTGTCCATGGCGGACAGGATCACCGGGGAGTTTGCAAAGATGGACGACGTGACCGGCGGGGACGTGTATCTGGGGCTGGCGGAGTCTTACCAGATACGCTGCCTGGCCAGCCAGATCAAACGCTTCAAACAGTCCTATCCCGGCCTGCGCTATCATATCACCAGCGGGGACACGGAGCAGGTCACCGAAAAGCTGGACAAGGGCCTTCTGGATTTCGTGGCGCTGGCGGAGGAGCCGGACAGGGAGCGGTATGACTGTCTCTGCTTCCCGGAGAAGGACGTGTGGGGCGTCGTGGCGCCCCGGGACTGCCCGCTGGGGGCGAAGGAGCGGGTGACCGTGGACGATCTGGCCGGGCTGCCGCTCTTCTGCTCCGAGCAGGGGTGGAAAAAGGATATCCCCCTCTGGTGCGGGGAGCGAATGGGCCAGCTTCGGCTGGAGGGGTCGTTCCGGCTCAGCTATAACGCCTCCCTGTTCGTCAGGGAGGGCCTGGGCTATCTGCTCACCTTTGACCGGCTGATCGACACCAGCCCGGCCAGCGGCCTGGTGTTTCGGCCCCTGTGGCCCAGGGCGGAGGCGAAGATCTATCTTGTTTGGAGAAGGGGCCAGGTTTTCTCTCCCATCGCGGAGCGTCTGCTGGAGAGAATTCGTAAGGCTTTTGAAGAGTGATGACGCCCGGACGGGCAATGGAAGGGAGGCGCGGGGATGACGCTGGATGAGAGGCTGGTGCGGACGGTTCCCTCGGGGCGGCAGCTGGCGGTGATGGAGATGGAGTTTTACGCCTTCATCCACTTCTCCATCAACACCTTCACCGACCGGGAGTGGGGCGACGGCGGAGAGGATCCCCGTCTGTTCGACCCGGCGGCGCTGGACGCGGATCAGTGGGTGGACGCCGTCAAGGCCGCCGGTATGCGGGGGCTGATCCTCACCTGCAAGCACCACGACGGCTTCTGTCTCTGGCCCAGCCGCCACACGGATCACACCGTGGCCGCGAGCCCCTTCCGGGGGGACGTGGTGCGCCTGGTGTCGGAGGCCTGCCGGCAGGGCGGCATCCGCTTTGGGGTGTATCTGTCCCCCTGGGATCGGCACGACAGGCGCTACGGCACGGGCCGGGCGTATGACGACTTTTTCGTGGCGCAGCTCACCGAGCTGCTGACCCAGTACGGCCCCATATGCAGCGTGTGGCTGGACGGCGCCTGCGGGGAGGGGCCCAACGGAAAGCGGCAGTTTTACGACTGGCAGCGGTACTATGACACCGTGCGCCGACTCCAGCCGTCGGCCTGCATCCACGTGTGCGGGCCGGACATCCGCTGGTGCGGCAACGAGGCCGGCCAGACCCGCCCGGCGGAGTGGAGCGTGGTGCCCCGGCGGACGGCGGACACGGAGAAGATCGCCTCCATGAGCCAGCAGTCCGACGGCGCGGACTTTCGCCGCCGGCCCATCCGGGCCCAGGACATGGATCTGGGAAGCCGGGCGCTTTTGAAGGAGGAGCCGGATCTGATCTGGTACCCGGCGGAGGTGAACACCTCCGTCCGGCCCGGGTGGTTCTGGCACGCCGCCGAGGACGGGCAGGTCATGGCCCTGGAGCGGCTCATCGCCATCTATGAGAGATCGGTGGGCGGCAACGCCTCGCTGCTGCTGAATGTGCCGCCCACCCGGGAGGGACGCATCCACCCAAACGATGCGGCCCTGCTCCGGCAGTTCGGTGCCTACCTGGCGGACGCCTATGGGAAAAACCTGACCGGCGGCGCGGCGGTGACCGGCTCCCCGGCCGCGGCGGGGTGCGGGGCGCAGAACGTTCTCGCGGACGATGAGAGGTACTATATGCCGGCGGCGGAGGGGCAGCCGGCGGAGCTTATACTGCGCTGGGAAAGGCCGGTGCGCTTCCGGCGGGTGGTGCTGGCGGAGCAGGTGCGCATGAGCCAGCGGGTGGAGCGCTTTGAGCTGGACGCGTGGACGGGGGAGCGCTGGCGCCATATCGCCGGGGGAAGCGTCATCGGCCGCAAGCGCATCGTCGCCCTGACCGAGGCGGTGACGGCCGGCCGGCTGCGGCTGCGCATCCCGGACGCCCGGGTGGCGCCGACGCTGCGCTTCGTGGGCGTATATGCGTAGGAGAAAAGGAAAAAGCCGCTGAAAACAGGTGTTTTCAGCGGCTTTTTAGGGAGATAAACGTCTTTCAGAGATTGCCGGAGCGTACCGAGGGGGCGGGGAGCCGCTGGAGCAGCCGGGTGAACAGGCAGACCACCCGGCCCACAAACAGCATGGATATGATCGTCCCCAGGCCGATGCCCACCAGATCCCGCTGCTCCGCAAGGCAGATGATACAGGCCAGAAGCACGCAGCCGATGTCCACCGCGTTCTTGCCAAAGCCGGTATTCTTGTGCAAGACCTGGCCGAGGGTCTGGGCCAGTCCGTCCGGGGGGTTGGGGATGAAATTGGTGTAGGTGATGAGCGCCACGCCTGCGCCGGTGAGGATGATGCCCGCAGCCAGAAGGAGCAGCTTTTGCCACAGCATATCGCACGGTATGCTGAATACTTTGCAGAAGAAGCCCAGCAGGTGGCTCAAGATAAAGCTGAAGGGAAACTGCAGCAGATCCATCAGGCTTGCTTTGCCCCGCTTGAGGACGAATTGCAGCAGCACAAAGATGAAATACGTCAAAAACGTCAGCAGGGAGAAGCTGCCGCCCCAGATGGAGGCGATGCAGAAGGGGATCGTCAGCACGGGCGCAACGCCCAGCTCGGCCCTCGTGTTCAGGGCCAGTCCCGCCGCAAGCAGAAAGACGCCGGCTATGTACAGAAAAAACGATATGTAACTGGACGTCCGCTTGCTCTGCATAGATACCTCCTTCCGCGTGCCAAGGACGGGAGAGCCCCTCGGCGTCAGATCTCAGGAAAAGTCGATGAGCACCCGGAGCACGGACTTGTCGGAGCGGGCGCGCTCCAGAGCCTCCATGCTCTGCTCCATGGGGTACACCGCCGAGACCAGCTTGGAAAGCTGCTCGTTGAGAACGCCGGAGTTTATGATCTTCGCCGCGCACTGCATGTCGTTCATCGTGTGGTGGCGCACCCCACGCAGCTCGCACTCGCTGTAGATGATCTTGTTGATGTCCAGCTGGAACTGTTTGCCCGCCGGCGGCATTCCCACCTGCAGCATCACGCCGCCCTTTTTCAGCTTGCTCACGCAGGTGGTGAAGCTGGACTGTACCGACGTGATCTCAAACACCCGCTCAAAGCCCTCGCCGTCCGTGGCCTGGGCGCAGATCCGATCGAAGTCCTCCCCGGTGGGATCGGCCACCGTGAAGCCCAGATCCCGGGCAAGGCCGATCCGGGTCGGATCTATCTCCGTGAGCACCACGTGGGCCGCGCCGGAGAACTTGGCCATCATGGCGATCACCAGGCCGATGGGGCCCGCCCCGCCGATGAGCACGTTCTCCCCCGGCCGCAGGCCGGAGCGCCGTACGTCGTGCACAGCCACCGTCAGCGGCTCCACCAGGGCGGCCAGCTTCTCGTCCACGCCCGGCGCGAATTTGATCAGCCGGTTGGCCTCCACCAGCAGGTACTGGGTGAACACGCCGTCAAAGTTGGTGCCCATGATCTTCACGTCGGCACAGAGGTTCTCCCGGCCGGTGTTGCACGCCTCGCAGGAGCGGCAGGGTTTGATGGTGTGGGCGCAGACAAGGTCGCCCACCTGGATGTCGCCGCGGGGGTCGTGGATGGCGTACAGCTGGCCGCAGGCCTCGTGGCCCATGACCAGAGGGACAGTGGCGGAGGGGTGCTTGCCGTCGAACACGTGCAGGTCGGAGCCGCAGATGCCCGCGTACTTGATCCGCACCACCGCCTGGCCGGGGCCGGGCTCCGGTATGGGCGCCTCTACCAGCTGCACCTTTTTCCAGTCTGTCAATAACAGCTTCTTCATTTTATCGCCTCTTCTTCGTTGTGTTTCAGCGGGCGCGCGGCGTGTATGCCGTTCGCCTGTTTTTTCGTTTGCAGCATCAGCACCAGCGCCATGAGCGCCAGCGCGCCGGCGCAGCACCATACGGCGGCGCAGCCCAGACGCTTGGTCACCGGCACGCCCACGGCTACGCCGGCGACGAATATCCCGTCCACGCCGTAGTAGGCCAGGGCGGTGGTCAGGCGCCGGTGCTCTCTGTCAGAGAAGTAATGGTTCAGATTCTCTGTGGCGCTGCGAAGGTTGCCGGTGCACATGGTGGAGGCAAAGGGGTGGCCGTGGAAGGTGCGGAAGCTCTCCGCCTGGATGGCGCACACCAGCGCCACGATAGCGGTGACGGGGATGTCGTAGGCCGGGCCGGCGGGAAAGAGGCCCGCCAGGATGAGCAGCGCCGTCTCGACGAGAAGGGCCGCCTGCCGCCAGCGCAGGCCGGGGGAGCCCCGGCGCTCAAAGCGCCGCTTCAGCTGCATGGACAGGGTGACCCCCAGCACGAACACGCACACGGGCAGAAAGTACCGCAGCGCCGCGAAGAGATCCCGGTTGGCAAGACTGATGCCCAGCCGGGCGATGTTGCCGGTCTGGGCGTTGGCAAAGACCCCGCCCCGGGTGACGAACGTATACGCCTCCAGAAAACCGCCGGCCAGCGCCAGGGGCGCGGACAGGGCGTAACGGTCGAGCGCCTGTTCCGCCGGGGCGGCCGGCGCCTCCGCGCCCCGGCTCATTGCCTTGCCGCCAGTCCTCCGTCCAGAAGGAATACCTGGCCGGTGATGAACTGGGACGCGTTGGAGCACAGCAGCAGCAGCAGGCCCATCAGATCCTGAAACTGGCCGATCCGGCCCACGGGGATGCGGCCGGTGAGGGCGTTGAAAAAGACGGGGTCGTCCAGCTGCCGGGCGTTGATGTCGGTTTTGATGAAGGTGGGCGCGATGGCGTTGACGGTGATGCCGTCGGCGGCGACCTCGCACGCCACCTGGCGGGTGAGCATGTTGATGCCGCCCTTGGAGGCGCAGTAGGCAGTATATCCCGCGTCGGAGACGCCCAGCAGGCTCTTCATGGAGGAGATGTTGACGATCTTGCCGTACTGCTGCTGGCGCATGATGCGGACGGTCTCCCGCATCATGGTGAAGCTGGCCCGCAGATTCAGATCCAGGATCCTGTCCCAGGTGTCGTCGTCCATGTCCTCCAGCATTTTGGGCGCGTTCATGCCGGCGGCGTTGATGAGGATGTCGATGCGCTCCATCTGGTGGACGGCCTGGCGCACGACGGAGGCCGGCGCGCCGGGCTGGGTGATGTCGCTGGGGAGAAGATAGCAGTGCACTCCGTAGGCGACGGCCTGCTGCTGCATATCGTCGGCCTCGGCGGCGTTGCGGCT
The DNA here is from genome assembly GCA_947591105.1 of uncultured Oscillospiraceae bacterium. Classification (GTDB taxonomy): domain Bacteria; phylum Bacillota; class Clostridia; order Oscillospirales; family Oscillospiraceae; genus CAJOIG01. The sequence continues at coordinate 19,528 of CANQDL010000025.1, forward strand.
CACCAGGGTGACGTCGCAGCCGTTCTCCATCAGGCACAGGGCCATGGCCCGACCCAGGCCCTTGGTTCCGCCGGTGATGAGGGCCTTCTTCCCGCGGACGCGGAAGATCTCGTTTGCTGTTCCGAAGTGTTGCATATGTTGCCTCCATAGTGGGCCCGTGAGATAAAAGCGGACGCTTTTATCTCACGGGTGCGGGGATTCAGGTAGGAGAGAGCCGAAGCTCATGTCTGCGCTGGATGAACTGCTGCACGACGCACACGGCGCTGATGGCCACGCCGATGACGTCCGTGACGGTGCCGGTGTAGATAAAGCACAGGCCCGCGATCACACAGGCCACACGGAAGGGCCATTTGACCTTGGTGAGCATCCATCCGGAGCAACCCACGTTCAGGATGAACACGCCCACGAACGCGGTGAGGATGGGGATGATGCACTCAACAAACGGATATCGCAGCAGGATGTGCTGATCCATGACGAACACGCATGGGATCAGATAGGCGGCTATGCCCAATCGCATAGACCAGGCGCACGTCTTGACGAAATCGCCCTCCGCCAGGTTGGCGGCGGCCAGGGCGCTGAGGGCCACAGGCGGGGTGATGTTGGCCAGCAGGCCGAAGTAGTAGATGAACAGGTGACCGGCCAGCGGGTCGATGCCCAGCTTGCTCAGCACGGGCCCCAGCAGGGAGGCCAGGATGATGTACGCCGCGGCGCTCAGCACGCCCATGCCCAGGATGATGGAGGCGGTGGCGGTCATGACAAGGGCGATCACCACGTTGCCGTTGGACACGTTCAGCACGAAGGAGGAGAGCTTGATGCTCAAAGAGCTGGTGCTGATGACGCCGATGATGATGCCGCTGGCGGCGCAGGTGACCGACAGGGTGAGGGAGCTGCGCACGCCGGAGGTGATGGCGCGGAAAATGGACTTCAGACCGATGCGGCTCTTCTTCTGGAACAGACTGGCGACCAGCAGCACGCAGATGGAGCTGATGCCGCATTTCTGGGGCGTCCAGCCGTAGAGCAGGGTGCCGATCAGGGTGCCGATGGCCAGCAGGTAGTGGATGCCGCTCAGCAGGATCTGCTTCATGGTTTTGTCGTCCTGGTACTGGTTCTTCGCCAGATCCAGCACGCGGGCCTTGAAGTGAACGGACAGGAAGATGCTGAAGTAGTAGAGAATGGCGGGCACCATGGCATAGAAGCAGATCTTGCCGTAGGGAATGCCCACAAATTCGCTCATGAGGAAAACGCTGGAGCCCATGACGGGCGGCATGATCTGGCCGCCCATGGAGGCGGTTGTCTCCACGGCGCCGGCAAATTCCTTGGGGTAGCCGTTGCGCTTCATCAGGGGGATGGTGACGGCGCCGGTGGTGACCACGTTGGCGGTGGTGCTGCCGCTGATCATGCCCAGGAGCATGCTGGCGATGACCGCCGCCTTGGCCGGGCCGCCGTAGGAGTTGCGGGTCAGGTGGTTGGCCAGGTCGTTGAAGAAGTCGCCCGCGCCGCTCTCGGCCAGGAACGCGCCGAAGATGATGAAGATCAGAATGTAGGTGGAGGCAATGCCCATGCAGGAGCCCAGCATGCCGCCGGTGCTGTTGAAGAACTCGGAGGTGATGAGCTTAAAGCCGATGCGGGCATGGCGCAGAGAGCCGGTCAGCAGGTGACCGAACAGCAGATATATAACGAATACGCCGCAGATGATCGCGACGGTGATGCCGGCCTTTTTATAGGTGGCGATAAACACCAGCACGAAAAGCAGCACGCAAAAGATATAGTCCCAGCGGGTCGGCGTGCCGGCGCGGATCAGGATGTCGGTGCTGTTGTATGTGCCGTATACTCCATAGGCGATGGAGGCGATGGCCAGGATCCCATAAAATATGAACAGGATCGTCCGGGCGGCCTTGCCCTCCGGCAGCGGGATCGTCAGGAAGGTAATGGCCAGAATGGCGGACAGAAATATGGTGCGATGCGTATATACAGTCGGGCCACCGAAAAATGCTGTGTAAAGAACATAGAAACCGATGCAGAACATAAGTACTTTTGCAATCGCGTCTCGTATTTCCAGTATCTTTTTCATGTGATCTCCCTTCCGGTGTGGATGACAGAAATGCTCGGGCCAATGAAGCCACTGGCCCGAGCAAGAGCCGAAATTGCAGGGATTGCTTTACTCGGCGGGCAGGATGCCGATCTCCTGGTAGTAACGGGCGGCGCCGGGATGCAGGTTGGCAATGTCGAAGCCGGCCAGAACGTTCTCACCCTCGATGAAGTCCATCTCGGAGACGACCTCGGCCATGTCGGCGCGGTTCTCATACAGGGACTTGGTCAGAGCGTAGACCACGTCCTCGGACATATCCTTGCGCACGCACAGCAGGCTGTTGAAGCTGAACACGTTCACGTCCTCGGGCTGGTTCTTGTAGGAGTCAGCGGGCAGAACGGCGGGGCCGAAAGCGGGGTTGGTGTCCAGGAACTTCTGGGCGCCCTCGCCGTCGAAGCCGAAGATGCGGATGTCGAAGCTGCTCTCCATCTCCATGGTGATGATGTTGTCGGTCAGCATGCCGGACACGAACACCGCGTCCACGTGGCCGTCCTTCATCAGCTCGCCGGCGTCGGACATATCCTGGAACTCCACATTGCCGCCGTTTTCGCGGATGGTGTCATAGGTGATGCCGTAGCTCTCCAGGATGCTGCGGGAGGCGACCTCCATGCCGCCGCCAGCAGGGCCGGCGCACCAGTTGCAGTTGGCGATGTCCTCCACGGACTTCACGTCGGAGGAGGCCTTGGCGACGCCGAACAGATAGGACTCGGAGGTGCCCATGATCACGGAGATGTTCTCCAGAGCGCCGTCCTCTTCAAAGTCGTCGGTGCCGTTGACGGCGCTGTTGAACACATAGCCGTGGGCAAAGGCAATGTCAGCCTCGCCGGCTTCCAGGGCGCGCATATTGGCAACGGCGTTGCCGGAAATGGCGGTGACGGTGACGCCGGGGATGTCACGCTCCACGAAGTTGACGATGGTGGGCTGCACGATGCACCAGTTGCCGGTCTGGCTGCCGCCCAGGAAGATGATGTCCTTGATGCCCAGATCTTCAGCGGTCGCCGGCTCTTCGCTGGCCTCGGCGGCCGGGCTGAAGGCGAAGACGGTCATGGAGAAGATCATGGTGACGGCCATGAGCAGGGACAAGAGCTTGTTGGTTCGTTTCATTTGTGATCCTCCTACAATAAAGATTGTGGCAAGTAGCACGGCAGCCAGCCGTGTTTTGCCAACTCAAAGCCGAAGCTGTAGAA
>CANQDL010000026.1 GCA_947591105.1 uncultured Oscillospiraceae bacterium
CCTGGTGATATTGGGCACGCCGGTGTACGCCGGGCGGCCCTGCGGCCCGGCGTGCAGAGCGTGGGCAGCGTCCGGGGCACGTCCAGCCACCAGCACAATCCCTTCGTGATCCTGTGCGAGCCGGACGCGGGAGAGGAACACGGCCGCTGCTACGGGGCCATGTTCGTCTACAGCGGCAACTTCCTGGCCGAGGCGGAACGCAGTCAGTTTGAGACAGCGCGGCTGGTGCTGGGCATCCATCCCCGGCGGTTTTCCTGGACGCTGGCCCCCGGCGGGAGCTTCACCGCGCCGGAGGCGGCGCTGATCTGTTCCCCCGACGGGTTCGGCTCCATGAGCCGCCGTCTGCACCGGGCCATTGAGCGGTGCCTTATGCGTGATCCCTACGCCGGGCGGCGCCGCCCCATACTCATCAACAGCTGGGAGGCGGCTTATTTCAACTTCGACAGGGAGAGTCTTGTGTCCATGGCCGCGTCGGCGGCGGAGCTGGACGTAGAGCTGTTTGTGGTAGACGACGGCTGGTTCGGCAAGCGAAACAACGACCGGTGCGCCCTGGGAGACTGGCAGGTCAACGAGGAAAAGCTCCCCGGGGGCCTGGCAGCGCTGGCCAGCCAGATCCGGTCGCTGGGCATGAAGTTTGGCCTGTGGATCGAGCCGGAGATGGTCAGCGAGGACAGCGCGCTCTACCGCGCCCATCCGGACTGGGCGCTGGGGCCGGCCGAAAAGCCCCGCAGCCGCAGCCGGAGCCAGCTGGTGCTGGACTTCTCCCGCGCCGATGTACGGGATGGCATCTTCCAGCAGCTGCGCTCCGTCATTGACAGCGCGGGCGTGGATTATATCAAGTGGGATATGAACCGCAGCCTGACGGAGGTCTGGTCTGCCGCCCTGCCCCCGGAGCGCCAAGGGGAGGTATACCATCGGTATGTGCTGGGGGTATACGAGCTGCTGGAGCGGTTTCGCCGGACGTGGCCGGACATGCTCATTGAGGGGTGCTCCGGCGGCGGCGGGCGCTTTGACGCGGGGATGCTCTTCTATACGCCCCAGATCTGGTGCAGCGACAACAGCGACCCCATCGACCGGCTGCGCATTCAGGGAGGCACCAGCTTTGCCTATCCTCCCTGCGCCATGGGCGCTCACGTGGCCCCCGCGCCCAACTGTCTCAACGGCCGCATCACCAGCCTGGAGACCCGGGGCACGGTGGCCATGGTCGGGGTCTTCGGCTACGAGCTCGACCCGCATACTCTCACGCCGGAGGAAAGGGCGCTCCTTCGCCGTCAGGTGGAGGCTTACAAGCAGCATTGGGATCTGGTGTATGCAGGCGACTATTACCGGCTGACAGACTTTTTCCGCCCCGGTTCCTATGTGTCCTGGGCGATGGTCTCGCCGGATAAAAACCGGGCTCTTGTCAGTGTGGTGTATACCCAAAACCGGGCGGCGCAGCCGGTGTGTTCTCTGCGCCTGCGGGGGGTAGATCCGGAGAAGATTTACCGGATCAACTGCGGCGCGGAGCGCTGGAGCGGGGCCGCCCTAATGGCCGGCGGGTATCCTCTTCCGCCCCAGAGAGCCGACTATGACAGCCTGACGCTGCTTCTGGAAGCGGAATAGATCCACTGAAATTATACTATAGCAAAATCGCACGTGACCGACAGCGATCCCGCTGCCGGTCACGTGCGATTTTGACGTCCTTTGCCGCCTTGGGCTGAAGCCATCCCTTCAAGCGTAAGTTGCTGAAGTCACCGCCATCCCTACTGCCTCCCCTGTGCAAGGGGAGGTGGTCGCCGCCCTATGGGGCCCAAAAGGGCATGCTTGCCTTTTGGGGAGAGGAGCCGGAGGGGTTGTCGTCGGAACACAGAAACAGGGAAACAATCCCTCAGCCAGCGCTTCGCGCTGCCAGCCCCCTTTGCACAAGGGGGCCATGTGCGGTGCAGTTTCGCTGCGGCAAATGGGAAATCGTCAACCTTCGTATTCCCACAAGCCCAGTTTACCACTTGCCAAAACCGGGGCTATTTTTTCTACATTTTCAATCTTAAATCCGTATCCATGCCAGCTACTATTTTCCGTTGTACCTTCGTAAATTGCGAAATTTTCCTTTCGGAGAACTCCCCTCATCTCATCGTTCACCTCAACACAGTCTGTTATGGTGGCTTTTGCAACAAAACAACCCAGAGGATAATGGAGATCGAGATAAGCAAATCTTTTCATAGCAGCTTTATCGACGCTTTTCCCTGCATGGATCAATATATCTCCGCGATATTTTGTTTTCCACGTTCGGAATTCATATTCTTTTAACCCTTCGGCAATGAGAGTCGCAAAGGGCTGTTTTATTGTAATTGCCTTCATCGCTGTCTCTTCCTACAAGTGGGAAGTCATTTTAACCGTTCTTATTTAACCTATTGTGCACAGCTTTCCTCTGAGGACATAGCCGATCTTCTCATAACAGGCATTCGACGCGATATAATCAGCATTCGTATAAAGCATAGGCATGTATCCTGCGTCCTTTGCCATTTTGGATACCTGATAGACAAGATTCTCCGCGTAGTGCATTCTCCGGTATTGCTCATGTGTATATACTGAACCTATGCACGCCAGACTTCCGTTTGGCCTGCTGCTGCAAACGGACACGCTTTTGCCCTCTTTATTTCTCCAAATAAAATACCGGCCGCAGCTGATGGCTTCCTCCGCTTTGCGGCGGTATGCTTCGAGACTGTCCTGATCTATCCCGGTTTCTTTATGGAAGAGATCCATAAACGCAACCAGTTCATCTATATCCTCCGGCACACATCTGTGTAACGAGCCGTCAGCCCATCTATGGGGCTCAATTAAGTTCGGACAGTCATAGGCAAACATATTGGTTTTAACGGACAGGGCCGCCGCGTCTTCAGACGACCTGCGGATAAAATACTCCGCGCAATCATATTTCAAATTGAAAGTATGGCCGTTCGCGAGTAAATTGTTTTCTCTGGCAAGCTCATAGGCTTTTTCCTTCTCTTCTTCCGCCGCTCCATCCGGCGTCCATATCCATACAGGATATGGATTGCACGAAAAGCAAATAATCAGCTTTTCATGGTCTGTCAGAAGCAGTTCACATGCCCCGCCCATCTTGCCGCTAAGAACGGAAAAAGTATATTTGTCATTTTCTAACAGTTTATAATCTCTTTCATCTGCAAAATGATCCATAGCTTCCTCCTAAAACGCGGGTTGCTGTTCTGAAGCATCATCCGCCAAACCCCAATTCATCTTTCCGCAATAGTAGCACAGCCCTCCTTCCAAGTCAACGCCGCCCGCCGGAACACAGAGTGTTTCCGGTGGGCGGCGTTCGGGCAGTATCGTTCTTTTTTTCCGCTGTCTTATGTATCAGCTGTCCTGCTTTGGCACCATGCGGCCGGTATTGTCCACGTCATATTCCCCGGTGAGCAGAAGCTCCGACACCGGCACGATCTCGTACCCCTCCGAGATCAGATACTCAATGATCTGGGGCAGCGCCTCCGGCGTATTCTTCCCGGCGTTGTGGAACAGCACGATGCTCCCCCCTGTCACCTTGGACGTGACCCGCTTATAGATATCCTCCGCGCTCAGATCCTTCCAGTCCATGGAATCCACGTCCCATTGGATCGGATAAACGCCCATGTTGCGGATCGAGCGGATCACCTCGTCGTCGTACTCCCCGTACGGGCAGCGGAACAGCTTCACCTCGCCGCCGGTCAAGCTCTCTATCTTCCCGCTGCATAGGCTCACCTGGTCGATGATCTGCTTCTCCGACAGCTTCGCCATGTGGGGGTGGCTGTCGGAGTGGTTGCCGATCTCCATACCCGCGTCGGCAAGGGCCTTCACGCTCTGGGGGTATTTGTCCACCCACTGGCCCACCAGAAAGAACGTGGCCTTTATGTTGTACTTATTCAGGATGTCGATGAGGGTCTGCGTCTGCTCGTTGCCCCAGGCGGCGTCAAAGGTCAGACTGACGGCCTTGTTGTCCCTCTGCACGCTGTAGATGGGCAGCTCCCGGGCGGAGGCTGACACGCCCACGATGGACGGGCTGTTCACCACCCAGAATATAGCGGCCACCGCAAGCACCAGGGCGGCTGGCCCCAGAAACCTGCGGTGTCTCATAAGCATGGTTCTTAACTTTTTCACAGGACATACCTCCGGCTTGGTTTTGGTACATCCTATGTGAAGAGCCGGTCTATTATGTGCCCGGACTCACTCGATCTCGCTGATTTTGACGGGGCGGCCCTCCCGCATGGATTTGGTGGCGGCGGCGGCGATGAGGATGGGATAAAGACCGTCCTCCCCCGTCACCTGCACGGGCGTATCGTGGATGAGCGCGTCGGCAAATGCCTTCTGCTCCGCCGCGAAAGCGCCGGTATACCGATCCCACATGATCTTATAGCACGTGCCGGAGACGGTACCGTCCTCCCCGTAGAACACCGCGTTATTGGGGGTGTCGTTGCCGTCCATGACGGTGCCCTTTGAGCCGAACACCTCCACCCGCTGGTCATAGCCGTAGACAGCCTTGCGGCTGTTGTCGATCACGCCCATGGCGCCGTTGGCGAATTTCAGCGTCACCACGGCGGTGTCCACGTCGCCGGCCTGGCCAATGGCGGGATCGACCAGCACGGCGCCGTAGGCGAACACCTCCGTCACCTCGGAGCCGGCCAGGAAGCGGGCCATGTCGAAGTCGTGGATCATCATGTCGTAGAAGATGCCGCCGGAGACCTTCACATAGTCGATGGTGGGAGGCGCCGGGTCGCGGGAGCTGATCTTTACCAGGTTCACGTCGCCGATCCTGCCGGCCCGGACGGCCTCATAGACGGCGCGGTGGTTGTGGTCGAACCGGCGGTTGAAGCCCACCTGCAGCTTAACGCCCGCCTTCTTGCAGGCGTCGATGGCCTCGTGGACGCGCTCCAGCCGGTAGTCGATGGGTTTTTCGCAGAACACATCCTTTCCCGCCCGGGCGGAACGGATCACATACTCCGCGTGCAGATCCGTGGGGGAGCAGACGATCACCGCCTGGATCTCCGGGTCGTTGAGGATGTCCTCCGGGTCGTTGGAGATGCATGGGATGCGCAGCCGCCGGAGAAACGCCTCCGTCTCCGGGCTCATGTAAGGATCTGCCACCCGCTTGATCTCCATCTCCGGGACAAATTTGGCGATATTCTCCGCATGGACTTTGCCGATGCGGCCCGCGCCGATAATGCCTACCGTAACCGTTTTCATCGTCCTGTGTCTCCTTTCAAATCAATACTGCATAACGGCTTTGACCGCCGCGGCAGTGGTCGTCTTGGGGATGAACTCAAAGCCCACCAGTCCCTTGTAGCCCACTTCCTCCAGGCAGGCGAATACGTTGTGATAATTGATCTCGCCGGTGCCGGGCTCATGGCGGCCGGGCGCGTCGGCCACATGCACATGGCCGATCTGATCGGCGTAGGCCCGGATGTTGTCGCACAGAGAGCCCTCGTTCAGCTGCATGTGGTACACGTCATACAGCACCTTTATCATCGGCGAGCCCACCGCCCGGGTCAGCTCCGCCCCCATGCGCGTGGTGGCCAGATAATTGCCCACATGGTCGGTGGTGATGTTCAGCGGCTCCAGATTCATCTGTATCCCGCTGTCCTCCGCTATCTTCGCGCACTCCAGCAGCGTTCCGTACATGGTGCACAGCTTCACCGTGTCCGACAGCTCCGGGTAGAAATAGATCACCCTTCCCCCCTCGCCCAGGCCGTTGGAGTGGATGGTGACGCTGCGGGCGCCGATCTTTCTGGCGGTCTCCACCGACTTTCGCAGATACGCCAGATAATCCTTCTTCTGGGAAGGGTCGATCAGGGACAGCTCCGCGTCCCCGTTGAACCCGGATATGCCGATCCCAGCGTCCTCCGCCGCCGCTTTGATCCCGTCCAGATCCTTGTCCGGCCAGCCCCAGAACTCCACGAACTGGAAGCCGTCCTCCTTCGCCGCCCGGAATCTGTCCAAAAAGGGCAGCTCACTGTACATTGGCTCAATACATGCCGATTTCTGAAACCTCATCATGGCGCCTCCATACTTTTTTCTGTTACTTATCCTATCAGCCGCTCCGCCGTCTTTCAAGAACCGCCGGGGCGGACAGCGTCTGGCTCCGGCGGTGCGATATGGGTCTATCCTCAGCTCATTTCCTCCGCAGCCTTATCCAGGGCCGCAGCGATGACCTGATCCATGTCGTAGTACTTATACTCTCCCAGCCGGCCGCCGAAGATGACGTTCTTCTCCTCGCCGGCCAACGCGGCATACTGGGCGTAAAGAGCGCTGTTTTTCTCGTCGTTCACCGGGTAATAGGGCTCGTCTCCCGGCTTCCACTCTGCGCTGTACTCCCGGGAGATCACGGTTTTGGGGATGTCGCCGCCGTCGTCGTCCTTGCCGAACTGGAACCACTTGTGCTCGATGATCCGCGTCCAGGGCGTGTCCCGATCGGTGTAGTTCACCGTGGCATTTCCCTGGAAATTGGGCTCGTCCAGCACCTCCGTCTCAAAGCGCAGCGAGCGGTACTCCAGCGCCCCCAGGCGGTGGCCGAAATAGGCGTCGATCGGCCCGGTATAGACCACCTTCTCGGCCAAAGCGTTCAGCTCGTCCCGGTTTTCCAGATAATCCACGCCCAGGCGCACCTCCACGCCCTCCAGCAACCCCTCAACCAAGCGGGTATAGCCGCCGTTGGGGACGCCCTGATAGAGCGCGTCGAAGTAGTTGTTGTCGAAGGTGAGCCGTACCGGCAGACGCTTGATGATGAAGGCGGGCAGCTCCGCGCAGGGCCGGCCCCACTGCTTTTCCGTGTAGCCCTTCACCAGCTTCTCATAGATATCCGTCCCCACCAGGGAAATGGCCTGTTCCTCCAGGTTTTTCGGTTCCGTGATCCCGGCGGCGTCCCGCTGCTGCCTGATCTTTTCCGCTGCCTGCTCCGGCGTCACCACGCCCCACATCCGGTTGAACGTGGACATATTGAAGGGCAGAGAGTAGATCTCCCCCTTATAGTTGGCCACCGGCGAGTTGGTGAAGCGGTTGAACCGGGCAAAGCGGTTCACGTACTCCCACACACGCGCATCGTTCGTGTGGAAGATATGCGCGCCGTAGCGGTGCACGTGGATCTTCTCCACTTCCTCTGTATATACGTTGCCGCCCACGTGGGGGCGCTTGTCGACCACCAGCACCTTTTTCCCCCTGGCTGCGGCCTCGTGGGCAAACACTGCTCCGTACAGTCCCGCGCCCACCACCAGGTAGTCGTACTTTCCTTCCCGCTCCTGGGCGGGGACAGGCTTCGGCCGGGAGGCCACGTCCAGCGCCGCCTTGAGCGTCCTCTTTCCCTCGTTGAGATACTGCTGGTACTGGTCGCAAATGTACTGCGTGTCGCCGCCGAAGGCGATCTGGTTGCCCTTTTCCAGCCAAAGCACCTTGTTGCACATATTCCGCACCTGATCCAGCGAGTGGGACACCAGGATGGTCGTGGCGCCGCCGTGGATGATCTCCCGCATTTTTGTCTCGCTCTTTTTGCGGAATGCGCCGTCGCCCACCGACAGAACCTCGTCCAGAATGAGGATATCCGGCTGCACCATGCTGGCGATAGAAAACGCCAGGCGGCTCTTCATACCGGAGGACAGCTGCTTGAACGGGCGATCCTGAAAATCCTTCAGCTCCGAGAAGCGGATGATCTCGTCATATGTCTCGTCCAGGTACTTGCGGGTATAGCCCAGCATCGCTCCGCGCAGATAGGTGTTTTCCCGCACTGTCAGATCCCCGTCGAAACCGCTGGCCAGCTCCAGCAGCGCCGCGATATTTCCCCGGCACTTCACGCTGCCCTCCGTGGGCTCCATGATGCCGGAGACAGCCTTCAAAAGCGTGGACTTGCCGGCGCCGTTGGAGCCGATGATGCCCAGCATGTCCCCCTTCTCCAGCTTGAAGGTGACGTGCCGGTCGGCCCAAAACTCCTGTACGTGGTAGTTGTGGGTCAGCTTCCGGAGCACATATTCCTTGATGCCGATATCCTTAAAGTCCCCCGTCATATAACGGATGGACACATTTCGCACTTCCAATACGCTCATGGTATCCTCCGTCAGACGTAATACAGGAATTTTGTGTTGTATTTCTTATACATCCAGCAGCCCAGCGCCAGCACCACGGCCGCGTCCGCCAGCATCAGCAGATGGAACCACACCGACGGTATGGTCGCCTCGATAACGATCTTCCGGAAATACCGGATAAACAGATACACCGGGTTGATCAGAAACAGGTTCTGCACCGTGGCGGGGTATCCGTCGATGTTATAGAAGATCGCCGACATATACATCAGCAGCAGCGTGAACACATCGTACAGATACTGCACGTCCCGGAAGAACACATACAGCGCGGACAGCACCATGCCCACCCCGATGTTAAACAGGATCAAACAGAACACCGGGTACAGCAGGCACGCGAACTTCCACGTAAACGGCAGCCCGTCAAAGGCCACAAAGAGGAAGAACACCAGCAGGATCAGCAGAAAGTTTATCAGCGCCTGGACGTTTTTGGACAGCAGAAACAGGTACTTCGGCACATTCACCTTTGTAAAGATGCTGGCGTTGCCCATGATGGTGTTCATGCCGCCCTTGGTGGCGTCGGAATAGAAAGAGAACACCAGGTTGCCGCAGAACAGGTAAATGGTGTAGTGCGGCGTAGTGCGGCCGAAGAGCCGCGTGAACACCAGCGCCATCACCAGCAGCTGCAGCAGCGGCGAGAGCAGGCTCCACCACATTCCCAGTACTGTGCGCTTATATTTCTGCTTAAAATCTCTCTTTACCAATTCCTCAAAGAGGAACCGGTAACGTATCAGCTTTTGAACCATATATCTCTGCTCCGTCCTGGGCTCGGCGCCCGGCTTTTGTGACTGTTCTCCGCCATATCCGCCGGTCTGTCAGGTTTTCTTCCGAATCACGATGTTCTGCCCGTCCAGGCACTGTTCCGTGTCGGACACCAGCTCCCGGATGATATGCCCCACGTCCTCCGGCTGCATGATCTTGGACTGATCCTCGTTGGGCGCCAGCTTCCGCCGCAGGGCGGTGGCGCACCGGCCCGGGGAGATACAGTAGACCCGGATGCCGTACTCCGCCAGCTCCTCCGACAGGGTCTGGGACATGGACACCACCGCCGCCTTGGAGGAGGCGTAGCTCAGCCAGCCCGGCCGGGGGGTGATCCCCGCCGTGGACGCCACGTTCAGGATCTTTGCCCCCGCCTTGTTCAGGCGCATGTACTTGGTGCACTCCCGGATCAGCATGAACGGCGCGAACACGTTCGTCTCATAGGTCAGGCGCATGCTCTCCAGGGAGGTGGTGAGCAGCGGCTGGGGGTCGGTATATCCGGCGATGTTCAGCAGGCACGTGATCTCGCCGGTGGTCTCATATATCCTTTGCACCAGAGCCGGGATGCCCTCCAGCTCCGCCAGATCGTAGGCGTACAGCTCCACCTGGGAGGCCGTCTGCATCATGCTTTTCGTCTGGGACAGCTTTTCCTCTGATCGGCCGATCAGCGCAAGGTATTCAAACTCCCCCGCCTGGGCGATCTCCAGCGCGGCCGCGCGGCCGATGCCGCTGCCCGCTCCCGTTATGATACAGGTCTTCATCCGTCAGTCCCTCCCGACGATGTACTCTTTATAGATCATCTCTCCGGCGATCAGATCCACCGTATTGGTGACCTTGACGTTATTGGGCGTGCCCTTGAGGATGTGCACCTGTTCCCCGGTATAGTGGATCAGAAGGCTGGTGTCCTCCGTAAAGACGTTCCCCTCCTTCTCCGCCTGCTCATAGGCGCGCAGCAGGGGCTCCCGCTCGAATTTCTGGGGCAGCTGGATGTTGACCAGCTTGTCCCGCTCCAGCAGGCCGCTGATGGCGTCGCCGTCACGCACGGACACCGTGAAGGGGATGTCCAGACCGTAGGTCACGTTTTTCGCCGGGCACTGGATCAGATCCCGGAACTCCTGGGTGGTCACAAAGGGCCGGGCGGCCTCATGGATGATGATATCCTCGTTCTTGGCCGCCTTCACGCCCAGATACGCGGATTGCTGGCGTGTCTCGCCGCCGTCGATGATCTTATAGGCTTTTTTCAGCATATAGGCATCAATGTGCATTTGCAGCAGCTCTTTGTAGTGGGGATGGCAGGACACGATGATCTCGTCCACCTCGTCGATCCGCTCCAGCCGCTCCAGGGTGTGCAGGATCATGGGCTTTCCCGCCAGCGCCAGAAACTGCTTGGGAACGGATTGGTGCATCCGGGAGCCGGTACCGCCGGCCAAAATGATGACACTGAACATAAACTCACCTCTTGATGATATTGTCAATGATGTAATCCATCTGCTTCTGGGCCACCGGGCCCTGGTTCTCCGGGGAATAGAAAACCCGCTTGACCCGCTGGCGCTCCGCCTCATATTCATCCTGCCCCTGCAGGATCTTCTCCAGCGCCGCGATCAGCTCGTCCGAGCTGAACACCTTGGGGCCGGGGGTCACGTAGTCGTAATCAAAATTCAGCTCCCACTGGGACAGATAGTCCTCCAGATCGTAGCAGTAAAACAGCACCGGCCTGTCCAGCAGCAGAAAATCCGTGTAGGCGCTGGAATAATCCGTGATGAGGATGTCCGTGTATTTCAGCAGCAGCTGGGGGTCGAGGGCGTAGTTGAGCGAGGAGATGTCCACGATGTTTTCATATTTCCTCTGCTCCGCCCCCTCCTGGGTGTTGAAGCGGTGCTGCTTGATGACGAAGGTGTAGCCGTACTTTTTCAGCATCGCCGAGAGCTTTTCCAGATCGATCCCGCTGCCGATCATCTCCCGGTCGCCCCGGCGCACGTTGTACGCCCGGTAGGTGGGCATATAGACGATGACCTTGCCCTTTTGAAACTCCGGCGGAAGCGTCCCCTCCTCCAGAGTGTCGTCAAAGAACACGTCGTTGCGCGCCTGACCCAGATTCAGCACGTGATCCATCGGCACGTTATAGGTGGCCGGGTAATAGGCGCTGACCTCCTCGCTGGTGCTGATGACGTAGTTCCTCCTGGCCCGGTTCAGCCCCGCCCACCACAGATGGTAGCTCCGTTTCAGGGAGGGCGGCTGCGCCGTCCACTTGCCGGAAAAGGCGTTCTTGTTGCGATACCAGACCCGCTTGAGTCCCACGCCGTGCCAGCAGTTTATACTGGTCGCGCCGCCGGCCAGAACGTAGTTGAATTCCTCCTTCAGAGAGTTGGAATGGATCAGCGTCCCGGCCCGCAGCTGCATCCACCGTCCCTGCCGGGACTGGAGCATACAGACCTCATAGCCGCTCTGCTTCATGGCGTCGTACACGTCCGCATTGCGGGTGATCCACACGCACCTGAAGCCTGGCTGGGCAATAAACTTCTGGAAAAGATACTTGGGGTTGTCGTTGAAGGCCTCCCCCTCGTCCGACGTGAAAAGGATGAGCCTTTTGTCCCGGGGGAACAGCCACAGCAGATAGTAGACCGCCCCGGTGCACAGACGCCTGACCGCCCGGGCCAGCGTTCTGTATACGTTCCGCATAAATCTTCTGGGCCGTCTGAAGCAGCGCAGCACCAAATAAGCCGTCAGTGCCGTAAGGCCTATCACCGCGATCCATTCGATAGCACTCATATTCTCTCTTACCCTATTATGTCTCTGAAGAATGTCCCAGGCGGTCTTTCTCCGCCGGGGGCGTCATATAGTCGCCGAACATATTGGTCAGCAGCGCGTCCCATCCGCAGGGCACGGAAAACTGCTCCCCCTCAAAGCACAGGCTTTCCGGCCGGTCATACCAGCTGACGTCCCGCACCTCGCCAGGCCAGCTGTATCTTCCGTCCACGTTGCACACCTTCCGCCCAGAGGCAAACCGGCCGAAAAAGCGGCATATCCCTGCCCGCAGCTTTATCAAAAACCGGTTGGGAAAAAGCTTCATCACCTGCAGCAGCGCCCGCATATACCACCGGGTATAGCCGCAGACAAACCCGTCCAGCGTCCTGGCCATCAGCGCCGTGCTGGCCAGGCGTACGCCCTTGAATTGCAGGATCGCCAGGATCTTGTTGTCCGGGCACCTGTCCAGGGGGAAGATATCCACGAACGCCCTCTCCATCCCCTGGGCCGTGCTGCCCATCTTGGCGAAGAAGTGGGTATAGCCCGGATCGTTCGCCGTGTTCCTGTAGAGAAAGCCGGGCCCTATCTGCGCCGGGCACAGAGCGGCAAACCGCTCATAGTCCTCCCGGGGCATCACCACGTCCGCATCGTCGTCCCAGGGGATGAACCCCTTGTGCCGCACCGCGCCCAGCAGCGTGCCGCCGGTCAGATAGTACCGCAGGCCGTTTTCCTGGCACAGCCGGCGAAACTCCAGCAATATCTTCAATTCCTCCAGCTGCACCCCGCGCAGCGCCGGGTCTTGCGCCGGCCCGTCTATCCGGCTGTCCTGCCCACTGGACGTCATCCTCAAACCGCCTCTCTCTTCTTCGCGGCCTTGTACGCTCTCCACACCAGTCTGAACACCGGGTAGGGCGCATACCGCGCCAGAAGATACTTTCCATAGACCACCCGGTCATGGTAAAACGCCGGCGGGTGCCTGTCAAAGCCCAGCTCCGGCAGCCATTCCCGGCGCAGAACCGCAAAATACCGCCGCCGGACGGACGCCTCCTCCAGGCCGCTCACATGCCACACCAGAAACTCCGCCGCCCAGCACAGAAAGCTCCGCTCGTACAGCGCCGCAAGTCCCCGCTTCTGCAGATCCGTCCGCACAAGGCGGAAGGCCTCAAAGGCCGCCGTCGGATCTCCGCCCCGGCTGTTGGACACAGACGCCGCCCGGTTCACCCGGTGGTGGATGAGCGTCCGGTCCAGCACCGCGATGGTCTTGGCGGCCGCAAGGCTCTCAAAGACGAACACCAGATCCTCCGAGTGGGGCAGCTTTGGAAACAAAAGCCCCTCCCGGCGGACAAAGTCCAGCCGGTACAGCTTGTCCCACGGCCAGCCATAGGAAAACTGAAAGAGACAGTCTGCCATCTCCCCGGGGGCGAAGGTGTCCTTTCCCGGCAGATACTGGCTCTTCAGCATCCAGTCCGAGGCATACGCCTGTCCTGTCCGATCGTCAAATTCCACCGCGCGGCAGATGGTCACGTCCGCGCCCGTCTGCTCCGCCCGGTTCACCATACTCTCCAGAAAACCGGTCTCGAACCAGTCGTCCGCGTCCAGAAAGATCACGTATTCCCCCTCAGCCAGCGCAAGGCCCGCGTTCCGGGCCGCGCCGGGACCGCCGTTGGGCTGGGTCAGCACCCGCACCCGCCGATCCCGGGCCGCATAGCGGGCCAGGATGGCGGCGCTGCCGTCGGTGGAGCCGTCGTCAACGCATATGATCTGTGTCTGCTCCAGCGACTGGCCCGTCACGCTGTCCAGGCACTGCTCCAGACGGCCCTCTATGTTGTAAACCGGGATCACGACTGATACCTGTGTCAAGCGGTCTACCTCTCTAACGCTTTTATCACGCTGCGCCTTCTGGTGCCCGGGGGGAGCAGCGCGTTGAGCGCCACTCTTGCGGCATACTGCCCTCCCTCGTAAAGGTGCACCCGGGGCAGTTCCAGCACCTTCAGCTCCGGCCGCCGCCAGCGGGCGTATATGCCCAGCAGCCGCTCGGCCAGATATCCGTCCACCCGCATCTGCTGGGGCGAGAGGCCTTCGGTGTCGGCCCGGCTGTCAAACGCCTCCAGGATCGGGAAGAGCCACCCGCAGTAGTCCTGGAAAAGGGCCCGGCGCATAATGTAGATGTTGCCAAAATACTGCTCTGTCCCTCCCAGATACGCCTGGGCCGCCTTTTCCATCTCCGGGCAGCGCTCCAGAACGATCTGCTCCGCCAGGGCCAGATCTCTGCCCCGGTGGTAGGGCGCGGCGGCGTAGTGCTCTCGCACCGGCACATACATGTTCTCCGCCTTTGGAAGGATCAGGTCATACTGCTCTATCAGCTGTCCGAAGCCGTCATACCCCAGCTTGCCCGGTTCCAGCGCCCTGGCCAGCTTGTAGGGCCGCCGGGCCGCCGGGTCGGGATAAAGATACCGCCGGTAGTGGAAAAAGCCGTAGTAGTCCGCCTGCACGTTCTTCCAGGCCCAGTACTGGGCGGTGAGCTCACAGTAAGAGCGGTTTTTTGCGGAGATGTTCTCCCCCTCGTCGTCGTGGAGAAAGCCCGCGAACCGCTCCGGCGCCAGCGCCGTTCCCACCTGCACAGGCGCCAGCAGCGGATGGGACGGGATCTGCTCCTGCCTGTGGCAGCACACAAAAAGCCGGATATCCGCCACCGCACAGTCCCCCAGTCCCTGCCGTTCTTTCGCCGGAGATCCCACAGCAGCACATTCCCCCGGCCAGTATACAACTAGGTATTGTACCATAAAGCCCACATGATTACAAGGCAATTTTCGCCAAAGAAAGCGGCGCGCCGTCAGGCGTACCGCTTTGCTTGTTTTGCTCTCGTTCCGGACTCAAAGCAGGCTCTCGTACTGCTCCATCACCTGGGGCAGCACCCGCTCCAGGCAGTACGGCTCCACGGCCTGCCGGGCGGCGCTCCCCATCCGGCGGCACAGCTGGCCGTCCTGCAAAAGCCGTTCCACGGCCGCGGCAAAGGCCCCCTCGTCCCCGTAGGGGTACAAAAAGCCCGTCTCGTCCGGCCCGACCAGGTCGGCGTTTCCCTTCACATCGCTGGCCACCACCGGCTTTCCGCAGCACATGGCCTCCATGATATTCAGCGGCAGTCCCTCCGAACGACTGGCGGACACCGCCGCGTCCGCCGCCGCGTACAGCGGCTCCATCCGCTCCACATACCCGGGAAAGATGACCCGCCCGGCCAGACCCAGCGCCTGAGCCTGGGCACGGCACTGCTCCAGCAGCGCCCCGCCGCCCGACAGTACCAGCGTCACCCGCTCCGGCAGCCGCGTCATGGCGGATATGAGCACGCTCTGGCTCTTGCGCTTGGAAAACTCCGCCCCGTACAGCAGCACGAAGCCCTCCGGGCCGACGCCCCACTGCCGCCGCAGGCGCTCGCCCTGCTCTTCGTCCTCCGGGCTCTGAAAGCGGGACGGCTCCACCCCGATCCCCGGCACATAGGCCACCCGCTTTCCCAGCCTGCGCCGCTGGGCCAGCGCCAGATCCCACCGGTTCATGACCAGCACAAGATCCGTCACTCCGGCCGTCAGCTTTTCCGCGGCCAGCAGCACCGTCCGCTTGAGGGCGGGGGTATCCTCGTCAAAGAGATACCCGTGCACCATGTTGATCAGCCGGGGGCGGCCCTTCATGCCCATGACCGCCAGGCGGGTGAAAAAAGCCGCCAGGGAGGTGTGTACGACGATCAGATCGTACCCCTCTCGGCGGATCATGCGGCGCAGCATACCGGCCGCCCGAAAGTTCTCGGGCGCCCACATCTTCTTTTTGAAGGGCAGAGCCGTGACCTGATCCGCGCCGTGTATCGGCGCCGGCTCCCCGCCGCAGGCCACGTGCACCAGCGCGCCCCGCTGCCGGAGCGCGTCCAGATAGGGCAGATGAAAGTGGATGATATGGGAAAAGGTCGAGGCAACCATCAGCACTTTTTTCGTCACTGCCGTCCCCTCCCGCCTGGCTTCCATCGGTCACACCTTCTCACTGTTCACAAACTTTCCCCGGAGCATGGTGATCAGCAGGATCTTGATATCAAACAGCAGGCTCCAGTTCTCGATATAGTACACGTCGTACTCCACCCGGGCCTTGATGGATGTGTCGCCCCGCAGATCGTTCACCTGGGCCCAGCCGGTGATGCCGGGCCGCACCTGGTGCTTGACCATGTAAAGGGGGATCTCCTGCTTGAACTGCTCCACGTAATAGGGCACCTCCGGCCGGGGGCCCACCAGACTCATGTCCCCCTTGAGCACGTTCCAAAACTGGGGCAGCTCGTCCAGAGAGCACTTGCGTATGAACGAGCCGAAGCGTGTCCGCCTGTCATCGGTCGTCCCGCTCCAGCCGGTGTCCTCGCTGTCGTTGACGCGCATGGAGCGGAATTTGTACATATAAAACGGCTTCTTGTTCCGCCCGATCCGCTCCTGCCGGAAGATGATCGGCCCGGGCGAGGAAAGCTTCACGCCGATGGCGCATATGAGCATGAGCGGCGAGGTGAGCAGCAGCAGGAAAGCGGAGCCGGCGATATCCATCGCCCGCTTCAAAAAGGCGTTGATCCAGTTGTCCAGAGGGATGTATCGCACGTTCAGCAGCGGGATGCCGTTGAGATTGTCAAACCGGGGCCGGGGCGGTATATAGTCGGCGTAAAGGGGAATGATGGCCAGGCGCACCCCCGCCTTGTCGCAGATATCTATGATCTGGGCCGTGCGCTGAAAATCCTCCATCTCCACGGCGGAGATGACCTCGTCCGGCTGGTAGCATTCCAGGATCTCCGCCATCTGCGCAAAGCCGCCCAGATAGGCAAGCTCGCCCATCTGCTCCGACGGATCTTCCGCGATGTAGCCGATCGCCCGCAGGCCCAGCTCCTGGCTGCGGCGGATCTCCCGCAGATAGCGCAGCGCCGTGGGGCCGCACCCCAGCAGCAGCACATGCTTCTGGTTCATGTCTTTGCTGCGCACCCAGCGCAGGAATTTGCGCAGTACGACGCGCTTCACGCCCAGGGTGCCAGCCACCAGAACGCAGTGGATGCCCAGCGTCAGCCGGGAGTAGTGCATAGCGTGGAACAGATACAGCACGCTCACCAGCGTCACGATATCAATGATGATAGCCAAAAAGAGCCGGCCGATCTCCACCCGGAGGGATCTGGTGCGGAAGGACTGGTAAAGCCCCATGGCCGCGAAGGTGAGCAGCTGAAAGGCCGTATAGACGATGTCCAGCCAGAGATAATTCCGAAGAGGGATGGAGCTGACCGCGTTGGGCAGCACATCAAACCGTATCCAGAACGCCAGCGGCAGCATCAGAAATACCACCAGACCGTCCACGAATACGTTGATAAAGTTGAGCAGCTTTTGGTTCTCTTTTATCATATTCTCTCTACTTCCATCACAGGCGCTTTCCGCGCACCCTTCCGGCGGCGCGAAAAGCGTGGGATATCGTCCATACTATAGCATATTATTCCGCTTACATCAAGTACCGTCCCGGCGGCCGCGCCGGCCCTTGCAATTTCCCGGAAGGGGGATTAAAATGGTGTCAATCTATTTAGAGAGGACGCTTGCTATGGCACGAGACATCTGTGTATATCTGGATTTCCTCACCCCGGCCCACAAGGCCCAGATCACCGAGACCGCCCGGGAGGGCGGCATGGACGCGCACTTTTTCACCACCGACCAGTTTGACCAGGCCGCGGCATGCGCCCGGGACGCCGAGGTGCTCTACGCCGCCTCCGCCCGTATGCTCAAGCAGTGCAAAAATCTGAAGTGGTACTGCTGCAGCAACGCCGGCGTGGATATCTACTGCAAAGACCCCTCCCTGTTCCAAAACCCGGACTGCGCGCTGACCAATTCCAACGTGTACGGCCTGACCATGGCCGAGCACACGGTGATGGTGGCGCTGATGCTTCTGCGGCGGATGCCGGAGTATATCCGGGCGGTGGAACAGCGCCAGTGGCAGAGGGAGCTTCCCATCCGCTCCATCCACGGCCTGCATGTGATCATGCTGGGCACCGGCCAGATCGGCACCTGCATTGCCCAGAGGATGCACGCGCTGGGCGCGGCGAAGGTCATCGGGGTCAACCGCAGCGGAAGGCCCGCCGCGGACTTTGACCAGACCTATCCCATCGAAAAACTGAACGATCTTCTCCCCACGGCGGAGATGCTCATCATGGCCGTGCCCGGCACAGACGAGACGGAGCGCATCCTCAGCCGGGAGCGCATCGCCCTGCTGCCGCCAAATGCCTTCGTCATCAACATCGGCCGGGGCACGGCGGTGGATCAGCCCGCTCTCATGCAGGCGCTCAACGCCGGCCGGATCGCCGGCGCGGCCCTGGACGTGGCCGACCCGGAGCCTCTGCCCCCCGACCACCCCCTGTGGGAGACGAAGAATCTGATCATCACCCCCCACATCTCCGGGGACGTGACCCTGCCCTACACCTGCGACAGGAATGTGGACAGCTTCTGCGAGGATCTGAAAAACTACGCCGCCGGCCGGCCTCTGGCCCACCTGGTGGATCGGAAAAAAGGCTACTGAAAGCAGTTCAAAGCCAGCTGCCGCCGTCCAAACGGGACGGCGGCAGTTTTTTATTGATCCGCGCTGGCGGGGCTTTCGCAGTAGATACACCGGTATACCCCGTCCTCCACGGGACGGAACAGCTGGGGCAGCTCCTGCTCCACGGCAGAGATGCACCGGGGGTTCCGGCACCGGTACCCGTGGGAGAGCGTCTGCCGTTCCTGACGGGCCGGGGCGGGCTTTTTCGCTTCCTCCAGCAGCTTGAGGATCAGGGCCATGCGCATATACTTTCCGTTGAGCGCCTGGCGGAAATAGCTGGCGCGGGGATCGGCGTCCACGGCCACGCTGATCTCGTTCACCCGGGGCAGCGGGTGGAGGATCGCCATGTCCGGCTTGGCAGTCCGCAGCTTCTCCGGCGTGAGGATGTAGCTGTCCTTGAGCCGCTCATACTGCGCCGGATCGGAGAACCGCTCCCGCTGGATGCGGGTCATATAGAGGATGTCAAGCTCCCCCATGGCCCCGTCCAGGTCGGCCGTCTCCCGATAGGGGATCTGCTTTTTTTGCAGCACGTCCCGCACCACATAATCCGGCGCCCGCAGCTCCTCCGGGGAGATGAGCACGAACCGGGTACCCTCATAGCGGCTCATGGCGTTTATGAGCGAGTGCACCGTGCGCCCGTATTTCAAATCGCCGCACAGGCCGATGGTCAGATGGTCAAAGCGCCCCTTCTCCCGCCGGATGGTCAGCAGATCCGCCAGGGTCTGGGTGGGATGGCAGTGGCCCCCGTCCCCGCCGTTGATGACGGGCACGGCGGCATTGGCAGCCGCCACCAGGGCCGCCCCCTCCCGGGGATGGCGCATAGCGATGATGTCCGCGTAGCAGCTGACGATCTTGGCGGTGTCCGCCACGCTCTCCCCCTTGGCCGCGGAGGAACTGCCCGACTCGGAAAAGCCCAGCACATGGCCCCCCAGCTCGTACATGGCCGCCTCAAAGCTCAGGCGGGTGCGGGTGGACGGCTCAAAAAAGAGGGTGGCCAGCTTCTTCCCCTCGCAGGCGTGGGCGTATGCCTGGGGCCGGTCGATGATGTCCAGCGCCGTGGCCGTCAGCTCGTCCAGCTCCTCTGTGGACAGGTCGAGAATGTCGATCAGGCTTCTCATGCCTTTGCCTCCATCCAGCTCTCGTCGGAGGGGTTGTCCCGGAAGGCGATGAGCCGCGCCACGTCCGCAGGCCGGATGTAGCCCTGACTGGCCGCCACCCGGGCGATCTCGTCAAAATCCGTCAGGGAGATGTTCTTCACATTGGCCTCCGCCAGCCGGGCCAGGCCCTTTTTCATCCCATAGGTGAAGATGGACACGATGCCCAGCACCTGGGCGCCCGCCTGCCGCAGCACGTTGACCACCTCCAGAACGCTTCCGCCGGTGGAGATCAGATCCTCCACCACCACCGCCTTCTGTCCCGGCTCCAGGCGGCCTTCGATCTGGTTTTTCCGGCCGTGATCCTTGGCGCCGGAGCGCACATATCCCATGGGCAGGCCCAGAATGTGGCCGGTGATGGCCGCGTGGGCGATGCCGGCGGTGGAGGTGCCCATCAGCACCTCCGCGTCCGGGTAATTCTCCCGCACCAGCCGGGCCAGGCCGTTTTCCACATCCGTCCGCACCTCCGGCGCCGTCAGGGTCAGGCGGTTATCACAGTACACCGGGCTCTTGATGCCGCTGGCCCAGGTGAAGGGCTCCTCCGGCCGGAAGAACACCGCCTTTATTTTCAGCAGATCCTCCGCTATCTGTGTTTTCAGCTCCATATCCGTCTCTCCTTTACCTATCCACAAATTCCGCCACGCACCGCTCGTAGGCGGCCACCGGGTCGGCCGCCGCCGTCACGGGCCGGCCCACCACGATATAATCCGAACCGGCCGCCTTCGCGTCCGCCGGGGTCATCACCCGCCGCTGGTCTCCCCTGTCACCGTCCGCGAAACGGATGCCCGGGGTGACCGTGAGAAAGTCCGCGCCGCAGCGCCGGTGCACCTTCTCCGCCTCCAGCGGAGAGCACACCACCCCGTCCAGTCCCGCCCTCTTGGCGGTGGCAGCGTAGTGCATGACCACCTCGTCCAGCGGCTCGCGGATCAGCAGATCCCGCTCCATGCTCTGCTGGTCAGTGGAGGTCAGCTGGGTCACCGCGATGAGCAGCGGCCGCGTGCCGTCCGGCCGGGTCAGTCCCTCCAGCGCAGCCTCCATCATGGCCGTGGCGCCCGCCGCGTGCAGGTTGCAGATGTCCACATCCAGCCCGGACAGCACCGCCATGGCCTTTTTCACCGTGTTGGGGATGTCGTGCAGCTTCAGATCCAAAAAGATCCGGTGGCCCCGCGCCTTGATCCGGCGCACGATGTCGGGCCCCTCCGCATAGAAGAGCTCCATGCCGATCTTCACAAAGGGCTTGCGCCCCGTAAACTTGTCCAGAAAACTGTATACGGCTTCTGCGCTGGAAAAATCGCAGGCCACGATCACATCCTTACCCATGATGCGCCCCTCCTATTATATCCTGTAAGTTTTCGATCCCATATCTCTCCATGGCCGCCGGCAGGGCCGCGATGATGTCCCGGCAGGCGTAGGGGTCGCGCAGGTTGGCCGCGCCTACCTGCACCGCCGTGGCGCCGGCCAGCATCATCTCGATCACGTCCTCCGCAGAGGACACGCCCCCCAGCCCCACCACAGGGATGGACACCGCCTCATAGACCTGATACACCATCCGCACCGCCACGGGGAACACCGCCGGGCCGGACAGGCCGCCGGTGCCGTTTGCCAGCAGGGGCCGGCGCGTTTTCAGGTCGATGCGCATGGCCTGGACGGTGTTTATCAGGCTCAGCCCGTCCGCGCCGGCATCCTCACAGGCCCTGGCAACGGCCGCGATGTCCGTCACGTTGGGGGTAAGCTTCATGATGACGGGCTTTTTCGTCACCGCCTTCACCGCCCGCACCACCGACGCGGCGGCCTTCGGGTCGGTGCCGAAGCTCATGCCGCCTCCGTGCACGTTGGGGCAGCTGATGTTCACCTCCAGCCACCCCACCTGGGGCTCCCTGTCCAGCTTGGCGCAGGTGTAGGCGTAGTCCTCCAGGGAAAAGCCGCTGACGTTGGCCATCACGGGCTTGTGAAAGCACTCCCTCAGCCTGGGCAGTTCCCGGGCCGCCACCGCCTCCACCCCGGGGTTTTGCAGGCCCACGGCGTTGAGCATCCCGCCCTGGCACTCGGCGATGCGTGGCGCGGGATTGCCAAACCGGGGCTCTCTTGTGGTGCCCTTGAAGGAAAAAGTCCCCAGGCAGTTGATGTCGTAGAGCTGTGCGAACTCGTATCCGTAGCCGAAGGTGCCGGAGGCGGGGATCACAGGGTTGTCCAGCGGCACGCCGCACAGCGTCACGCTCATGCTTCCCACAGGATCTCCTCCTTTCGGAACACCGGGCCGTCCCGGCAGACCCGCTTGGGCCCGGCCAGCGTCTGGCGGGTACACCCCATGCAGGCGCCGAAGCCGCATCCCATCCGGGCCTCAAAGCTCATCTGGCCGGAGCCGGCGGCCCTCTCATATACCGCCCGGAGCATGGGCTCGGGGCCGCAGGCATAGTAAAAGCTGTAGTTCTCCGGAAGCCCGTCGGTCACAAAGCCGGGCGTCCCATAGCTGCCGTCCGCCGTGGTCACGGTCACATCACACCCCAGGGCATGAAACTCTTTCTCATAAAAGACCTCGCTCTTGGTATTGAAGCCCAGCACGACGGCAACGTCCTTCCCCTGCTGCCGCAGATAGCGGGCCAGCAGATACAGCGGCGCCGAGCCGATGCCGCCGCCCAGCAGCAGCGGCCGCTTACCCGCCAGGGATACGTCAAAGCCGTTTCCCAGACCGGTGAGGATGTCCAGGGTCTGCCCCGGGCTCATGACCGCCAGCTTCTCCGTGCCCTTTCCCACGGTCTTGTAGATCAGGGTGAGAAGCCCCGGCGCGGCGTCGCACACGGAGATGGGCCTGCGCAGAAAAAGCTCCGGCAATGCGATGTTCACAAACTGCCCCGGCGCGGTGACGTGGGAGGCGTCCCCCGCCAGACGAAGCCGGTACACACTGTCCGTCAGGGGGACGTTTTGTTCGATCGTAAAGATCCCCTTCTTCATGCGTCGATGGTGGAGATGGTCAGGGTGGTCTCCTCCAGCACGTCCAGCAGCACACGCACCGAGTCCAGGGAGGTAAAGATGGTCACGTTGTTCTCCGTGGCCAGCCGCCGGATGGTCACACCGTCGTTGCGCACGGACTCGGAGCCGATGTCCCGGGTGTTGATGACGTAGGCCAGATGGCCCTGGCGGATGGCGTCGGGGATCTCCTCGCTGCCGTCGCTGATCTT
>CANQDL010000027.1 GCA_947591105.1 uncultured Oscillospiraceae bacterium
GAAATGGGAATGACACCCCAACAATATGTGTTTGAAAAGAAGCTGTGATTCGGATATCAGCAAATCTATTCAGTTGACGAATTCCCGTTTGTCGCTCTGGCGGTCATTAAGCGTCGGTTTTGAAACACCTTTTCTTTGACCCTGAGAACAGCAGACAACTAACAGAGAAAAACAGCTCCAAATTCGGCAGGATCGATCCTGTTTTGCTTCTATGACGGGTCGGACGCTGTTGACGTCAAGGGCCGGCTGTGCTACTATTGCGGAAAAGCAGATCGGAAGTTTTGCGGGTGAAAAGAATGAAGATCAACATAGACTTCGGACATCCATACCTTGATGAAAAAACTATTTTTGAGTTAACCGTCAATGACTTGGACTGCTTTTATGCGGATGAAGACGAGCCGGATCGGCTTAACCTGTTCTTTGTATTAGAGGCGTCGTTACACAAGTTTCAGAGAGAAAACAGTTTGAAAGCTGCCGCCCGCTGTGCATTTTTAATGGCGTATTATCTTTTTGTACCATTGACGCCCCCTGCATCTTTTGAGTTGGCAAAGTATTATATTGACAGGGCATTGGAATGGGATGCAACACCAGAATATAGCCAATGGAAAAAGCTCATAGATAAGGGAAATTGACAACTTCCCCTTTGACGCGCCGCAGGCGTACATTATGGAAGGCTCCCCTTGCACAGGGGAGGCTTTGGGCGGACGGGTGGTTTGATGAATCTGGATTTATGGAGGGCGGTAAAATGGCGGGGAAGGACTATTGGGAAACGAGCTGGCAAAGGGATGCCCACAGAGATTTTTCTCAATATGCCGCCCCATTCTTTCGCATGAAGTCCAGAGAAATAGAGATATTTCGGGAAAACCATCTGCATACCGTCTGCGACGCCGGGTGCGGATTTGGCGCGTATACGCTGGTTTATGCCTCCAATGGCTTTTCCGTAAAGAGTTTTGACATTTCTGAAACGGCTGTTAACATTGCAAAGCAGCTCATGAGAAGATATGGGTTTGAATCAAATGAGATAAAAACAGCGAGCATATGGGATACGGGCTATGATGACGGCGCTTTTGACGGCGTGATCTCTTTCTCTGTGATAGACCACATGACGGTATCTGACGCAAAAAAGGCGCTTAAGGAGCTGCTTCGCATCACAAGAAAGGGCGGCCTCATTCTGCTGGCAGTTGATACGCCGGACGAGGACGATTTGAAGCCGGCCCATCTTCTGCTGGATGACGGCAGCATACAGTATACCGCGCCGGCGAAAGCGGGAATGATCTATCACCCTTACGATGCAGACGCATTGGATAACTTTCTGGAGGGGAAGATTATCATTCATCGGAATGCCGGCCCCAAAGATGAACTTGTTGTAATTATCAAAAAGGAATAGTACAGATAGAATGGCGGGCTCCACCGAGGGGACGTTGATTTGCAGGGACGGCTTAGGGCCGTCCCTTTTTGCTGTCCGGGATGGAAAGCGGCGGCGGGGCAATGTGACGAAAATGTTAGAAAGCGGCTCTGGACGCAGGCGGGCCCGGATGGTAAACTGGCAGGGGGAAGTGATGGGAGTGTATAAGATATTTCTGGTGGAGGACGACGAGGTCATCGCCTCGCGCCTGGCCGCGTATATGACCCGATGGGGTCTGGAGGTGCGGCGGGCGGCGGACTTTGCCCGGGTGATGGAGGAATTTCGCGCCTTCGATCCCCAGCTGGTGCTGATGGACATCGGCCTGCCCTTTTATAACGGCTACCACTGGACGCGGCAGATCCGGCGGGAATCCCGGGTGCCCGTGGTGTTTTTGTCCTCGGCCTCGGACAAGATGAACATCGTCATGGCCATGGATTTGGGCGGGGACGATTTCATCCCCAAACCCTTTGACCGGGAAGTGCTGATGGCGAAGATACAGGCGGTGCTCCGCCGGGCCTATGATTTTCAGACGCCGCTGACGGTACTGGCGGCCCGGGGAGCCGTGCTGAACACCGGGGACGCCAGCCTCGCCTATCGGGGGGAGCGGATCGAGCTGACGAAAAATGACTACCGCATCCTGGAGACCCTGATGGCCGCCAAGGGCCGGGTGGTGGCCCGGGAGGAGCTGATGGAGCGGCTCTGGCAGACGGACAGCTTCGTGGACGAGAACACCCTCACCGTGAATGTGGCCCGGCTCCGGCGGCGGCTGGAGGCGGTGGGACTGGTGGATTTTATCGTGACGAAAAAGGGCGTGGGCTATCTGGTGGAGGATCTATGAGGGACGTAAAGGCGTATCTGCGGAAGAGCGCCGGGGCGGTATGGCTTTTCCTGCTGTTCGGCGCGGTGTTTTTGACGGTATTTGCCCTGTCCGGACTGCCGGCGTCGGCGGTGGGGTACGCCATGGCGCTGTGCGCCTTTTTCGGCCTGGCCTATATGACGGCGGACGGCGTCCGCTATGTCCGCCGGGCCAGGAGTCTGCGAGGGGCGCTGGAGCACCCGGCCCAGCCGGCGGCGCTGCCCGCGCCAGCGGACGGGGTGGAGCGGGACTATCAGGCCATGATAACCGCCCTGCGGGAGCGGCTGGCGTCGGATCAGGCGGCACAGCAGGCCCGGTATGCCGACGCGATGGATTACTTCACCGCCTGGACGCACCAGATCAAGACGCCCATCGCGGGGATGCGGCTGCTGCTGAAGGACGAGCCGCCGGACAGGGGAGAGCTTGCCAGCCAGCTCTTCCGGGTGGAGCAGTACACGGAGATGGCGCTGGGCTACCTGCGGCTGGATGGCGGGAGCGATCTGCTCATTGCCCGGTACGAGCTTGACCCCATCATCCGCCGGGCGGTGAAGAAGTATGCGGCCATGTTCATCCGCCGGGGCGTGGCGCTGGACTACGGCGGCGTGGCCCAGACGGCCCTCACCGACGAGAAATGGCTGGGATTCGTGCTGGAGCAGCTCTTGTCCAACGCCTTGAAATACACCGCCGGCGGCGCCGTGTCCATCACGGCCCGGCCCGGGCCGGTGCTCATCGTCCGGGACACGGGCATAGGCATCGCGGCCGCCGACCTGCCCATGGTGTTTCAGAAGGGATATACCGGCTTCAACGGACGGATCGACGGCCGCTCCACGGGCATCGGGCTCTACCTGTGCAAGCGGGTGTGCGACATCCTGGGCCACGGCATCCGCATCCAGTCGGAGCCCGGGGAGGGCACGGCGGTGTACCTGGATCTGTCCGCCGCCAAGCTGGAGGTGGAGTGACGGGATCGTGACGGGAATGTAAGCCAGAGCCCTGGAAATGTAAGCCAAAGTTAAGGCGGCGGGCCTCCAGGCCTGATATCATAGGGCCGAAGGAGGTCGATGACCGATGGTATTATTGGAAGTGGAAAATCTGCAAAAGACCTATACCTCCCGATTCGGCGGCCAGTCCGTTCGGGCCCTGGCGGGGGTGAGCTTCGCGGTGGAGGCCGGGGAGTACACGGCGGTGATGGGCGAATCCGGCTCCGGCAAGACCACGCTTTTGAACGTGCTGGCGTCTCTGGATCGGCCCACGGTGGGGCGCGTGAAGCTGCAGGGGAAGGACATGGCCGCTGTGCCGGAAAAGGAGCTGGCCGCCTTCCGGCGGGACAACCTGGGGTTTGTGTTCCAGCAGTTCAACCTGCTGGACGCCTTCAGCATCCGGGACAACATCTGTCTGCCCATGGTTCTGGCGGGGCGGCCCTACAGGCAGATGGAGGAAAAGCTGCGGCCTCTGGCGGAGCGGCTGGGCATCGGGGAGATCCTGGACAAGTACCCCTATGAGGTCTCCGGCGGACAGAAGCAGCGCACCGCCGTGGCCCGGGCGCTGATCCTCTCCCCGAAGATCGTGATGGCGGACGAGCCCACCGGCGCGCTGGACTCCCGGGCCTCGGACGAGCTGCTGCGCATCTTCGATGATCTGGCCGCCGCCGGCCAGACCGTGCTCATGGTGACCCACTCGGTGAAGGCCGCCAGCCACGCGGGCCGGGTGCTGTTCATCAAGGACGGGGCGCTCTTTCATCAGCTCTACCGGGGCGGGGACAGTCAGGAGCGGTTTTACGGCCGCATCTCCGACACGCTGACCCTCTTGGCGGGAGGCGGCCGGGATGAATAAGCGGTTTTACCCCCGGTTTGCCTGGGACTGTATGCGGAAGAACAGACGGTTTTACACGCCCTATCTGACCACCGTCATGGGCGCCGCGGCGGGGTTTTACATGCTGGCCACCACCGCCGACCCCTGCGGCCTGGCCGACGCAGGGGACGTGCGGGTGATCATGCAGGTATGCACAGCGGTGCTGGGCCTGGTCTGCGCCGGATTTTTGCTGTACACCAACGGCTTTCTCATGCGTCAGCGCGGCCGGGAGTTTGGCCTGTACAGCGTGCTGGGCATGACAAGGGAAAACCTGGCCCGGCTGATGCTGTGGGAATCGGTATATACCCTGCTCATCGGCCTGGGAGGGGGCCTTTTTCTGGGGGCGCTGTTTGACCGGCTGTTGCTGCTGCTTCTGGCACGGCTCATGGGCGCTGCGCTGACCGGCCCAGTGCTCTATGTCCGGTGCATGGTGCTCACGGCCGGAGTCTTTGGGGCCATTTTGCTGCTCATTTTTGCCGTCAACGCCGTCAGAGTGGGGCTCATGCGGCCCGTGGATCTGATCACAAGCCAGAGCGCCGGGAACAAAGCGCCCAAAGCCCGGTGGCTGATCGCCGGGGCGGGCCTGATCCTGGTGGGGGCGGGCTATGTCATCGCCATTGGCCGGCCTACGCTGATGCAGGCTGTGGAGACGGAGGATATCCTTTGGTTTTTCATCGCGGTGCTGCTGGTGATACTGGGCACCTTCGCCCTGTTTTTGGCAGGCACGGTGACAGGGCTCATGCTCCTGCGCCGGTGGAAGGGGTATTATTACAAGACCCGGCACTTCATCGCCGTGTCGGGCCTGATCCACCGGATGGGCCGCAACGCCGCGGGCCTGGCCATCATCTGCGTGCTGTCCACGGCGGTGCTGGTGATGGTGTCCAGCACCGTGAGCCTGTACGCGGGGCTGGAGAGCAATGTGCGCCAGTCCTGTCCCCGGGACGTGATGTGCGAATTTACCAGCGGGGCGCAGACGGACTGGGACGAGCTGCTGGACGGGGCGGTGGACGAGATCCGGGCCGCCGGGTATCATCCGCAGAACACCGTCCGCTATTGCTTCTGGGAGTGCAGATGGGATCAGAACGGCGCCGGCGGCGATATGGTCTTTTTGGACGCGGCGGGCTACGAGACCATCACAGGCCGGAAGATATCCTTAAAGCCAGGCCAGATCCTGACCACCTGGCCGGAGGACACCCTCTCCGTTTTGGATATGGAGCTGGACGCGGCGGGCCATCTGGAACCGGACGACCCGGCGGCTGTCTATCTGGGCCTGGCCGGGACAGACTCGCAGTACGGCCGGCAGGGGACTCTGGACGGGCGGCATCTGGCGGTGGCCGGGGCGGACACCATCGAGCAGGTGCGGCGCGGTTTGCAGAGCTGCCTTGAGGCCGGCTCGGACGCCAGTTTGGCCTTCGGCACCTACGTCGACCATCTGATCGACTTCGACCTGCCCGCCGGGGAGGACACCCACGCCTGCCGTGTGCTGGTGGAGGATCATGTGGTGAAGCATTTCCGGCCTCTGGAGACGGCCTTCGGCTCTGGCTGCCGGGACGCCGGCACGATCCGGGCCAGTCTGATGGCCAATTACGGCTCCCTGCTGTTTCTGGGCCTTTTCCTGGGGGCGCTGTTTCTGGGCGGCGCGGCGCTGCTGATCTACTATAAGCAGCTGTCCGAGGGGTATGAGGATCGGAGCCGGTTCGCGGTGCTGGAGCAGGTGGGCATGGACGCCGGTATGGCCCGAAAGTCCATCCGCAGCCAGATCCTGCTGGTGTTCTTTTTGCCGCTTCTGACGGCCTTCTGCCACACGGCGGCGGCGTTTCCGCTGGTGGATCGGATGCTGGGCATCTGGGGCATGTACGACACGGGCGTCTTCGCCCTGTGTACCCTTGCCTCGGCGGCGGTTTTCACGGCGCTGTACGGGGCGGTGTACGCCCTGACCGCCCGGACGTACACAAAAATCGTCCGGGAGTGATCCGATCGGCCAATTGTTCACAAAAAGTTCACATATAGGCAGGTGCAATATACTTTCGTTGGGTGTATAGTGAAAGTGTTAAGTGGCGCTGACGCATCTTTGTCCGCTCTGTGCTGTGTTGTGAGATTTTACGGAAGGACATGATCGCATGAACGAACAGCAAGACGCGCATCCGGCGGGGAGCCAGCTACATACCGTGCCGCAGGGAGTGCAGATGTTCAAGGATCACATCGCTGCGATGAAGCACGGTTCCAAGCTGTTAGGAGGAGACAGGGAAAAGACAGAGGGCGTGGGAACGTCCGGCCTGAAGGATAAGTAACGTAGTCGCACTATGGCGGAAGTGCGTGTGCCACACCGACAAAGAGGCTGCAGCATGTTTGCTGCAGCCTCTTTTTTTGAGCTTGTTCAGGTGGCGGCGGTCTGCTCCCCGGCGGGGGCGCTCCTGTCCGGGGGCGGAGCGTCCTTCCCCAGCTGGGTGACCAGCACCTGGATGAGAGTATTGACGTTGATGGGCTTGGCCACGTGGTCGTTCATGCCGCAGGCCAGGGCCAGACGGCGATCCTCGTCAAAGGCGTTGGCGGTCATGGCCACGATGGGGATGTTGGCCAGGGCGGGGTCGTCCAGGGCCCGGATGGCCTTGGCGGCGTCGTAGCCGTTCATGACCGGCATCTGGATGTCCATGAGGATAAGGGCGTAATACCCCGGCTGGGAGGCGCGCACCTTGTCCACGGCCACGGTGCCGTCCTCCGCCGTGTCCACGTGAAATCCGCTCTCCAGCAGGATCTCCTGGGCGATCTCCCGGTTGAGCTCGTTGTCCTCCACCAGGAGGATGCGCTTGCTCTTCAGTTCCTCCACCGGGTCGGGAATGATCTTTTTGGGCTCTATGGGCATGTCCGCCTTGCTGATGGCGGAGGCCAGCACGTCCCGCAGCTCGGAGATGAAGATGGGCTTGTTGCAGAAGGCGGTGACGCCGGCCTTTATGGCCTCCTCCTCGAAGGCCGTCCAGTCGTAGGCGGTGAGGATGATGATGGGGATGTGGTCGCCCACCAGCGCGCGGATCTGGCGTACCACCTCCAGGCCGCTCAGATCCGGCAGGGCCCAGTCGATGATATAGGCATAAAACTCGTCTCCCATCTCCACGGCCTGCCGGGCCCGGAGCACCGCCTCCTGGCCGTGCATAGACCACTCGGCCCGCATACCGATCTGGGTGAGCATCTTCGTCACGCTGTCGCAGGTGCTGAAGCTGTCGTCCACCACCAGGCCGCGCATCCCGGTCAGCTCCCGGATGCGCTCCACCTGCTTGGGATTGGACTGGAGCCGGAACTGGAAGCGGATGATAAATTCCGTTCCCTTGCCCTTCTCCGTGTGCAGGTCGATGGTGCCGCCCATGGTGCTGACGATGCTCTTGGTGATGGCCATGCCCAGGCCGGTGCCCTGAATGCCGCTGACGGTGGAGGTGCGCTCCCGCTCGAAGGGCTCGAAGATGTGCTCGGCAAACTCGGGACTCATGCCGATGCCCGTGTCCTTCACCCGGATCTCATAGGAGCCGTAGCCGTGGGGCGCGCCGGGCTTCTGCCGGATCATCAGGGAGACGGAGCCGCCGGCGGGGGTGAATTTGATGGCGTTTGAAAGAAGGTTCAGCAGCACCTGGTTGACGTGGAGCTTGTCGCAGAAGATGTCCTCGTCCGTCACGTCCATGGTGTCCATGAAGAAATTCAGCTGCTTTGCCTGCATCTGGGTCTGGATGATGTTGCGCATATCCCGGAAGATGTCGGAGATGGAGCAGGGCTTTTCCTCGATGTTCAGCTTGCCGCTCTCGATGCGGCTCATGTCCAGGATGTCGTTGATAAGGCTGAGCAGGTGGTTGCTGGAGGATAGGATCTTTGCCAGATACTCCTGCACCCGGGGCTTGTTGTCCAGGTTGGTCTCCGCCAGGGTAGTGAAGCCGATGATGGCGTTCATGGGCGTGCGGATATCGTGGCTCATGTTGGAAAGGAAGGTGGTCTTGGCCCGCTCGGCGGCCTCGGCCTTCTTGAGCTTTTCCTCCAGCACGGCCCGCTCCACCGCCGCGTCCGTGGCCAGCTTGGCCCGGTGGCGGATGATGAGGTAGTACACGGTCACCGCCGCCGCCATCAGCGAGCCGATCAGGATGCACACGCTCCGCACGGCAAAGACGCTGGAAAAGGCCTCCCGCTCCGGGACGGAGACGGCGATAGCCCACTGGTTGATCCCGGCGGGAGCGTAGTACATGTATTCCCATCCGCCTGTCTTGGGGGTGCGGAACACCACATAGCCGGTGTTCAGGCCGATGATGTCCCGGGTATACTCGTCCCAGGACTTGCCGTTTTTCGTCTCCCGGGTGGGATCGGCCTTCGTGGAGAAGTCGTCGATGTTCCCCAGAGTGCCGTGGTAGGTGTCCATGATGAAGTCGCCGTTTCGTGTGTCGATGATGTAGACACTGGCGGAGGCGTTATAGATGTTGCCGATGTTCAGGGCGGCGGGCAGCTCGTCCAGACGGGTCACGCCGTACAGCAGCGCGACCGTCTGGCCGTTTTGCGTGATGGGCACGAAGTGGCGCAGCACGTCGGCGTGGGAACCCACGCTCTGCACCCGGTTGGATACGTGCTCGCCCAGGGGCGCCTCGGTGGCAAAGGAGATACTGTCGATGGCCGATATGTCCGTGATCGTGCCGTCCGCGCTCACCACCCGCTCGTCCGAGAGCAACACCCCCAGGTTCATGGTGGAGAACAGGGGCTCCACGCTGCGCATGGTCTCCAGCAGCGAGTTCACGTCCAGGGTGTTGTCACCGTCGGCGAAGGTGGTCGCCTCGATGATCTGCGCCGTGGCGTTGAGGATGCCGCTGTCCCACTCCAGCTTGGACTTGACCTCCTCCATGACGGTGTTCACGCCCTCCTCCAGACGGCCCAGAGAGCGGCTTCGGATGTTCTTGCTTATCTGGAAATAGGCGGTCAGACACAGGATGGCAATGACGGCGATCAGGATCAGCGTCTCGATGACATTGCCTTCCCGTTGTACCTTTTTCTTCATCGTGAGACCTCTTTCAGGAAGATCATTTTCCGGAGGGGGTGCGGATGATCGGGTGATGCTCCCGGGTCTCTGTGCCGGCCAGCGTGGTGCGAATGGCGGCCACAGTCTCGGCGTGATCGGTCTTGACCTGCTCCAGCAGGCCGGCGGCTGCGTCCGTGTTCCCGGCGCGCAGGGCCTCCGTCAGCTCGCTGCTGGAGCGGCCCAGCCGGGTGAAGCCCAGGTTCTGGCACACGCCCTTGAGGGTGTGGCTGGCCCGGAACGCCTCGTCCCACTGGCCGCTCTCCATGGAGGAGCACAGCAGCTCAAAGCTGTGGTCATCCAGGAACTTCAACACGAATTTCTGGATCAGCCGCTCGCTGCGCAGTCTTCCCAGCACGTCGTCATAATCGGCCCCCATGGCCTTGTAGCATTCCTGTAGTGTCATATCATGATCCTCCCTTTTGTTCGTCGATATCCGATATTGCCGACAGCACATCCCGCATGGAGCTGTCGTAGAAGCAGTATTGACCGCGTCCTGCCCGTTTCGCGGCATACAGCGCCGTGTCCGCCGCGCGGAACAGCTGCTCGTAGCCCAGACCGGCCGCCTTCGGCAGCGCCACACCCATGGTGACGGATATGTCGTAGTCGCCGTAGGGGCCGCACAGATCGTGGAAGATCCGGTCGATGGTCCGTTCCAGATCGGTGTTGTATTCCAAAAACAGCAGAAACTCGTCTCCGCCCGCCCGGCAGGTGATGTCGGAACTGCGCACGCTGTGGGTCAGGCGCTTGGCCACCTCTTTGAGCACCTGGTCGCCAAACTGGTGGCCCCGGCTGTCGTTGGCCGACTTGAAGAAGTCCAGATCGAAGATGGCCAGAGCATAGTTGCTCTCCGGCCGATCCTGGATACGGGAGTTGATCCGCTCCATGGCGGCGGCCCGGTTCAAAAGGCCCGTCATGGAATCCCGCGCCGCCTTCTTCTCCAGGGCGGACATCTTCTCCCGGGTGTCGTGGATGTCGAAGGCCTTGCCCAGCGCGCCCTCGAATTTCGGGGGCGTGTCGGACGTCCATCTGGTCTGCAGGACGATCCGGTGCCAGCGCGTCTGGCCGTTGTAGGTCAGCGGGCACTCAAAGCTGACGGTGGGGGAGTCGGGGGTGGTCTGGCGCATCTCCCAGGAGAACTGCCCCCAGCCGTCGTCGCCCATTACGGTTCGGAGCTTTTCGTTTTTGGCAGGTTCCGGGATGATCTCCTCCACACCCAGCGCCTGGGCGCCCCAGCTGCTCATGGTAAGGGAGGGGGGCGAGACGGTATATTCGAACTGGAGCTCCTTGGTCATGGCGGAGAAGAAGCTGTGCTTCATCCGCTCGTAGTCCAGCAGCCGCAGGGTGCGCTCCGAGGCGGTGGCGTCGTTGTTGGCGGGCCGGACGGAATCCTTTACGATGTTCTGGCTCTCCCGGATCACGGTCTGGTCGCTGTCGGCGTCCAGATCCCGCCGGATGCTCTCGGCGTTCTCCGTCAGGCATTCCAGCAGCAGCGGGTTGAACACGCCGCACTGGCCGTCCACGATCATCTCCACGGCCTTTTCGTGGGAGAAGGGCGGCTTGTATACCCGGGGGCTGGTCAGCGCGTCGTATACGTCCGCCAGCGCCACCACCTGGGCGGAGATGGGGATGTCGTCACCCGCCAGGCCGTCGGGATAGCCCCGGCCGTCCCACCGCTCGTGGTGCCAGCGGCAGATCTCATAGGCGGAGCGAACCATGGGATCGTCCCGGTGTACCTCCAGCGCGTCCAGCATCTCCGCGCCCTTCATGGCGTGGGTCTTCATGACGGCAAATTCCTCCGCCGTCAGCTTGCCGGGCTTGTTGAGGATGTGCTCGTCGATGACGATCTTGCCGATGTCGTGCAGGGCGGAGCCCACGCTGATGCGGTTGATGTCGTCCCCGGTCAGACCATAGCGGTCGGTCTTGTGCATCAGCGCCCGCAGCAGAAAATCCGTCAGGGTGCGCACGTGCAGGATGTGCTGGCCGCTCTCGCCGTTGCGAAATTCCACGATGTGGCTGAGGATCTCCACCATCAGGCTGCTCTGCCGCTCCGTCTCCCGGATCTGCTCCTCCACCATGCCCATCAGGCGTTTTTGCTTGGCGTACAGAAGAAGGGTGTTGACCACCCGCCGGCGGACTACCAGCGCGTCGAAGGGCCGGCCGATGAAATCGGTCACCCCCATATCATAGGCCCGTGCCACCTGGGCCGAACCGCTCTCGGAGGAGATCATGATGACCGGCAGATCCTCGATCCAGCCGCTGCGCTCCATCGCCGTCAGTACCCCAAAGCCGTCCAGCCGGGGCATCACAATGTCCAGCAGCACCAGCGCCACGTCGGTGTGATGCTGCTCCAGCACGGCCACGGCCTGCTCGCCGTCCTCCGCCTCCAGGATCTCGTATTCGTCCTCCAGCATATCCGCCAGAATGGAGCGGTTCATCTCCGAGTCGTCAACGATCAGAATCTTTCCTTTTATCATCTTTCCTGACTCCGTGAAAATGGGTATAGATACCAGTTATTTTACACTAAAGTATAGCATGGATCGGGGCCATAAGCAAGGGGAGAACGAAAAAAGGGCGCGCCGCGTTTCGCGGCGCGCCCAGGGGGGATGGAGTCGTTTATCGGAGCCAGGTCTTCAGCACGTCCATGAGCTTATCGACCTCCACGGGCTTGGCGATGTGGCCGTTCATGCCCGCGTCCTTGGCCTGGCGGATATCGGAGGCGAAGGCGTTGGCGGTCATGGCGATGATGGGGAGGCTTCCGGCGTCCGGCCGGTCGAGGGCCCGGATGGCCCTGGCGGCCTCATAACCGTCCATGACCGGCATCTGGATGTCCATGAACACCAGATCATAGTAGTGGGGCGGGCTCTGCCGCACCATGTCCAGCGCCTGGCGGCCGTCCTCGGCCTGCTCCACGCTGACGCCGATGAAGCCCAGCAGCTCCTGGGCGATCTCCCGGTTGAGCTGGTTGTCCTCCACCAGCAGCACCCGCTTGCCCGCGAAGCTGTCCTGCTGCATCTGCTCCGGCACGGGGACGGCCTTTTGGCCGCTCTGGGACAGCAGGGAGTTGAGGGCGTAGACCAGGCGGGAGCGGAACAGGGGCTTTTCGATGAACGCCCGCACGCCGGCCTGCCGGGCCTCCGCCTCCACGTCCGTCCAGTCGTAGGCGGACAGGATGATGATGGGCAGGTGCTCGCCCACCAGACGGCGGATCTCCCGGGCGGTCTCCACCCCGTCCCTGCCGGGCATCTTCCAGTCCAGGATCACGGCCGCGTACTCGTCGCTGCCGCCGCAGGCGGCCGTGACGCGCTCGATGGCCTCGTCGCCGCTGGAGACGCCGTCGGAACGCATACCGATGCTGGTCAGGATCTCGCAGGCGGCGGTGCAGCTGGCGCTGTCGTCGTCGGCCACCAGGATGCGCAGGTCGGCCAGCTCCTCCACGTCCTCCGCCGTGCCGTCCTGGAGCTTGAGGTGGATCTGCACCGTGAAGCGGGAGCCCTTGCCCGGCTGGCTGGCCACGCGGATGTCGCCCTCCATCATCTGCACGATGTTGCGGGTGATGGACATGCCCAGGCCGGTGCCCTCGATGTTCTGGCTCAAGGAGCTCTTGGAGCGGCTGAAGGGCTCGAAGATGGTCTTGAGGAACCCCTCGTCCATGCCTATGCCGGTGTCCTCGCACACGAACTCGTAGCTGGCCATGCCGTGGATCATGGGGGCGCACTCCTGGATGGAGAAGGTGATGCTGCCGCCCTCGGGGGTGAATTTCACCGCGTTGCCCAGGATATTCACGAACACCTGCTGGAGCCGCAGGATGTCCCCCAGCACGTTTTCGTGCTCCACGTTGGAGATGTGCACCTTCAGCTGCTGGTGCTTGCTGTTGGCCTGGGGCTGGATGATGGTCACGACGCTCTTGACCATGTCCGCCATGGAGAAGGGCTCCTCGGAGAGGGTGACCTTGCCGCTCTCGATCTTGGACATGTCCAGCACGTCGTTTATCAGGGCCAGCAGATGCCGGCTGGAGATGGTGATCTTGCTCAAACAGTCGGTCAGCCGCTCCTGGTCGTCCAGGTGCATGGCCGCCACGGCAGTCATGCCCATGATGGCGTTCATGGGGGTGCGGATGTCGTGGCTCATGCGGGCCAGAAATTCGGATTTCGCCCGGTTGGCGGCCTCCGCCGCCTGGGAGGCGTTCTTCATGGCCTGGCGGATCTCCAGCTCCTGCTCCTTCAGGACGGTCACGTCCTGGATGGCGTACAGCACCTGGACGGGCACCCCGTCCCTGCGCCGCAGGCACAGGATGGACAGGTTCTCCCACCGCTGGCCGTCCAGGTCGATCTGGTACTCATATTGCAGATAGGGCACGTCCTGGGTCAGGTGCCGCTGCACGTAGGGCTGGGCGATGATCCGGCCCATGGGCTCGCCGCTGTTTTCGTCCGGGACGTACTTGGGGGCCAGGTGGGCCACCAGCTGGGAGTAGACGCCCTTCTCCGGCGCGTCGCTCTTTTTGCCCTGGAGGTATTCGTAGGTGTCCGTCTCATAGTCCACCAGGGCGAAGCGGGCGAACAGCCCGGTGACGGCGCTGACGATCTGGGAGGCTTTCTGCTTTTCAGAGACCAGCCTGCGCTTTTGTATCCGGCCCTTGGTCACCAGGTAGATCACGTAGCACAGGAAGGCCGCGGCCAGCTGAATCTCCAGGCGGATGCCCGCGGAGTCGGCCTGGCGGGTCATGTTGCCGGCCACGGAGGAGGGGAAGGTCTGCATCAGCACCCACTCGCCGCCGGCCAGGGTCAGGGCGTAGGCGCTGCCGGAGCCCTGGCTGCCCTTGTAGTTGAAGGTGCAGTAGTCTATGTCGTTTTCCGGGTCAAGGGTCTGCTCCAGCCGCTCCAGATCCTCCGGCGCGATGCGGTTTTTGCTGCGCAGCGATTCCAGAAGGTTCTCCGGCGTGCTGTCTGTCCCGGCGGCGAGGATGACGCTGCCGTCCCGGGCCAGGATATAGGCGGAGCCCTCCACCCCAAAGTAATCCGAGCTGAGGATGTGCAGCATGGTGTCTCCCCGCAGGATGCAGCTGAGCACGCCGTTGATCTGCCCGTCGTGGTAGAAGGGGGCGTAGAAGATGAGCAGCGTCTCGTTGGTGATCCGGGAATTGTAGATCACGGACAGGCCGCTGTTGCCCTGTATGCCGTCCAGGAAATACGGCCGATCCGACAGATCCGCCGTCTTGCCGTCGGCGGTCAGATCGATCCCGTCCAGGGAGATGAATTCCACATAGTCAAAGGAGGAGCGGTCGGTCATATCTTGGAGCATCTCGGCGTCCACCGCCGGCTTGGTCATGGAGTAGCCGTACAGCTGGGCCATCATCTCCGCGCTGCTCTGGGAGGCGGACAGCAGCTCGCTGAGCCGCTCCGCCTTCTGCTCGGTGGCCGCCTGGATGAAGCTGTCGTTCTGTTCCAGGATGCGGCGGGTGTTGTCGCGCATGAAGAGGAAAAAGGACAGTACGATAAAGGCCGCCAGCGCCCCGATAAAGACGATGTCCCAGACGAGCGCTTTGTTCTCGGTTCTTTTCAGAGTCTTCATAGTGCTCCTTTGACAGATAAAAGCGCGGCGTGCGCGCCCGGATGATCACAGTGTAAAAAAGGAGCAAACGACGGTATGGCCGCCGCTTGTTCCTGGC
The DNA here is from genome assembly GCA_947591105.1 of uncultured Oscillospiraceae bacterium. GTDB lineage: Bacteria > Bacillota > Clostridia > Oscillospirales > Oscillospiraceae > CAJOIG01. Next base: position 14,816 of record CANQDL010000027.1, read on the forward strand.
CGTTGGGTCTATCCTATCATAGGAATCTGCCCGATGCAACAGAAAAAACGTCCGGCGGGAAAAGACGGACCATCTTCCCGGACGCGGACGCCGCCGCGTCTGTGGCGCAGGGCGCCCGGTCAGAGGGCGGAGAGGGTCTGGATCAGGATGTCGATGTCGATGGGCTTGGCGAGAAAACCGTCCATGCCGCACGAGGCGGCCTTCTCCCGATCCTCGTCGGAGGAGTTGGCGGTGCAGGCGACGATCCGCACTGTCCCGGCGTCCGGCCGATCCAGGGCCCGGATGGCGGCTGCGGCCTGAAAACCGTCCATCTCCGGCATGAGCAGATCCATCAGGATCACCTTATATGTCCCCATGGGGGAGGAGGAGAACGCGTCCAGCGCCTCCCGGCCGTTTTTGGCCCAGACGGCCCGGTATCCCTCGTCTGTCAGCAGATCCATCAGGATCTCCCCGTTGAGCTCGTTGTCCTCGGCCACGAGCACCTGGCGGCCGTCCTTTCCGGCGGGCTGGCCGGCATCGCCGCTGTCCGCCGGCATGACCGCCCGCTGGGCGGGGAAGGTGAACACAAAGTCGCTGCCCTCGCCCTTTCGGCTGGTGAAGGACAGATCGCCCCCCATCAGACGGGCCAGATTGAGGCTGATGGGCAGGCCCAAGCCCGTGCCCTGGTTGCCCTTGGAAACGGTGTCCAGCTCCCGGGCAAACGAGTGAAAGACCTTCTTTTGGAATTCCTCGCTCATGCCCCGGCCGGTGTCGGACACCTCTGCCCGGGTGAGGATGGCGCCAGAGGGCATCTCGGTCTGGGCCACGTGAAGGGTCACCTTCCCGCCGGCCGGGGTGAATTTCCGGGCGTTGTCCAGCAGATTCAGCAGCACCTGCTGCACCCGGAGCTCGTCCCCTTCCACGCAGGGCCACGGCAGGGAGATGTCCGTATCAAAGGTGAGTCCCTTCTCCGCCATGGAACCCCGGACAACGGATACGACCGTGTCCGTCAGCAGTTTCAGATCCATAGGCGCATGGGAGATGTCTATCCGGTCGTCCTGTATCCGGGACATATCCAAAATATCGTTCACCAGGCCAAGCAGGTACTTGGCCGTGGTGGTGGACTGGCGCAGATATCCGGCCAGCCGATCCGGGTCATCCAGCCGCTGGCTCATGAGATAGTTCAGTCCCACCAGGCCGTTGAGAGGCGTGCGGATCTCATGGCTCATGGTGGACAGAAATTCCCCCTTGACCTTCGCGTTGGCCCGCTCCTCTGCGGACAGCACCCGCTGCCGGAGCAGCAGCAGCGCCAGGATCAGGATCACCAGCGCCGACGCGCCCAGCGCGATGGCGGGGTACCGGTAGCGGTACAGAAAATCGCCCAGGGTGAGGCTGTACTGGTTTTCCATGATGGCCTGGATGGTGTAGGTGCCCACCTCGTCCTCCGTCAGCTGTGCGATGGCCTTATCCAGGATGTCGATGAGGATCTGACCGTCGCCCGCCTGGGGCAGGCCGGTCTCCGGATCGAAGGGCACCACCGCGGAAAAGCAAAGCTGGTCGTCCATGCCCAGCACGGGGATCACTTTCAGTTCCTCATAGGCGGGCTTGGAGAACCAGTACTCCGCCACGTACTGGTTCTGGATCATCATGTCCGCCTGGCCGGAGCGGACGGCGTCGAAGCAGTCCGTGATGGAGCTGTAGTCCGCCAGCTCAAAGTTGGGATAGGCGCTGCCCAGCACCTTGCGGATGGTCTGGGAGCCGGTGGAGATCGCCACCTTCAGGTTCGCCGAATAGCTGAATTCCAGATCGTTCCGGGCCACGACCACCTTGCGGCTGGTCAGATACGGCTCGCTGATCAGGATGCCCCGGGCCTTTTTGTTCTCCTGGTTGTATTCCACGCTGGTGACCAGATCGAACCCCTCGCCCAGCAGGTAGTCGTATGTGACGTCCCCGGCGGGCAGGGGCACATATTCAAACTGTAATCCGCTCAAGTCCGCCAGCCGGTCGAAGATATACCGGGATATGCCCGCCAGCTGCCCGCTGCCGTCGGAGAAGGAGACGGGGATGCGATCCTGTACAAAGCCCACCTTCAGCGGGCCGCTGCGCTCCAGGTATGCCTGCTCCTCCTCGGTGAGGGAGAGCGCCGGCTTCTCCCCGGCTGCGGCGGCGGGAACAGCAGCGCACAGAAGCGTCACGGCGGCCAGCAGCGCCGGCACCAGACGCCCCAGCAGTTTTCGTATCATGATCGGCCCCTCTTTCCAAACCAGCGGCCGGCGGAAACCACCCCGCCCCCGCCGGGCAAATCGATCTGACTTACCTCATTTTATAGCAAAATACAATCAATGTAAAGGGCGAAAGGGACAAAACGAAAGCTGTTTTTTCCCCGGCCGTGGACAGAGGCGGGAAAGTGTGTTAACATATGCCATGCCTGCCGCCGCCCGGGAAGGGCGCGGGACAGAGCGGGCATTTGTGTGGACAGAGGGACGAGACATGCCAAACAAATCCGGGCCGGAGACGGCGTTCGCCTGGGGCCCCTTTCTGAAAAAACTGGCGCGCATCGGCATCCCGGTGGCGCTGCAAAACCTGCTGACCACCACGGCCAGCATGGTGGACACCATGATGGTGGCGCCCCTGGGGGAGCTCTCCGTGGGGGCGCTGGGGCTGTGCGCCCAATTTTCCTCGCTGCTGTTCTCCGGGTACTGGGGCTTCGTGGGCGGGGGGATGCTGTTCTTCTCCCAGTACTGGGGCGCCCGGGACGACCGGGGCATCGAGCGCTCCTACGGCATGACGTGGACGTGCATGATGACCGTGGCGGCCATTTTCGGGTGCATGGCCATATTCGCCCCCGGCCTGGTCATGCGGATCTATACGGATAAGGAGGCCATCCGCCGCATCGGCGTGCAGTATCTGCGCATCGTGGGCTTTGCCTATATCATGCAGGTGTTCTCCATGGCCATGAGCAGTCTGCTGCGGGCCACGGAGCGGGTGCGCATCCCTATGGCGGCCTCCGTGGCCTCGGTGGGGACGAATATCGCGCTCAACTGGGTGTTCATATACGGCCATCTGGGCTTTCCGGCCATGGGCATCCGGGGGGCGGCTCTGGCCACCGCCTGCGCCGCGGCGGTGAATGTGGCGGCCATATACGGCATGGCCCGGGCCACGGGCTATCCCTATCTGTTTCGGGTGCGGAACCACTTCCGCTGGAGCCGGGATCATCTGCGCCGGTACTTCACCAAGTGCTTTCCCATCATATGCAACGAGGTGCTCATCGGCGTGGGGAACATGGTCTTCAACGTCACCCTGGGCCGGCAGCCGGAGCACGTGATCGCGGCGCTGGCGGTGTTCCGCACGCTGGAGGGGCTCATCATCGGCTTCTTCGCCGGATTTTCCAACGCATCCTCGGTGCTGGTGGGCAAGTGCGTGGGCGCGGGGGAGCTGGATCAGGCGTATGAACAGGCCCGGCGGCTGGTGTATATGTGCAGCGGATTCATCCTGCTGGCCGGACTGACCCTGCTGGCCCTGAACCGGCCCATCCTCACCGGCATGAGCCTGTCGGGGCCGTCCTATGAGGCGGGGGTGCGGATGCTGGCCATCTATGTGGCGGTGGCGGTCATACGCATGGGCAACTGGATACAGAACGACACCTACCGGGCCGCGGGGGACGCGGTGACGGGCACGGTGCTGGAGATCCTTTTTATGTACGCGATGGTGCTGCCGTGCGTGCTGCTGTCGGGGTTTGTGTGGAAGCTGCCCTACTGGGGGATCTTTCTGTGCTGCTATGTTGACGAGCCCATCCGGTACGCGCTCATGCAGCGGCATCTCTATTCCGGCCGGTGGATACGGCCCGTCACCGGGCCGGGGGCGGCGGCGCTGCCCGCCTTCCGGGCCAAAATGGAGGCCGGGAGGCGGGGCGGAGCCCGCCGGGAAGAATAAGGGATCTTCCGGGTGCCGCCTGCGGACGGCCCCCGTCGCTTGCGTCAAATTGACAAAGCGGCGGGGAAGTTCTATACTTGAGAGAAAACCGCCCCAGGGGGAAGAAGATGGAACCGATACGCTCACGGCAAAACCAGCTGGTCAAGCGCCTCGCGGCCCTGGGCTCCGACCCGGGGGCCCGGCAGCGGGCGGGGGAGTATCTGTGCGCGGGAAGCACCCTGCTGGAGGAGGCCGTCGCGTCCGGGGCGGAGGTGACGTGCGTGCTGGCGGCGGAGGACATCCCCGGACTGCCGGTGCGCCTGGTGACGCCGGAGGTGCTCCGGGCGGTGTCGCCTCTGCAGAACAGCCCCGGGCCGGTGTTTTCCGTGCGGATGCGGCCTGTGCCCCCGGCGGAGAGCCTCCGGCGGGCCATCGTGCTGGAGAACGTGCAGGATCCGGGCAACGTGGGCACGGTGCTGCGCACGGCGGACGCCTTCGGGATCGAACTGGTGGTGCTGTGCGGCGCCTGCGCCGACCCCTACAACCCTAAGACCGTCCGGGCCTCCATGGGCGCCGTCTTTCGCCAGAGCGTGGCGCGCACGGAGCTGTCCGGCCTGACGGACGCGCTCAGGGGCCTGCCCCTGTACGGCGCGGCTCTGGCCCCCGGCGGCGCGGACGTGCGGGCGCTTCCCGCCGGGCCGCTGGCGGTGGCCGTGGGCAACGAGGGAAAGGGCCTGACGGCGGAGCTTTTGTCCCTGTGCGCCGGGACAGTGCGCATCCCCATGACCGGCCGGGCGGAGAGCCTGAACGCGGGCGTGGCCGCGTCGGTGGTCATGTGGGAGATGGTAAGGCAGCAGATATGAGCGGAGCGGAAATTCGGGGGAGGCGGTGACAGAGCGCCGTGGCCAGACTGAAATACTGGGTATGGCTCAGCTGCGTGAGCGGCGTGCGGCCACTGATCAAATACCGCCTGACGGAGGCGCTGGGCGGGCCGGAGGCGGTTTTCTTCGCGTCCCGGGAGCAGCTTCTGGCGGCGGAGAGCCGCATCCAGCCCCGGGAGGCGGATAAGCTCATGGACAAGAGCCTGGAGGACGCCTCCCGGGCCCTGGCCCGCTGTCAGGAGAAGGGTATCGCCATCGTCACCCTCCAGGACGCGGACTATCCCGAGCGGCTGCGCCACATTCCCGATCCGCCCGCGGCGCTGTACGTGTGGGGGACGATGCCCCCGGTGGACGAGGGGCTGCTGCTGGCCGTGGTGGGCACCCGCAAGGCCACGCCCTACGGCCTGCGGATGGCGGAGCGCCTGGGCGCGGACATCGCCCGGGGCGGAGGGATCGTGGCCTCCGGTCTGGCGGAGGGCTGCGACGCCGCGGCCATGGACGGCGCCCTGCGGGCCGGCGGGAAGGTGATCGGCGTGCTGGGCACGGCCATCGACCAGGTCTACCCGGCGAAAAACCGGCCCCTTTTCGACCAGACCCGGGCGCAGGGCGCGCTGGTGAGCGAGTATCCGCCCGGTATGCGCACGTTCGCCGGGGATTTCAAGCAGCGCAACCGGATCATCACGGGCCTGTCCCTGGGGGTGGTCGTGGTGGAGGCGCCCCGGCGCAGCGGCGCCATGGTCACCGTCGCCCACGCGCTGGAGCAGGGGCGGGATGTGTACGCCGTGCCCGGCAACGCGGACGCCTATGCCAGCGCCGGATGCAACGACCTGATCGGCCAGGGGGCCGTCCCTGTGACCCGGGGAAGCGACGTTTTGCGCGCCTACGAGAGCCGGAATGACCTTTTGCGCCAGGAACCGGCAAAGATACATATTAAAAAAGAGATTGACAAGCCCAAAGACATAGTTTATATTGACCACGTAGCGGACAGCCTGGACGGCCTGCCGGAAAGTCAGCGGAAGGTGCTGTCCGTGATGACCCGGCCCGATATGCACGCGGATGACATCATCGCCGCGTCGGGCCTGTCCGCCCCGGAGACCCTGGCCGCGCTGACCATGCTCCAGGTGGCGGGCCGGGTGAGCGTCGGGACGGGCAAGCGGTATACGCGCAAATTTTGACAGAGTGAGGTAAATAGATGGCGGCAGCAAAGACCGATCTGGTCATCGTGGAGTCCCCCGCGAAGGCAAAGACCATTGAGAGATACCTGGGCAGCGGCTATAAGGTGACTGCCTCTATGGGCCACCTGCGGGATCTGCCCAAGAGCACCTTGGGCGTGGACATAGAGCACGGCTTTGAACCGGACTATCAGCCGGTGAAGGGCCGGGAGGACGTGATCGACAAGCTCCGCAAGGCGGCCAAGCGGGCGGACACCGTATATCTGGCCACCGACCCTGACCGGGAGGGCGAGGCCATCTCCTGGCATCTGAAGGAGCTTTTGGATATCCCCGACGGCAAGGCCCGCCGGGTGACCTTCAACGAAATCACCAAAAAGGTGGTACAGGAGGGCATCGCCCACCCCCGGGACATCGACCAGGATCTGGTGGACGCCCAGCAGGCCCGGCGCATCCTGGACAGGATCGTGGGTTATAAGCTCAGCCCCCTGCTGTGGCGGAAGATCCGCAAGGGCTTGTCCGCCGGGCGGGTGCAGTCCGTGGCCACCCGGATGGTGCTGGATCGGGAGCAGGAGATCCAGGCCTTCCAGCCGGAGGAGTACTGGCACCTGACGGCCACCCTCCGCACCCAGAGCGGGGAGCCCTTTCAGGCCCTCTACCACGGCACGGAGAAGAAAAAGCAGGAGCTGCACAGCCAGGCGGAGGTGGACGCTGTGGCCGCCGCAGTGCAGGGAAAGCCCTTCACCATCGCCGGGGTGACCCACGGCACGAAAAAGCGCAATCCCTCCCCGCCGTTCATCACCTCCACCCTCCAGCAGGAGGCCTCCCGCCGGCTGGGCATGACCCCCCGGCGCACCATGAGCATCGCCCAGCAGCTTTACGAGGGCGTCGAGGTGGAGGGGGAGGGCATCATCGGCCTGATCACCTATATGCGTACCGACTCCCTGCGCCTGAGCGAGGACGCCCTGGCCGCCGCCGGGCAGTTCATCCGCTCCCACTACGGGGAGGAATACTATCCCGGCAAGCCCCGGCGTTTCCGGGCCGGCTCCAACGCCCAGGACGCCCATGAGGCCATCCGTCCCAGCATCCCCAGCCTGACCCCCGAGCAGGTGAAGAAGAGCCTGACCGGGGAGCAGTACCGGCTTTACCGGCTGATCTGGGGGCGGTTCACCGCCAGCCAGATGGCCAACGCCGTATATGACAACATCACCGCCGACGCGGTGTGCCAGGGCCATCTCTTCCGCGCCTACCACTCCCGCATCGCCTTCCCGGGCTATACCGCCGTGTACGACGACAACCGGGAGGACGAGGAGCCCGAGACCGGCGGGAAAAAGCCCCTGCCCGAGCTGCATGAGGGACAGAGCGTGGCTCTGGAAAAGCTGGAGCCGGAGCAGCACTTCACCGCGCCCCCCTCCCGGTACTCCGAGGCCACCCTCATCCGGGCCATGGAGGAGAAGGGCATCGGCCGGCCCAGTACCTACGCCCCCACCATCACCACCATCACCGCCCGGGAGTACGTGGTGAAGGAGGGCAAGTACCTCAA
>CANQDL010000028.1 GCA_947591105.1 uncultured Oscillospiraceae bacterium
GCTATGGCTGAAAACTTTTTCTCCATCCTCAAAACGGAGTGCATTTACAGGCACAAGCCGAAAACCTTCCAGGAGGCCAATGAACGCATTGACAGCTTCATCCACTTCTACAACCATGAGCGCATCCAGTTAAAGACTGGAGTGGCGCCGCTCTCGCTTCGCCACTCCGCATAAATCTTATTTCCTACGCAGGGAGCTCTTCTTTTCCCTGTCCACTTTCCCTGGGGCTGTACATCGTCGGCCCGCTTTTCATTTTGAAACAGATTTTGGGGTCTGTGAGCGTTTTTGTTTTCCGGGGGTATCAGTTTATCACCTACGCTGGGAACGTGCGCGTTTTTTCTGTCAGAAAAGGATTATGGGGTGTTTTGCGAGAGAGATGAACAACTCACACGCAAATGAAGCCGTTGCGCCTCAAATATCCCTCCGCCTGGGCCTGCTGGGTGAAGGTACGGCTTTTCAGGCGCTGGCGATCCCGGCCCTTGATCGTGGTCGAGCCGATGCCCTTCACGATATAGCGGAAATGGCCGTCCTTTTCGACGATGTTGTAATACACCGCCTCGCCCTTCGGGTTTACCATCTTCATGTGTTTGTCCTCTCCTCCTTATTTCTTGATGTTCTTTGCTATTACAATCACGGAGATCACGATACTTGCAATGATGAGGCCATAAATCAAAATATCCATCTTGACACCTCCTAAAATATCTGGTATTCTTCCTATACAGGGGAGGTTTCCCTCCCCCGCCTCTATTCTGTGAGCTTCTCTATCAAGAGAAGAATCGCAGTTACGAGATTCAAGATTGCGGCGACGAGGTTCATCAGCGTGTCGGGCTGGGCCTTGCCGCCCTTTCTTTTGTCTCGCTTCATTGACGTTCCCTCCTTTCTTTTGATGGTTTTATTATAACATTCATGTGAATGTAATGCAAGTGGCAAAGTGTACAAAATTACATTCGTGTGAATGTATAATTTGACAGATTGACAAATACATTCATGTGAATTAAAATAGAGGCAAATCCGAACACAGGAGGGTATAAGATGAAGTTGCGGGAGCGGGACGGGATGGCCCCTATCGACAAGATGTGTCTGGCCGCCGGGATAAGCCGCCAGGAATTGGCGGCCCGGAGCGGGGTTCCCTATATCACGCTGGATCAGTGGGCCAGGCGGGTCAGGATGCCCCGGGATGTGTACCAGCTTCGGAAGGTCGCCCGGGCGCTGGGATGCCATATTGAGGACTTGCTGGAGGATGACCCGGAGCCGGGCAAAGAGTAAAAACGGAATTTCCTCGGAAAGAAAATCCCCGGAGGCATTGAGCCGCCGGGGATTTGTGCGTGAGATAGGTGTCCACTTTGGTGTCCACTTTAATCCTGCTTTTTCCTGCTTTTTACCGCTTTTTCCGATTTAGGGCCGGGAGAAGAAAAAAGCCCGGAACGCCTAGAAAATCAGGCGTTCCGGGCTTTTTTGTAATGGTCGGAGTGAGGTGACTTGAACACCCGGCCTCTTGGTCCCGAACCAAGCGCGCTACCAACTGCGCTACACCCCGATACCTTATTCCCCCCGTTTGGGGCCCCCATGAAAGCCCAACGAAGTGGGTTTCATGGGGAGAAGGAGGAAGTTTTTTGACCGATGTCCGCAGCCTCGCTTGCGAGGCCCGCGGCATCTTCAAAAAACTTCCGACGTGGAGCAGGTGAAGGGAATCGAACCCTCGTATTCAGCTTGGGAAGCTGATGTTCTGCCATTGAACTACACCTGCACGCCTGACAGCTTTCAAATTATAGCATCATGCGCCGTGGATTGCAAGCATAAAATTCCGGGACGGGCATAGCTTGTACGGGAGGGATCATGATGACATTTCACCGGCTGATGATCGCGGCGGCGCTGCTGGCGGCCGCAGCGGCGATGAAGGTGTATCTGCCCGGGGTGAGCGCGCTGGCGCTTCCGGCGGTGCAGCAGCTCATAAGCGAGCAGGAGTATGCCCTGCCCAGGGAGGCGGTCGCGTGGATGGACTGGCGCTGACGGTCAGCCCGGGCTTCGTGCTGCTGGCGGCGGCGCTGTACTTTGCCGGCGGCGTGGGGGCGCTGGCGGCTTTCGGAGCGGCGGCGCTGGCCCATGAGCTGGGGCACCTGACGGCCATGTTCCTGACGGGCGCGTCGTTGCGGGGCATACGTATCACCGGCTGCGGGCCGGTGATCGACTACGCCGGGGATCTGACCGGGCGGCAGGAGATGGGGATCGTAGCGGCGGGGCCGCTGGCGGGGCTTTTCTTTGCGCTGCTGTGCTTTGTCACGGACATACCCTTTCTCATCTACACAGGGGCGGTGGCCATGCTGGCCGCCATGTTCAACCTGCTGCCGGTGCTGCCCATGGACGGCGGGCGGCTGGCCCGGTATGCCCTGGAGACGGTGATGTCGCCGGCGGCGGCGGAGCGGGTGCTGCGGGTGACCGGGACGCTGTGCGCACTGGGGGTGTTTTTCACAGGGGCGTATATCCGCTCCGTGGCGGCGGCCGCGGCGGGAATTTGGATGGGAATGCTTGCCAATTTCCCCCGATTGCGGTAAACTGTGCCTATGGAAATGAATGAAAAGATCGACGCCCTGCTCCGGCAGGTACAGCGTCCCGCCCGGTATGTGGGCGGAGAGTACAATCAGATCGTGAAGGACAAGTCCCAGGTGGACGTGCGCTTTGCCTTCTGCTTTCCCGACACCTATGAGATCGGCATGTCCAATCTGGGCATGAAGATCCTCTACGGGATCATCAACGAGATGCCCGGGGTGTGGTGCGAGCGGGTATTCGCCCCCTGGGGGGACATGGCCCAGGCCATGCGCCGGGAGGACATACCCCTGTGGGCCCTGGAGAGCGGCGACGCGCTGGAGGAATTCGACATCATCGCCTTCTCCCTGGGCTACGAGATGGCCTATACCACGGTGCTGGACATGCTGGATATGGGCCATATCCCCCTGCGGGCGGAGGACAGGCCCGGCCTGCGCCATATGGTCATGGCCGGGGGCGGGTGCATCTGCAACATCGAGCCCATGGCGGATTTCTTCGACCTGTGCTTTCTGGGCGAGGGCGAGGATGTGGACAGGGAGGTCATCCGGCTGTACCGCCAGGCCAAACAGGAGGGGTGGGGCAAGCCACGCTTCCTCCGGGCGGCGGCGCAGATCGAGGGGGTCTATGTGCCCAGCCTCTACGATATCGCCTACAACGACGACGGCACCGTGGCGTCCATCACGCCCAAGGACGGCGCGCCGGCCAAGGTGCGCAAGCGGATCGTGGAGGATTTTGACGGCTGCTACTATCCCACCAGTCCCGTGGTGCCCTCCACGGAGATCGTCCACGACCGGGTGAGTCTGGAGGTGTTCCGGGGCTGCATCCGGGGCTGCCGGTTCTGTCAGGCGGGGCACACCAACCGGCCCGTGCGCTCCCGCAGCCCGGAGACGCTTCTGCGCCTGGGTCGGGAGAGCCTGGAGAACACCGGCTATCAGGAGCTGAATCTGTCCAGTCTGAGCACCAGCGACTATCGGGGACTGTCCCAGCTGTGCGACGGGCTTTTGGACTACTGCCGGCCCCGGGGGGTGAGCTTGAGCCTGCCGTCCCTGCGGGCGGACAACTTCTCCATGGACATCATGCAGCGGGTGCAGCAGGTGCGCAAAAGCGGCCTGACCTTCGCCCCTGAGGCGGGCACCCAGCGGCTGCGGGACGTGATCAACAAAAACGTCACCGAGGAGGATCTTCTCGGCTCCTGCCGCATCGCCTTTGAGGGCGGGTGGAACAACGTCAAGCTCTACTTTATGCTGGGTCTGCCCACGGAGACGGACGAGGACGTGCTGGGCATCGCGGAACTGGCGAAAAAGGTCTTTTGGACGTGGAAGCAGTACGCGGCCAACAAGGCCCGGGGCGTGCGCATCACGGTGAGCACCTCCGAGTTCATCCCCAAGCCCCACACCCCCTTCCAGTGGGAGGAGCAGATCAGCCGCGCGGAGTATCTGCGCCGGGTGAAGCTTCTGACCGACGCGCTGGCCAAGGCCAAATCCATTACCTATAATTGGCACGACGCAGAGATGAGCCTGGTGGAGGCGGCCCTGGCCCGGGGAGACCGGCGCGTGGGGGCCGTGATCGAGCAGGTCTGGCGCCGGGGAGGACGGCTGGAGAGCTGGAGCGAGTACTTCTGTCTGGACAGGTGGCTGGAGGCGTTTCCCGCCTGCGGGCTGGACATCGACTTTTACGGCACCCGTGGCCGGCCGGTGGAGGAGCTGCAGCCCTGGGAGCACATGGACTGCGCTGTGTCCCGGCGGCACCTGGAGCGGGAGCGGGCCAGAGCCTATGAGGGCGTGCTCACCCCGGACTGCCGGGCGGGCTGCGCCGGCTGCGGGGCGGCCAGCCTTTTGAAGGAGGGCGTGTGCCGTGGATAAACTGCGTCTGAAATTTGCCAAGACCGGCCGGGCGGTGTATATCTCCCACCTGGATCTGATGCGCACCATGCAGCGGGCCTTCTCCCGGGCGGGACTGCCTCTCAAATACAGCGAGGGCTTCAACCCCCACGCGAAGATATCCATCATCCTGCCCCTGTCCGTGGGCACGGCAAGTCTGTGCGAGTATATGGACTTTGCCCTGACGGAGGATCGGGATCTGGGCTCGCTGCCGGAGATCCTCAACCCCTGTATGCCCGAGGGGATCGAGGCCCTGGAAGCCTATGAGGCCCCCTGCAAGGGGGCGGAGCTGCGCTGGCTGCGGCTGGAGGGCGTGATGCGCGGCGGCCGGGACGGGGCGTTTTATGAGGACTTTTTCGCCCAGAGCTCCATACCGGTGGAGCACCGGGCCAAACGGGGCGTGCGCACCGACGACATCGCCCCGGCCATCCGTCTGGCCCGGTTCACGGACGGGGCCGGCGGGGTGGAGGCACAGCTGATCCTCCACGCCCAGGAGCCCACCGTGAGTCCGGAGCTGATGATGGCGGCGCTGGGCCAGGACGCGCCGGCCTATTTCCGCTTCACCCGCCTGGAGGCGTTCAAGGAGGATATGACGCCGTTTCGGTAAATTTTGAAAGTTTTTTGCAAAAATACTTGCATACGGCGGAAAAGTATGCTAATATACCAGAGCATGTTTGTATGCGTCTATCAGGGCGGTCCGCTGCCGGATGAGAGCTATTCCCGGTATGAACGTCTATAAAAGGAAGGTTATTACCATGGATCTCATCAATGCACTGACCCAGCAGTACATGAAGCCGGAGCTGCCGGAGATGAACGTGGGCGACACCGTCCGCGTCACCGTCCGCATCAAGGAGGGCAACCGTGAGCGCAACCAGGCGTTCGAGGGCACCCTGATCGCCAAGAAGCACGGCGGCATCAACGAGACCATCACCGTGCGCCGTATCTCCTACGGCGTGGGCTGTGAGAAGGTCTTCCCGGTACACTCTCCCACCATCGTGAGCGTGGACACCGTCCGGCGGGGCAAAGTCCGCAGGGCGAAGCTGTATTACCTGCGCGACCGCGTGGGCAAGGCTGCCAAGGTTCGGGAGAAGCTGTAAAAACCGAAAAGACCAGCAAAAAAGAGGCGGTGAGCCTCTTTTTTGTTGCGTTTTAGGGATATATTATAGTATAATACATTAGTTAAGCCCAGAAGAGATATTCCGTCCCGGCGGCCGCCGGAGCGGGTGGTTTGAGCAAGGAGGCGTATGCCAATGGGCAGAAAGGGCAGACATATTACGCCCCAGCCGGCCGTGCAGGAGCCGGAGGACGTACAGCAGGAGCAGCAGACGGCGGAAAAACGCCCTTATGATCCGCTCAAGGATACCTATGACTGGATACACTGCATCGTCGTGGCCATCATCGTGTGCGTGCTGCTGTTTGTGCTGGCGGCGCGGGTCATCGACGTGCGTGGCCAGTCCATGGAGCCCACCCTTTACCAGGGGGACAAGATCGTCATCACCCGCCTGGCGGGGGACTATAAATACGGCGACATCGTGGTGCTGCAAAAGGACAGCTTCAAGCGGGAGCCCATCGTCAAGCGGGTGATCGCCACCGAGGGGCAGACCGTCACCATCGACTTTGCCGAGGGGATCGTCTCCGTCAACGGCGAGGCTCTGGACGAGACCTATACCAAGGAACGTACTTACGACCGGTACGACATCATGAACCCCGCCTTCTATGAGGTCTACGGCATCGACCCGGAGAAGGATGTGACCGAGAACACCGTGACGGTCACCGTGCCGGAGGGGTGCGTGTTCGTCATGGGTGACAACCGCAACAACTCCAGCGACAGCCGGGTGGGCACCATCAACTTTGTGGACACCCGCATCATCATGGGCAAGGCCGTGTTCCGCATGTTCCCCTTCAACCGCATGGGCGCCATCTACGGCGTCGGAGGATCGGATGGCTGACGTGCAGTGGTTCCCCGGCCACATGAAGAAGGCCGAGCGAATGATGCAGGACAGTCTGAAGCTGGTGGACGTGGTGTGCGAGGTGGCGGACGCCCGCATCCCGATGGCCAGCCGGAATCCGGATCTGGACGGCATCATCGCCGGGCGCAAGCCCCGCCTTCTCATTCTGAACCGGGCCGACCAGGCAGATCCCAATGTGACCGCCCTTTGGCGGGCGTATTATAAGCAAAACGGCGTGCCCTTTCTGGAGTGCGACGCCCAGTCCGGCCGGGGGGTGAAGAACCTTCCCCAGGCGCTGCGCGCCCTGCGGGACAAGCCGGGCCCCATGCGGGCCATGGTGGTGGGGGTGCCCAACGTGGGAAAATCCACCTTTATCAACAAGGTCAGCGGCCGCAGGACGGCGGCAGCCTCCGACCGGCCCGGCGTCACCCGGGGCAAGCAGTGGGTCACCGTGGACAGGCAGCTGGAGCTGCTGGACACCCCGGGCATCCTGTGGCCCAAGTTCGACGATCCGGCGGTGGGCGACCGGCTGGCCTTTACCGGCGCGGTGAAGGACGAGGTGCTGGACACGGAGGAGCTGGCGGCAAAGCTGCTGGTGACGCTGCGGGAGCGCTATCCAAAGGCCCTGGCGGAACGGTACAGGCTCCAGCCGGAGCAGGAGGAACAGGGCTGGCAGATGCTGGAGACCTGCGCCCGGAACCGGGGCTTTCTCATGGCGGGAGGGCACGTGAATACGGAGCGGATGGCGGCGGTGCTGCTGGACGAATTTCGCGGCGGCAAGCTGGGGAGGATCAGTCTTGAGCGACCTTGCGGCACTCTATGAATATGAGAGCGGTCTGCACCGGCAGGGCATAGCCCTGGTGTGCGGCGTGGACGAGGCCGGCCGTGGGCCGCTGGCGGGGCCGGTGTGCGCCGCGGCGGTCATCCTGCCGGAGGGGTGCGACCTGCCGGGGCTTGACGACTCCAAAAAGCTCACGGAGAAAAAGCGGGAGGCCCTGTTTCCCCTGATCCGGGAGAGGGCGGTCTGCTACGGCATCGCCTTTGCCTCGGTGGAGGAGATAGAGCGGATCAACATCCTCTCCGCGGCGCTGCTGGCCATGAACCGGGCCATAGAGCAGCTCTCGCCGGCGCCGGAGCTGGCGCTTATAGACGGCAACACCACCCGGGACATCGCCGTGCCAGCCCGGAGCGTGGTGGGCGGGGACGGAAAGTGCGCCTGCATCGCGGCGGCGTCGGTGCTGGCCAAGGTCACCCGTGACCGGCTGATGCTGGATCTGGCCAGGCAGTACCCCCAGTATGGCTTTGAAAAGCACAAGGGCTACGGCACGAAGGAGCACTACGCCGCGCTGGAGAAGTACGGCCCCTGCCCGGCGCACCGGCCGTCCTTTTTGAGGAAATTCTATGCCAAGCGATAAGAAGCTGCTGGGCGCCTTCGGAGAGGACGCGGCCTGCGCCTACCTCAAGCGCCGTGGCTACCGGATCGTGGGCCGCAACTATGCCTGCCGCCACGGGGAGATCGACATCATCGCCCGGAACAGGCGGTACGTGGTCTTTGTGGAGGTCAAGCTGCGCCGTGACGACAGCCACGGACAGGCGGCGGAGTTCGTCACAACCGCCAAGCAGCGGCGGCTCATCGCCGCGGCGGAGCTGTGGCTGCAGCAAAATCCCACCGGGCTCCAGCCGCGGTTTGACGTGATAGAGATATACGCCCCCCAGGGGCTGGAGACAAAAAAGCCGGAGATCAACCATTTGGAGGATGCGTTCGAGACATGAAATACGTCAGCACCAGATCGGAAAGCCAGGCGGTCACCGCCTCTCAGGCCATCATCAGGGGCATCGCCCCGGACGGCGGGCTCTATGTGCCGGATTCGATCCCGGCGGTGGATTTGGACTTTATCCGCGGCCTGTGCGGCATGGACTATCGGAGCCGGGCGGCGGCGGTGCTGGGGCTCTATCTGGAGGAGTTTACCGGCGAGGAGCTGGCGGCCATCGCCGCGGCGTCCTATGGGGACAATTTCGACTGCCCGGAGGCGGCGCCGCTGCATATCCTGGATGGGGACACCGCCTACCTTGAGCTGTGGCATGGGCCCACCAGCGCCTTTAAGGACATGGCCCTGCAGATCATGCCGAGACTTCTCACGGCCAGTCTGCGCAAAAACGGCGAGAAGCGCACGGTGAGCATCCTGGTGGCCACCAGCGGCGACACCGGCAAGGCCGCCCTGGAGGGGTTCCGGGACGTGCCGGGCACCCGGATCATGGTGTTCTATCCCCGGGACGGGGTCAGCCAGGTGCAGAAGCTGCAAATGGCTACCCAGGAGGGGAGCAATGTGAATGTGGTGGCCGTGGAGGGCAACTTCGACGACGCCCAGACCGGGGTGAAGCGGATCTTTGCCGATCAAGACTTTGCAAATGTGCTGGACGGACGGGGCTACTTTTTGAGCTCCGCCAACTCCATCAACTGGGGCCGGCTGGCGCCCCAGATCGCCTACTATTTTTCCGCCTACTGCGACTGGGTCAACGCCGGGCGCGTCCGGCTGGGGGAGCCGGTGGATATGTGCGTGCCCACCGGCAACTTCGGAGACATCCTGGCCGGATGGTGCGCCAAGCGCATGGGCCTGCCCGTGGGACGGCTCATCTGCGCGTCCAACGAGAACAACGTGCTGACCGACTTCATCTCCACGGGGGTGTACGATAAAAACCGGCCCTTCCATCTGACCTCGTCCCCCTCCATGGACATTCTGGTGTCCTCCAACCTGGAGCGGCTGCTCTACTGCCTGACCGGGGACGGACAGAAGGTGGGCGGCTATATGCGCCAGCTGTCCGGGCAGGGGAAATACGCGGTGGACGAGAGTCTGCGCCAGGCGGTGCAGGCGGAATTTACCGGCGGCTTCTGCACGGACGGCCAGTGCCGGGAGCAGATCGCCCGGCTCTGGCAGGAGCACGGATATCTGGCGGACACCCATACCGCCGTGGCCAGCCGCGTGCTGGCGGACATCCGCCGGCGGGAGGGCCAGAGCCGTCCCACGGTGGTGGTGTCCACGGCCAGCCCCTTCAAGTTCGGCGGCGCGGTGCTCCAGGCGCTGGGCGTGGTGACGGACGAGACCGGCCCCGCGCTGGTGGACGAGCTGTCGGCCTTCACCGGTATGGCCGCGCCCCGGCCCCTGTCCGGCCTGGGCAAGAAAGCGGTGCGCTTTGAAAAGTGGGTCTCCACGGCGGAGATGGAGCAGGCCGTATCGGAGTTTTTGGCATAAGGCTGTTGATAACTGCCAGCCCAAATGCCTCCCCTGTGCAAGGGGAGGTGGCCGCCAAAGGCGGCCGGAGGGGTTGCCGCATCGGTGAGGACAATCCCTCAGTCAGCGCCTTCGGCGCTGCCAGCTCCCTTTACACAAGGGAGCCGATGGGTGGCGACGTATGTAGAGGACAGCGAAACGCTGTCCCCTGAGGTTACACATACTGCCAGGTGTCCACAGGCGCGAAGGTGCCGCAGAAGGTCTCGGCCTTCGTGGAGGCGTCCTCACTCTTGACGTTGATATGGGTGGCGGTGCACTGGTCGCTGAGAGTGTGATGCTTGCAGCTGGTCACGGTGCAGCAAACGCCGCTGATACAATCCCGGCCTCCGCAATTCTTCTTCTTCTCGTTCATCTCTATTTCACCTCGCGGGTAGTATCTGCCCGGGGAAAGGCGTTTATTCCATGTCACTTTATGCCATCGGCGATCTGCATCTGTCGCTGGGGACGGACAAGCCCATGGACGTGTTCGGCCCCCGGTGGAAGAACCATGTGCAGAAGCTGGAAGAGGGCTTTTCCGCGCTGACGGACGAGGACGTGTGCGTGCTGTGCGGGGACACCAGCTGGGCCCAGCAGCTGGAGGACGCGGCGGAGGATTTTCGGTTCATCGACCGGCTGCCGGGCAGGAAGATCGTGCTCAAGGGCAACCACGACTACTGGTGGACGTCCGGGGCGAAGATGCGCGCCTTTCTGGAGAAAAATGGGATCACCACCGTGTCCATCCTGCACAACAACGCATTCCCCTACGGAGAGAACGCCGCCATATGCGGCACCAAGGGGTGGTTTTACGATGAGTGCCGGGGCACGGAGCACGACAAAAAGCTCATCGACCGGGAGATCATGCGTCTGGAGGCGTCCCTGAAGGCGGCGGGAGAGCGGGAGAAGTACGTCTTTCTCCACTACCCCCCAAAGTACGGCGGCTACAGCTGCCCGGAGATCCTGGCGCTGTTCCGGCAGTATGGGGTGAAGGTGTGCGCCAGCGGCCACCTGCACGCGGACAGCCTGCGTCTGGCATTCAACGGTTTTTGGGAGAATACAAGGCATATTTGCGTTTCCGGGGACGGGATCAATTTTAGACCTTGCAAGATCCTGTAATTTTTGGTAAAATACAATGCTGTGTCATTTTGCTATATATTTTTAACCACATTCCCCGCGTAATAATAAAAGGAGAAGTCACCCATGATCGTAAAGAACTTAGAAAAGAAGGAAAAGAGCACCGTCAGCTTTGACGTGGTGTGCGACGCCGCGGAGTTCGAGAAGGCCGTCAACGGCGCATACCTGAAAAACAAGAGCAAGATATTCGTCCAGGGCTTCCGCAAGGGCAAGGCCCCCCGGATGGTCATCGAGGGCATGTACGGCAAGGACGTATTCTATGACGACGCGGCCGACGATCTGGCTCCCGCCGCCTTCCGCTTTGCGGTAGAGCAGGAGAATCTGCGCACCGTGGGCAACCCCGCGGTGAAGGCAGTGGACGTGTCCGACGCCAAGGAGCTGACCCTTTCCTTCGTGACGGCCGTGTGGCCGGAGGTCACCCTGGGCCAGTACAAGGGCCTGGAGGCCCCCAAGGCCAAGGTGGAGATCACCGACGGCCAGGTGGACGAGGAGCTGGAGAAGATCCGCAAGCGCAACAGCCGTATCGTGACCGTGGAACGCCCCGCCAAGCTGGAGGACACCGCCGTCATCGACTACGAGGGGACTGTGGACGGCGTGCCCTTTGACGGAGGCAAGGCCGAGGGCCACAACCTGGTGCTGGGCTCCGGGACGTTCATCCCCGGTTTCGAGGATCAGGTGGTGGGCATGAGCGCCGGCGAGGAGAAGGACGTCAACGTCACCTTCCCCGAGGAATACCACGAGAAATCCCTGGCGGGCAAGGCCGCCGTGTTCCACGTCAAGTGCCACGAGGTCAAGGAGAACCAGATGCCGGATCTGGATGACGAGTTTGCCAAGGACGTGTCCGAGTTCGACACTCTCCAGGAGTACAAGGCTGACGTGCGCCAGCGCCTGGAGAAGGCCGCCCAGGACGAGGCGGAGGGCGCCTATCATTCCGCGCTGCTGGAGAAGGCGGGCGACAACATCACCGCCGAGATCCCCGACGCCATGGTGGAGGAGCAGATCGACAATATGCTCCGGGAGTATGACCAGAACCTGCAGATGAACGGCCTGAACCTGGAGCTGTATCTGAAGTACCTGGGGCAGGACGTGAATGCCTTCCGGGAGCAGTGCCGGCCCACGGCCGACCGTCGGGTCAAGACCGACCTGGTGCTGGATAAGATCGCCGAGACCGAGGCTGTGACCGTCACCGACGAGGAGATCGACGGGGAGTATGAAAAGCTGGCCCAGCAGTACGGCATGACCGCCGAGCAGGTAAAGCAGGCCCTGTCCAAGGAAGTGATAGAGGGGGATCTGAAGACCCGCAAGGCCGCCGAGATCATCTATGCCGCCGGCGTGCCCACCGAGCCGGTGGAGGAGAAGCCCGAGGAAGAGAAGAAGCCGGCGAAAAAGCCTGCGGCAAAAAAGACGGCCAAAAAGGCCGCCGGGAAGGCCGAAGAGCCCGAGCAGGAGCAGCCCAAGACCGAGGAAAAGCCCAAAAAGCGCACCACGAAAAAGGCTGCCGAAAAGGCGGAGGAGCCTGCGGCGGAGGAGGCTAAGCCCGCGAAGAAGCCCGCGGCAAAAAAGACGGCCAAGAAGGCGGAGCCCAAGACCGAGGCGGAATAAGCCCGGCAGGTTTTGGATAGGCTTTCAATGCTTGGAAAGGAGCGATACAGCATGAGTTTAGTACCCTATGTGGTGGAACAGACGTCCCGGGGAGAGCGGTCGTACGATATTTTCTCCCGGCTTTTGAACGACCGGATCATCATGCTCTCGGAAGAGGTCAACGATACCACCGCCTCTCTTGTGGTGGCCCAGATGCTCTACCTGGAGGCACAGGATCCGGATAAGGACATCCAGTTTTACATCAACTCCCCCGGCGGCAGCGTCACGGCGGGCCTGGCCATCTACGACACCATGCAGTATATCAAGTGCGACGTGTCCACCATCTGCGTGGGACTTGCGGCCAGCATGGGGGCGTTTCTGCTCTCCAGCGGCGCCAAGGGCAAGCGTATCGCCCTGCCCAACGCGGAGATCATGATCCACCAGCCCTCCGCGGGCACCCAGGGTCAGGTCACCGATATGGCCATCCATCTGAAGCACTTTGAGTCCGTCAAGCAGCGGCTCAACCGCATCCTGGCCGAGCAGACCGGCAAGAGCTACGACGAGGTGGCCGAGGCCTGCGAGCGGGATCACTTCATGAGCGCGGAGGAGGCCCAGGCCTTTGGGCTAATCGACAAGATCATTACGAAAAGGTAAGAGGTAGATTTATGCCGAGAGAGGGCGAAAGAAAAACACTTCGATGCAGCTTCTGCGGCAAGGCGCAGTCCCAGGTGCAGCGGCTGATCGCCGGCAACGACGCCTATATCTGCGACGAGTGCGTGCGGCTGTGCCTGAGCATCCTGGGGGACGACTTTGAGGAGGACTATCCCGAGTTCACCCTGGAGGGGGAGACGGCCGGCAACAAGCTGCTCGATCCCAAGGAGGTGCCAGTGCCCCGGGATATCAAGCGGGCCCTGGACGACTACGTGATCGGACAGGATCGGGCGAAGATCTCCCTGGCGGTGGCGGTGTACAACCACTATAAGCGCATCCTGCACCGGGGCAAGAGCGACGTGGATCTGCAGAAGTCCAACATCCTGCTGGTGGGGCCCACCGGCAGCGGTAAGACCCTCTTTGCCCAGACCCTGGCCCGGATGCTCAACGTGCCCTTCGCCATCGCCGACGCCACCACCCTGACGGAGGCGGGCTACGTGGGCGAGGACGTGGAAAATATCCTGCTGCGGCTTTTGCAGGCGGCGGATTTCGACGTGGAGCGGGCCCAGCAGGGCATCATCTATATCGACGAGATCGACAAGATCTCCCGCAAGAGCGAGAACACCTCCATCACCCGGGACGTGTCCGGCGAGGGCGTGCAGCAGGCGCTTTTGAAGATCCTGGAGGGTACGGTGGCCGCCGTGCCGCCCCAGGGCGGGCGCAAGCACCCCCACCAGGAGTTCATCCATGTGGACACCTCCAACATCCTGTTTATCTGCGGCGGGGCCTTCGACGGGCTGGAGAAGATCATCGAGAACCGCCTTGACCGCAAGAGCATGGGCTTTGGGGCGGAGGTGGCCTCCCGGAAGGAGAAGGACGTGGGGGAGATCCTCTCCCATGTGCAGTCCCATGACCTGCTGAAGTTCGGCATCATACCCGAGCTCATCGGCCGGCTTCCGGTGATCACCACCCTGGACAGTCTGGACAGGGCGGATCTGATCCGTATCCTCACCGAGCCGAAAAATGCCCTGGTGAAGCAGTACCAGGCCCTGCTGGCCTACGACGACGTGAAGCTGGAGTTTGATCCGCTGGCCCTGGAGGCCATCGCCGACAAGGCCATCGACATGGACATCGGCGCCCGGGGACTGCGGAGCATCATGGAGGAGCTGATGACCTCGGTCATGTTCGAGGTGCCCTCCGACAGAAGCATTGAGACGGTCATCATCACCGCCGACAGCGTCAAGAACGGCTCCCGCCCGGTGATCTACCGGCGCAGACAGCTGGATCGGGACGCATCATGAATCCGATCACGGGGCGCGGCGCAAAACCGCGCCCGCCGTATAATGTTCCCCGGGACAGGGGCGGATGCATGAGCCATCCGCCGTCCGGGGAGAGCGATCCAAGGGATGGGGCGCGTTTTGCGACGCGCCCATGAGGTTATTTTATGGACACTGAAGCTACAACTGTTTCCCGTTACCGGGTCTATCCACTCATACCGCTGCGGGGCATCTGCGTGTTCCCGGGGATGCGGCTCATATTCGACGTGGAGAGGGCGGAGTCCCTGGCGGCGCTGGACGCGGCCATGGAGGCCGACCAGATGCTCTATCTGGTGGCCCAGCGGGACGCCTCCGCCGAGACTGTCTCCGGCGCCGACGGCCTCTATAAAGTGGGCACAGTCTGCCGGATACAGCAGGTGCTGCGGGTGCCCGACGAGGAGGGCGCCAAGCTCATGGTAGAGGGCGTGAACCGGGGATATCTGGCCCGGCTCAACGGCCCCAAGCCTTACTTTACCGCCCAGGTGGAGACGGTGGAGGAGGACAACAGTCCCCGCACCGCCGTGAAGGCCGAGGCCCTGATCCGTCAGTGCTACGGTCTGCTGGAGAAGTATGCCCAGAACTCGGGTCTGGATCTGGGGGACATTCTGCGGGACATCCTGCACAGCGACGACGCCGGGTATGTGGCCGACTATGTGACCCAGAACATCTATATGCGCCACGACCAGAAGCAGATGGTGCTGGAGGAGCTGCGGCCCATGCGCCGGCTGGCGCTGGTGAACCGGCTGATCCGCTGGGAGCTGGACATTCTGGACATGGAGCAGTCCATCCACGAAGAGGCCGCCAAGCGGATGAAGCAGATGCAGCGGGAGATGTTCCTGCGGGAGCAGCTGCGCACCATCCAGGCGGAGCTGGGCGAGGAAGAGGGCTATACCGACGACCTGGAGGAATACCGGGCGGCGGTGGCCCGGGCCAAGCTGCCAAAAGAGGTGGAGGACAAGCTCTATAAGGAGATCGGCCGCCTGGCAAAGCAGCCCTTCGGCAGCGCGGAGGCGGCGGTGATCCGCAGCTATCTGGACGTGTGTCTGGAGATCCCCTGGGAGCGCTCTACCCAGGATAACCTTGACCCCGAGGCCGTGCGCAAGGCGCTGGACGCCGACCACTACGGCCTGGAGAAGATCAAACAGCGGGTGGTGGAGTACGTCTCCGTGCGCAAGCTTGCGCCGGATCAGCGGGGAGCCATTTTGTGTCTGCTGGGCCCTCCGGGCACCGGCAAGACCAGCGTGGCCCTGTCCATCGCCCGGGCCATGGGGCGGAAGCTGTGCCGCATCTCCCTGGGCGGCGTGCACGACGAGGCGGAGATCCGCGGCCACCGCAAGACCTATGTGGGGGCGATGCCGGGCCGGATCATGGCCGGCATCCAGCAGGCGGGCAGCCGCAACCCGGTGATGGTGCTGGACGAGATCGACAAGCTGGGCTCTGACTACCGGGGCGACCCCTCCGCAGCGCTGCTGGAGGCCCTCGATCCGGAGCAGAACAGCCAGTTCCGGGATCACTTCCTGGAGCTTCCCTTTGATCTTTCCGACGTGTTTTTCATCACCACGGCCAATAACGCCGCCACCATCCCGCCAGCGCTGCTGGATCGGATGGAGGTGGTGGAGTTCGCCGGGTATACCGACGAGGAAAAGCTGGCCATCGCCAAGGAGCACCTGCTGCCAAAACAGCGGAAAAAGCACGGCCTGAATGGCAACCAGCTGCGCGTCAACGACGGGGCCATGCGGGAGATCATCGCCCGGTACACCCGGGAGAGCGGCGTGCGCCGGCTGGAGCAGCAGCTTGCGGCGGTGTGCCGCAAGACGGCCTCCGCCATCGTGGCTGGGCAGATCAAATCCCGCTACCTGCGGGCCGGCGGCCTGGAGGAGGTGCTGGGCCCGGCCAAGTACCGGGACACCAACACGGCCGGGCAGGCGGAGGTGGGTCTTGTCCACGGCCTGGCCTGGACCCAGGTGGGCGGCGAGATGCTGGACGCCGAGGTGGGCGTCATGGACGGCTCCGGCAAGCTGGAGCTGACCGGAAATCTGGGGGACGTGATGAAGGAGTCCGCCCACGCCGCGGTGACCTATATCCGCAGCCGGGCGGCGGAGCTGGGCGTCGATCCGGATTTCTATAAAAATAAGGACATCCACATCCATTTCCCGGAGGGCGCCGTGCCCAAGGACGGCCCCTCGGCGGGAGTGACCATATGCACGGGCCTGGTGTCCGCGCTGGCGGGCGTGCCCGTGCGTCAGGACGTGGCCATGACCGGAGAGATCACCCTCCGGGGTCGGGTGCTGCCCATCGGCGGACTGCGGGAAAAGACCATGGCGGCCCTGCGGGCCGGGATACACACGGTCATCATTCCCGCGGAGAACGAGCCGGATCTGGCGGAGATCGACCAGACCGTCCGGGCGGCGCTGAACTTCATCACCGCCAGCCGGGTGGAGACCGTGCTGGACGCCGCCCTGTGCCGGGAGGAAAAACAAGATGCGGTTTGAGCCGGCGGCGTTCGTAAAGTCCGCCGGGAAGAAGGGGGACTTTATCCGGGACGGCCGGCCCATGGTGGTGTTTGCGGGCAAGTCCAACGTGGGCAAGAGCTCCGTCATCAACTGCCTGCTGGGCAGGAGGAATCTGGCCCGGGTGGGCGCGTCCCCGGGAAAGACCACCAACATCAACTACTTCCTGGTGGGGGAGAGCGTCTGGTTCGTGGATCTGCCCGGCTACGGCTACGCCAAGGTGTCCCAGGCTGAACGGGAGCGCTGGGGCCGGCTGATGGAGGACTTCTTCGCCGAGAGCGAGCGGATCAGCATGGGCGTGCATATCCTGGACGGCCGCCACAAGCCCACGGTTCTGGACGAGCAGATGCACGGGCTCTTTGTCCAGTGCGGCTGCCCCTGCGCGGTGGTGGCCAACAAGTGGGACAAGCTGAAAAAATCGGAGATGGAGCCAAATCTGGCGCTGATACGCCAGACACTGGCGCTGGAGCAGCAGACGCTGCTGCTGCCCTTCTCGGCGGAGAAGGGCACTGGCAGACAGGAGCTTCTTGGGGCGATCGCCGCCCGGGTGTGACATGGGATTTGCAGACGTATTCCGCAATCTGGACTGGTCGGTGCTGACGGATATCCTGTTTTCCGTCCTGCCGGCCCTGCTGTGCATCACCCTGCATGAGCTTTGCCACGGCGCCGTGGCCTATATGCTGGGTGACCGGACGGCTAAAAACGCCGGCCGGCTGACTCTCAACCCCCTGCGGCACATCGACCCCTGGGGCCTGGTAATGATGGTGCTGTTCCGGTTCGGCTGGGCAAAGCCTGTGCCGGTGAATATGTACAACTTCAAAAAGCCCCGGCAGGGGATGGCTCTCACCGCCCTGGCGGGGCCTTTGTGCAACCTGGTGCTGGCGGCGGTGTTCCTGCTGCTGTACGGGCTGCTGTACAGGCCCTTGTACATAGAGGGGGGCGGCCTGGGCGAGGCGGTTTTTCAAATGGTGGCCACGACGGGGTATCTGTCGCTGTCGCTGGCGGTGTTCAACCTGCTGCCCATCTCGCCGCTGGACGGCTCCAAGATCCTGTTTGCCTTTTTGAGCGACCGGGCCTATGACAAGCTCATGCGCTATGAGCGCTACGGAATGCTCATCCTGATGGCGCTGGTGATCACAGGCGGCCTGTCCGGCGTGCTGTCCAACGTCACCGGGTGGATGTACGACAAGCTCTTTTTCATCGCGCAGTTTGGATTTGACTTGGTGAATTGATATGGAAAATCCCACCTTTCACCTGGAGGGCGTCATCAAGACGAAAGAGGAGATGCAGGACTTTGAAGGCCCGCTGACCCTCATTTTGATGCTCCTGGCGAAAAACAAAATCGAGATACGGGACATCAAGATCGCGGATATTCTGGATCAGTACCTGGCCTGGCTTGCCCAGATGCAGCAGATGGATCTGGAGGTGGCCAGCGAGTTTGTGCAGATGGCCTCCCACCTGGTGTACATCAAGACCAAGACCCTGCTGGCCGGCACGGAGGAGGTCTCCGAGCTGGAGCTGCTGATGACCAGTCTGGAGCAGCTGCGCCTGCGGGACAGCTTCACCGCGGTGAAGGAGCGCATCCCCTCTATGGAAAAGGCCCTGGAGGCGGGGGCGCTGCTGTACTCCACCCCCGGGGAGCCCCTGCCCAAGTACGGCCATTACGACTACCATCACGAGGGCTGGGAGCTGCTGGCTGCCCTGGCGGGGATGATGCGCAAGGGCGTGCCCGTGCGGGAGGAACAGGCGGCGGTGCCCATCCCCCGGCCCATCGTCTACAGTGTGCAGGACAAGAGCCGCCAGCTGATCGGCCTGCTGCGGGAACGGGGCCGTTCGTCCCTGCGGGCGCTGTACGCCATGGCGGAGAGCCGCTCGGAGGTGGTGGCCACGTTTCTGTCCCTGCTGACCATGTGCTCCATGGGCAGCGTGACCATCGACCGGGAGGGAGACGATTACGCCGTGCGCTTCACCGGCGGCGATACCGAGGCCATTTTGGAGAACATCGATTATGGATAAAATAGAACTGAAAAGCGGCATAGAGGCCATTCTGTTCGCCTCCGGCGACCCGGTGCGGGCCGACCGCATCGCCATGGTGCTGGACACGGACACGGATACGGTGCTGGAACTGGGAAGGGAACTGGCCCAGGAGTATGAGGACGCCGGGCGGGGCATCCGCATCGTGCGGCTCAACGACTCGCTGCAAATGCACAGCGCTCCCGAGCACGCGGCGGCCATCACCCGGGCCCTGGAGCAGCGCCGGCCGCCCAAGCTCTCTCCCACGTCCCTGGAGGTGCTGTCCATCGTGGCGTACTTCCAGCCGGTGACGCGGGCGTACATCGAGCAGATGCGGGGCGTGGACAGCTCCTATACCGTGGGCGTGCTGACAGAGCGGGGCATGATCGAGCCCTGCGGTCAGCTGGACGCGGTGGGCCGGCCCACCCTGTACAGGACGACGGAGCTGTTTTTGCGCACCATGGGGCTGTCCAGTCTGGAGGAGCTCCCGCCCCTGCCGGAGATCTCCGGCAGCGATGCGGCCGTGCAGCTGCAGCAGAAGGTGGACGAGCTGCGGGCGGCGGAGCAGGCGGCCCAGGAGCTTGCCCAGGAACAGGCCCAGGAGCCGGTACATACCCAACCGAAGGAGGCTCCTGCTGCGTCTTGACCGCCATCATCGTCCTGGCCGCCCTGATCGGGGCGGTGGATCTGCTGCTCCTGCTGCCGGTGGGGCTGGACGCCCGCTACCGGTCGGGAGAGTTGTCCCTGACCGCCCGGGCCGGGCCGGTGCGCGTAAAGCTGCTGCCCCGCGAGCCGGTGAAAAGACAGGCGCGGGCAGCGGATCGGGACGTGAAGGATCTCTTGCGCCGGGTGCCCGGGCCCGTCCTGCGCGCCGGCGCAGGCAGTCTGCCCCGGGCGGCGGGACATCTGCATGGCCGGGTGCGGCTTCGGCGGCTGATCGTGCGCTTTACCGCGGGCGGGGACGATCCCTGCCGCGCCGTCATGGCCTATGCCCGGGCGGGCATCGCCATGGAGGGCGTAAGGCGGCTTTGCCCTGCCAGGGGGGAGATCGACCTGCGCACTGACGTGGACTTTGGCGGGAAGACCAGCTTTGTCGGACAGGCGGCCGCGGACGCGCGGCTTGGATATGTTCTGGCTGCGGCGATCTGTTTTGGAGCGCCGGTTTTGCGGGAATACTACCGTTACAGGCGTAAAGCCGAAACGGAAGGATGATGCAAACTTGGCACAACAAGCGGTAAGCGAGCTGATGGAGGGCGCTATGGAGAAAATGCGCGCCATGGTGGACTCCAATACGGTGGTGGGCTCGCCCATCACCACCCTGGACGGCACCACGCTGATCCCGGTGTCCCGGATGAGCTTCGGTCTGGCCTCCGGCGGAAACGACACCACCGGCGCGCCCGGCAAGCCCGGGATCTGGGGCGGCGGCGGCGCGGCGGTGAAGGTGGAGCCGGTGGGGTTCCTGCTGGCCAAGGACGGCGGCGCCCGGATGCTGGCTGTTCAGACGCCGGTGTTTTCCACGGCGGATCGGCTGCTGGATATGGCCCCGGAGCTGCTGGAAAAACTGGAGAGCTATCTGGACAAGTATTTGAAAAAGAACGGGTAAAATCGCCAGGGGCGGCAATAATAAGCACTGCTGAAAGGCGGTGCTTATTATGAAAAAACACACAGCGGCAGTCCTTGCCGCGCTGTTTTTTGTCCTGTCCGGCGCTCCGGCCGCCGCCGCGGGGGAGGGGCCGGCCCTGTCCGCCAGGGCGGCGGTGGTGATGGAGCAGCAGAGCGGCCAGGTGATATGGGAAAAGGATCCGGACGCCCGTATGCTCATCGCCAGCACCACGAAGATCATGACCGCGCTGGTGGTGCTGGAGCGGTGTGACCCGGACACGGTGGTGACCGTGGACGGGGCGTGGACGGGGATCGAGGGCTCGTCCATGTATCTGACAGCGGGTCAGCAGCTGACGGTGCGGGATCTGCTCTACGGGCTTATGCTGGCCTCTGGAAACGACGCGGCGGTGTGCCTGGCCTGCGTGACGGCGGGCTCTGTGGAGGCGTTTGCCGGGCTGATGAACGAAAAAGCACAGCAGCTGGGATGCGAGAACACCCACTTTGTCAACCCCAACGGCCTGGACGACGAGGAACACTATTCCACCGCCCGGGATCTGGCGCTCATCACCCGGGAGGCCCTGGGCCATGAGACGTTCCGCCAGGTCGTATCCACCGGCAGCTGGACGGTGGGGGAGAATCATTATGTAAACCATAACCGGCTTCTCCGGGAGTGTCCGGGGGTGTTTGGGGTCAAGACCGGCTACACCATGGCTGCGGGCCGGACGCTGGTCACGGCCTGCGAGCGGGGCGGACTGACCCTGATCTGCGTGACCCTGTCCGACCCGGACGACTGGGACGACCACAAGGCGCTGTACGATTGGGCCTACGGCCAGTACGCCCGGGACGACGTGCTGGC